>DWVR01000052.1 GCA_019120125.1 Candidatus Phocaeicola excrementigallinarum | reverse complement strand
GAGAAAATCATGCAGATACACGATAACAGACTTATAGCAGAATGTACGTCTTACGATTTCAAGGAGATGCTGGAACGCAAGAAAGTGAAGTCGTGGCTCAAATCCGTGTCGGCCTTTGCCAATACGGATGGCGGCAGTTTGTTCTATGGCGTAAGTGATGACGGTGAAATTGTGGGCTTGGAGAACGTACAAGCGGATGCCGACTTTATCAGCGAAATGATAAAGGCACGGCTTGACCCCGTGCCGGAAGTACAGCTCATACCGATTGAGTACGAAGGATGCACCCTGCTTGAAGTGAAAGTCAAGGCCGGAGTGCTGACTCCTTATTATTAGTACCAAGACGGAACGCGCACGGCTTTTGTCAGGGTAGGCAATGAAAGTGTGGAATGCAATGCGCAGCAACTCCTCTCGTTGGTGCTGAAAGGTACGCACATGACGTGGAATTCGCTTCCAACGCAAGTGGATGCCCACAAGCACTCTTTCATCATCCTCGCCAATACGTTCCGCGAACAGACGCATCAGGAATGGAACGACAAGTATCTGGAATCGTTCGGGCTAGTCACGTCTGACGGCAAGCTGACCAATGCCGGACTGCTCTTTGTGGACAACTGCACCGTATTCCAGTCGCGCATATTCTGCACCCGTTGGACTGGTCTTTATAAGGACGATGCCATCAGCTCGGTAGAACACAGGGCAAACCTCGTCCTACTTTTAAAGTATGGCATGGATTTTATCAAGAACTACACAATGAGCGGTTGGGTCAAGATGCCCAACTACCGCCTTAATCTGCCAGACTATTCCGATCGTGCTATCTTTGAAGGATTGGTCAACCACCTTATCCATCGGGATTACACGGTGATGGGCGGTGAGATACATATCGATATTTACGATGACCGTGTGGAACTGGTGTCGCCCGGCGCGATGCTCGACGGTACACAGATTCAAGACCGTGATATCTACAATGTTCCGTCCATACGCCGCAATCCCGTCATTGCCGATATGTTTACCCAGCTCGACTACATGGAGAAACGTGGCTCCGGCCTGCGTAAGATGCGTGAACTGACCGAGAAGCTGCCCAACTTCCTGTCCGGCAAAGAACCTCGCTATAAAACCGAAGCCTCTTCGTTCTTCACCACTTTCTATAACTTGAATTGGGGCGAAAACGGCAGAATCCCCGTAGAAGAGGTGGCCGACAGGGTAAACAGTACCCTCAAAAAGTACCCTGTAAACGAAGAAGGTTCGGAGGAAAAGTTCGGTGTAAACGAGAAAAGTTCGGAAAAAACCTTCGGTGATTCACAAAAATCTTCGGTGAAAAAGTTCGGAGACAGTAGCAAAAGTTCGGAAACAAGGTTCGGAAACAACAGCGAAAGTTCGGAAACAAGATTCGGAAAGGTTGCAAAAGAGGATAAAAGTGTTGGAAAGACCGCACAAAAAATCATAGACTTAGTTATTTCCGACCCTTCCATTTCTGCCGAAGCTATGGCTTATCGTATAGGTGTCAGTTCGAGAGCAGTAGAAAAACAAATTGCCAAACTGCGTTCTATGGGGATTTTAACTCGCGAGGGCGCAACCTTTGGTGGCTATTGGCGCATCATCGTAAAGCCATAACAGGGAGGACGTGACACATGACAATTTTTATATTGGCATCCATCTTATTTTGTCTTACCGCAAATAAGAAATATAAGGCATAGAAACCAAGAACCCCATAAACGCAAAAGCGTGCAACTCATTGAGCTGCACGCTTTTGATTGTGATTTTGTATGTCTTTACTTATCGGAATCACTTGACCTCCTCAAAGTCAGCATCCTGCACATTGTCATTGTTCTTTCCTGAACCCTGACCGGCATTGTTGTTTGCCTGACCAGCGTTAGGACCAGCCTGTGCGCCGCCCTGAGCACCGCTCTGCGCATACATTTCGGCACTTGCGGCCTGGAATGCGGTGTTTAACTCAGCCATTGCACTGTCGATGGCAGTCAAATCCTGAGCCTTGTGGGCATCTTTCAGTTTCTGCAGAGCCGCTTCGATAGGAGCTTTCTTGTCTGCCGGAATCTTGTCACCAAGGTCCTTCAACTGATTTTCGGTTGTGAAAATCATGGAGTCGGCCTGATTCAGCTTGTCCACTTTCTCACGTTCCTTCTTGTCAGCCTCAGCGTTGGCAGATGCCTCAGCCTTCATGCGTTCAATCTCTTCTTTGCTCAAACCGGAAGAAGCCTCGATACGGATGGCCTGCTCCTTGCCTGTCGCCTTATCCTTTGCAGACACTTTCAAGATACCGTTGGCATCGATATCGAAAGTTACCTCAATCTGAGGAACTCCACGACGTGCCGGTGCGATACCTGTCAGGTTGAACTGGCCGATCGACTTGTTCTGGGCTGCCATCGGACGTTCACCCTGCAATACATGGATGGTAACTTCTGTCTGGTTATCTGCCGCAGTAGAGAACACCTCACTCTTCTTGCACGGAATGGTCGTGTTGGCATCAATCAATTTGGTCATCACACCACCCATGGTCTCAATACCCAACGTCAACGGAGTGACATCCAGCAACACGATGTTGCCCACACCGGCTTCCTTGTTCAACACGGCGCCCTGAATGGCCGCACCTACGGCTACCACTTCGTCCGGGTTCACGCCCTTTGAAGGAACCTTGCCGAAGAAGTCCTGAACCAGCTGCTGGACAGCCGGGATACGTGAAGAACCACCTACCAAAATAACCTCATCAATATCCGAGTTGCTCAGACCCGCATCGCTCATGGCTTTCTTACACGGTTCCAGACAAGCCTGAATCAGATCGTGAGCCAACTGCTCGAATTTAGCACGCGTCAAAGTCTTTACCAAGTGTTTGGGCACACCCGCAACCGGCATGATATACGGCAGGTTGATTTCAGTGGAAGTAGAAGAAGACAATTCAATCTTCGCTTTCTCCGCAGCTTCCTTCAGACGCTGCATTGCCATCGGGTCAGCCGTCAGATCAGCTCCCTCATCGTTCTTGAATTC
Organism: Candidatus Phocaeicola excrementigallinarum; assembly: GCA_019120125.1. GTDB lineage: Bacteria > Bacteroidota > Bacteroidia > Bacteroidales > Bacteroidaceae > Phocaeicola > Phocaeicola excrementigallinarum. The sequence goes on along the minus strand of DWVR01000052.1, from coordinate 59,554 downwards.
CTGAACCAGCCAGTTGATAATTGCCTGGTCGAAGTCATCACCACCCAGATGAGTATCACCGTTGGTAGCCAACACTTCGAACACACCGCCACCGAACTCCAATATTGAAATATCAAATGTACCGCCACCGAGGTCGAACACTGCCACTTTCATATCCTTATTGGCCTTGTCCACACCATAAGCCAGAGCGGCCGCTGTCGGTTCGTTAACGATACGTTTCACATCCAGACCTGCAATCTGACCGGCTTCCTTGGTTGCCTGACGCTGAGAGTCCGAGAAGTATGCCGGTACGGTAATCACGGCTTCTGTCACTTCCTGTCCCAGATAATCTTCCGCCGTCTTCTTCATTTTCTGAAGGATCATGGCCGAGATTTCCTGCGGAGTGTACAGACGTCCGTCAATGTCCACGCGCGGAGTATTGTTTTCTCCCCTTACCACTGAGTAAGGAACACGTGAAACTTCCTTCTGCACCTGATCGTAAGTCTCACCCATGAAACGCTTGATGGAGTAAACCGTACGTTTCGGGTTTGTGATGGCCTGACGTTTCGCCGGATCACCCACCTTACGCTCGCCTCCGTCCACAAAACCTACTACAGACGGAGTAGTCCGCTTGCCTTCACTGTTGGCGATCACTACCGGTTCGTTACCTTCGAACACTGCCACACATGAGTTTGTTGTTCCTAAGTCAATACCAATAATCTTTCCCATAACTGTATCTATTTTATTTGTTTGCTGATTAAGTTGATTCCGCAACGCCAAAACGTTACGCTCTATTCACGACAAACCCTGTGCCAAAAAAGAAACAGCCCGTGACGAAAGAGAATTTCCGCCACGGGCTGACAAAATGTCTGTTTTCCTGACAAGAATCACACTCACAACATGACACTGCCGGCAAATGGCGAGTCAAAGAACACAATGGCTCCCACAATAACCGCCATAATCCATACCAGTATAAGGACCAACTTCGCCACAGTGGACATGGGTTTCCAGTTACCGAACACCTGCATGAGCAACTGTATCAGCCCCGCGATAGGAATGCCTACGGCCAACAGACAGCACACCGCCATCACCCCTGAAGTGACCGGAAAAGCGCTCACCATGCTCCAGTCGATGACCGGGGAGAACTCATAGAACAAGGAAGGCACACTTACCAATATGCCGACCGCGGCCAGCAACAAGGCAAACGCCACAATCAATGTCACGAACAATACCGGGAAACAACATATCGCCAACAGGATAAGACAAAGTTTCAGGATGAAGCCGATAATCTTCACAATGACATCACCTGCCTTACGCCACACTGACTGTGAAGCCTCCGTGCTGTCTTTCCCTTCAAAGCCACTGGTCACCGTACGCCCGATGTTCTCCATATTGATGGGCTCACCGCGCATCTGCAGCTTCTCGGTCGCGGTCCGTGCCACCGGAATGATGATCCACGCGATCAGATAGGCCAGCAGAAGCCAATGGACAAACACGCCCGATACGATAAAAAGCAGCCGGAGCGCCACCACGTCCCAACCGAAGTAGGCGGCAATACCCGATGCCACGCCTCCCAACACCCGGTCGTCCGGATTACGGAACAGACGGCGCCTCACTTCCGATTTCTCTTCCGGAGCGGACGCTCCCGCAGATGTATCCTCTTCTCCGTCGTTCAGATCCTCCGGCTTGCCCATACGGGAAATCACAGCCTCCACATTTTCCACCGTCACCACCTGTCCGCCCTCACGGAGATACTCGTTGAAAAGTTCCGCAATGCGGACCTCCATATCGCGCACAATCTCTTCCCCTTCCGGGTTCTTACGGAAATGATAGCGCAGATTGTTCAGATAATTGTCAAGAAGGAAGTACGCGTCCTCATCTATATTATAAACGGTCCCCCCTAAATTTACAGTCAAAGTCTTTTTCATTGCAATTCGATTTTAATGTGTTGTCTCAAATGATTCACCGTATCCGAAAGTTCATCCCAGGCGGCCTCCAGACCACCCAGAAAACCTACCCCCTCATCCGTCAGCCGGTAATACTTTCGCGGAGGCCCTTGCGTGGACTCCACCCACTCGTACGAAAGCAGTCCGTCGTTCTTCAACCGGGTCAGCAAAGGGTATAATGTACCCTCCACGACTATCAGCTTGGCTTCCTTCAGCTTCTGGATAATGTCCGAAGCATACGAAGGCTCCCGGTGCAACAACAACAAGATGCAGTATTCAAGCATCCCTTTGCGCATCTGTGATTTTACATTATCTACATTCATAGGCTTGCTATTTTGTATGGCACAAATATATGTATTATTTATATACTATGTATTACATAGTACTATTATTTAATATTCATTAACAACAAATACCGGATCCATCGCATAAAAAACCGGAATATGATGTAAATTTGCGGAAAAAGGAATCTGTCCTGCCCACGATTCCGTCCGAAACAAAAGAAAAAGACATGCGGAAAAAGGCCCCCGAAAAACGTCAAGGCGTTTCAGGAAAAACGTCAAGGCGTTTTAAGTAAAACGCCCTTATGTTTTAACCAAAACGCCCTGACGTTTTTCCGAAGCAGACAGACACTTCATTATCAAACCTTTAAAAATTCGATTTATGTTTACTATCAGAAAAGCAGACACCGCCGACATCAGCCTCATCAACAAGCTGGCCTGGCAGATTTTTCCAGAAACCTACAAGAATATCCTGACAAAAGAGCAGTCGGACTATATGATGGAATGGATGTACTCGCCCGAGAACATCCGCAAACAGATGGAAGAAGAAGGGCACATCTATTACATTGCCTATGAAGAATGCGAGGCGGCAGGATACGTATCCATCCAGCCGGAAGGTAAAGACTTATATCACCTGCAGAAAATCTACGTGCTCCCCTATTACCAGAAATACGGACTGGGGCGGAAACTTTTCGAACAGGCAATCAAGGCCATCAAGGAGCTTCATCCGGAACCTTGCCGCATGGAACTGAACGTGAACCGCCAGAACCCGGCATTGGGATTCTACGAACACATGGGAATGAGAAAAATGCGCGAGGGAGACTTCCCCATCGGCAACGGATATTATATGAACGACTTCATCATGGGCATTGAGATCTGACCCTCCAGGGAGAGAACACACCAGCATAAACGACAGAAAGGCGCGCCTTTCCTTTATCCGGCCTATTTTTTGAAGCCCTTTTCCAGTTCCAGCAAAAAACGCTTGTTCTCCACACCGGAGGCATAACCCACCAGACTCCCGTCGGAGCCTATCACCCGATGACAGGGAACGACAATCATGAAAGGATTCCTGTTGTTGGCCATCCCTACGGCACGCACTGCCTTCACGTTCCCGACCGCCTCCGCAATCTGCCTGTACGAACGTGTTTCCCCGTATGGAATCGACTGGAGCACCTTCCACACTTTCAGCTGGAAAGGAGTGCCTCTAAAAGAAAGAGGCAGACTGAAAGCCTGCCTCTTGCCTTGAAAATATTCCTGCAGCTGACTTCCGGCCCCATCGGTCAAAGGAGTCCTTTCCTCCCTTCCCTCCTTAGGGGCATGGGACGATACGGATACCAGGCTGCCATCTTCTTCGGCAACCGCCAACCGCCCTACCGGTGTATCATACCAACAATATCGGATCATGGATTACTGATGTTGTTCACGCAACAAGTCGTTCACGGTCTTCACCGGATTGAAAGTGCTCAAAGGTACTTCCACGAATATAGTGTTCCAATCGCTCATCGAGCCGTTCCACAAACCAGGAAGCTCAAGCGCCTTCAGGTCCTTTCCGTTCTTCGACTTGTAGGAGATGAATCCCGTAGCCTTATCCACATGTTCCAACAGATTGAACTTGTTGCCCTTATAGTCACGGATCGCACAAACCAGGTCTACCGGGTTGAAGTGAGTGCCCTTTTCGAACATTGCCTTCTTTTCCGGATCCTTCATGTCAATCTGCGAGCTTTCAAGAATCTGCAAGGACACGGTTCCGTCGGTATTGTAAGCCAGGAACGGACCGCCGCCCGGCTCGCCCACGTTCTTCACCATACCGCAGACACGCATTGGACGGTTCAGTTTCTTGCGGAGATAGATGACCAGGTCAGCATCTTCCATATCCTTGATGTCGGCCTTGCGGCAATGCAGCTGCTGCTGTACGAAACGGATTATCTCCTCAAGCTGATCATGACGGTAATGTCCGCTGTCCAGAAGCTCCAGATATTCGAAAGCCTGTTTCTGAAGAGTCACCAGCACACCGGCAATCAGTTTCTTATACTGCACAGTATCAGCTTTCAGACGGTCAGGCACCACATTGTCGATGTTCTTGATGAATACCACATCCGCATCCAGATCGTTCAGGTTCTCGATCAACGCGCCGTGGCCACCCGGACGGAACACGAGCTTGCCGTCCTTGTCGCGGAACGGAGTATTGTCCATATTGGCGGCAATGGTGTCTGTGCTCGGTTTCTGTTCCGAAAAGCCCACATTGTATTTCACGCCATATTTCGCCTCGTACTCCGCAGCCTTGTCATCCACCAGTTTGGCAAACAACGCACGGTGCTCGGGTGACACTGTGAAATGAACGTTCACTTCCCCACTCTTTCCGGCCGCATACAACGCGCCTTCCACCAGATGTTCCTCCACCGGAGTACGTACACCGTCCGCATAGCGGTGGAATTTCAGCAAGCCTTTCGGAAGTGCCCCATAATTCAATCCGACGGACTCAAGCAGGTTGGAGACAACCGCCTTATACTGACGCTCGCTGACCAGAGCGTCGATGTTCTTGCCGGTATTGTCCATGCAAGCCGCATTCAGATCATTGTAAAAAGCAAAGTCGTGGATATGGTCAAAGAATTTTTTCTCAAAGTCAGTGGTCGGAGCCTCATAGTCCGCGCCAAGGAATTCAAACATGTTCTTGAACATACGGCTTGCTGCACCCGAAGCCGGCACAAACTTCACAATTTTCTTGTCGCCTTCCTTATAGGCATCCCATGCCGCCAGACAGGTTTTCTGCATTTCCTCGTCGGCCACGACAATTCCCCCATTGTCCACCGAAGCCGCGGCATACAATTTCAGATAAGGAAATCCTTTTTCAAAACAAGCCAGCTGTTCGGCAATTTTTTCTTCGGAGATACCTTTCCGGAGCAACAATTCTTTATCTTCCTGTGTCATCATAAAAAAATTTATTTAGGTTATGAAAATCCGAAAACTTTGACGCTCAAAAATATAAAAAATACCGGAAGAAAGCACCAAAAAGAAAGAAAAAAAGTAACTTTACCCACAAACTAAACGAAAAGAAAATTGAAGCCTATGGAGAATCAAGATTTTTTCACTCCTGATGAGCACAAACTGCTGATCACGCTATACAGAAAACTGCTCTCTCTATCGAAGGACACACTACAGAAAGATGACTGCCGGAAGCTGAAAGCCCACCTCATAAAAGACATGTCATCGCGGACTATCCCGAGAAACGTGTTCGGCATGAACCCGATCATCGAAGATATGCAGACAGCTGTCATCGTGGCAGAGGAAATGGGCATGCGCAGGGCTTCCATTCTGGGCATCATGCTCCATGAATCAGTGGAACACGACCTGTGTACGATTGAAACCATACGCGACGAATACGGAGAGGATGTGGCCGGAATCATCCGGGGGCTGGTGAAAATCAATGAGCTGTATGACAAAAGCCCGACCATCGAATCGGAAAACTTCAGAAACCTCCTGCTCTCCTTTGCCGAAGACATGAGGGTCATCCTGATCATCATCGCCGACCGGGTGAACCTGATGCGCCAGATCAAGGACAATCCGAACGGGGAAGCCCGGCTGAAAGTGGCCAACGAGGCGGCATACCTCTATGCGCCGCTCGCACACAAGCTGGGACTCTACAAGCTGAAATCGGAACTGGAGGACCTTTCACTGAAATACACCGAACACGATGTGTACTATCACATCAAGGAAAAGCTGAACGCCACAAAGGAAGCCCGTGACCGTTATATAGACGCTTTCATCGAACCGATCCGCAAGAAGCTGGAAGCGGCGGGACTGAAGTTCCACATGAAAGGACGGACAAAATCCATCCATTCCATCTATCAGAAAATGAAACGTCAGGGATGTCCTTTCGAGGGAGTGTACGACCTGTTTGCCATCCGCATCATCCTCGACTCTCCTGCCGACAAGGAAAAACAGGAATGCTGGCAGGCCTACTCCATCGTGACCGACATGTACCTGCCCAATCCAAAACGCCTGCGCGACTGGCTTTCCGTGCCCAAAAGCAACGGATATGAGTCACTCCACATCACGGTGATGGGGCCGGAAGGAAAATGGGTGGAAGTGCAGATCCGCACCGAACGTATGGATGAAATCGCAGAAAAGGGACTGGCCGCCCACTGGAGATATAAGGGAATAAAGGGAGAGACCGGACTGGACGAATGGCTGAACTCCATCAGGGAGACCCTGGAGTCCACAGACAATGACCTGGATGCCATGGACCAGTTCAAACTGGAGCTATATAAGGATGAAGTGTTCGTGTTCACTCCGAAAGGCGACCTCTACCGGCTGCCGAAAGGAGCCACTGTCCTCGACTTCGCCTTCTCCATCCATACCAACCTGGGATGCCGGTGTACCGGTGCCAAAGTAAACGGGAAAAACGTCCAGCTCCGGCAGAAGCTGAACAGCGGAGACCAGGTGGAAATCATGACCTCGAACACGCAGACACCGAAACGTGACTGGCTGAACTTCGTGACCACATCAAAGGCCCGCAACAAGATACGCCAGGCGCTGAAGGAGATTGCCGCCCGCCAGAGCGCGTTCGCAAAGGAAATGCTGGAGCGCAAGTTCAAGAACCGCAAAATCGAATACGACGAGGCCATCATGATGCGTCTCATCCGGAAAATGGGCTACAAGACTGTCACAGACTTCTATCAGGGTATCTCGGACGAATCGGCCGATGTGAACGACATCATCGACAAGTACGTGGAAATGCAGAAAAAGGAAAATGAACAGCGCGAAGAGGTGATTTACCGGAGCGCAGAGAACTATAACCTGCCCGAATACACGGAAAGCAAGGATTATAAGGATGACGTACTGGTCATCGACCGGAACCTGAAGGGACTTGACTTCACACTGGCCAAATGCTGCCACCCCATCTACGGGGATGACGTATTCGGCTTCATCAGCATCAGCGGGGGCATCAAGATCCACCGGAACGACTGCCCGAACGCGAAAGAACTGAAATCAAGATTCCCTTACCGCATCGTGAAGGCACGCTGGGCCGGGAAAAGCCAGGGCAAGCAATATCCCATCACATTGCGCGTCATCGGACACGATGATATCGGCATTATCACCAATATCACCTCCATCATCAACAAGGAAGAGAACATCCTGCTGCGTTCCATCAACATCGACTCGCACGACGGCCTGTTCTCCGGCATGCTCACGGTGACGGTAGACGACAACGCCAAGCTCGAAGCCTTGATAAAAAAGATAAAAACTGTGAAAGGTGTCATGCAGGTTAGCCGATAAATGATATTTTTGCAATCAACAGAACATTAAAAAGAGACTTCTCATGAAAAAAACTTTGTTTACAGCACTCATGCTGGTAATGAACGTATTCTTCGTGCTGGCCCAAGGCACCGCACAGATTACTTTTGAAAAGACGACCCACGATTTCGGCTCTTTTCCGGAAAGCAGTCCCAAAGTAACCTGCACATTCAAGTTCAAGAACACTGGCGACGGTCCGCTGGTCATTCATCAGGCCATTGCCTCTTGCGGATGTGCCGTTCCACGCTATCCCAAAGAACCGATCAAACCAGGCGAAAGCGGACAGATTACCGTCACCTACAACGGAGCCGGAAAGTTTCCGGGACATTTCCGCAAGACCATCACGCTTCGCACGAACTCGAAGAATGAGATAACCCGCCTGGTCATAGAAGGCGACATGACCTCTGCCGAGACCAAATAAAGCAGGCACCTATAATCCCAAAAGAAATCCTTTTCCGCCAATTTGTCCATCAAATGAAAGCGGGAAAGGATTTTTTCATTACTTTTGGACACTGAAAAAACATCAATAAAACAATCATACATGAAAGAAGAAAACGAAAAACCGACGGGACTGCACGAAAACGCGTTCCGTCCGCTCAAACCGGGTGAAAAATATGAGCCTCTGATGTCTCCCGGAAAAACGTATCCCGAAGTCAACGCATGGTCCGTGTCATGGGGCATCGTCATGGCGGTCATATTTTCCGCCGCAGCCGCTTATCTGGGACTGAAGGTAGGGCAAGTGTTCGAGGCGGCCATTCCCATTGCCATCATCGCGGTAGGAATCTCCAGCGCCACCAAGCGCAAGGGGGCGTTAGGCGAGAACGTGATGATACAATCCATCGGCGCCTGCTCGGGGGTCATCGTGGCCGGAGCCATCTTCACCCTTCCCGCCCTCTATATCCTTCAGGAAAAATATCCTGAAATGACCGTCAACTTCATGCAGATGTTCATCAGTTCTCTGCTGGGAGGAATATTGGGTATCCTGTTCCTCATCCCGTTCCGCAAATACTTCGTAAAGGAAAAGCACGGGGAATATCCGTTTCCTGAGGCTACAGCCAGCACACAGGTGCTTGTGTCGGGTTCCAAGGGAGGCGACCAGGCCAAGCCGCTGCTTATGGCAGGACTGGTAGGCGGCCTGTATGACTTCATTGTCGGCACGTTCGGATGGTGGAACGAGAACTTCACAAGCCGCATCTGCGGACTGGGAGAAACCGTAGCCGACAAGTTCAAGCTGGTATTCAAAATCAACACGGGAGCCGCTGTTCTGGGACTGGGCTACATCGTGGGACTGAAATACGCGGCCATCATCTGCGCCGGTTCGGTAGCCGTATGGTGGATCATCGTACCGGGCATCTCGCTTCTCTGGGGCGACCAGGTATTGGACGCATGGAATCCGGGAATCACCATGGCCGTGAAAGACATGTCGCCGGAAACCATCTTCAGCGAGTATGCCAAAAGCATCGGTATCGGAGGTATCGCCATGGCAGGCATCATCGGCATCGTACGCTCATGGGGCATCATCAAAAGTGCGGTGGGACTTGCCGCCAGTGAGATGAAGGGGAAAAAATCGGAAGAGAATGTGGAACGCACTCAAAAAGACCTTTCCATGCGGTTCATCGCATTCGGATCCATCTTCACCCTCCTGCTCACCCTGCTTTTCTTCTATTTCGACGTAATGCAGGGCAACGTGATCCACACGATAGTAGCCATCCTGCTTGTGGCTGGCATCTCCTTCCTCTTCACCACCGTAGCCGCCAACGCCATCGCGATTGTCGGCACCAACCCTGTGTCAGGCATGACACTGATGACATTGATTCTTGCATCGGTCATCATGGTAGCGGTAGGACTGAAAGGAGCCGGAGGCATGGTAGCGGCACTGGTGATGGGTGGAGTGGTCTGCACGGCATTGTCCATGGCCGGCGGTTTCATCACCGACCTTAAGATCGGCTACTGGCTGGGAAGCACCCCCAAGAAACAAGAGACCTGGAAGTTTCTGGGCACACTGGTCTCGGCCGCCACGGTAGGCGGAGTCATCATGGTGTTGAACGACTCATACGGATTCACCAGCGGCCAGCTTGCAGCCCCTCAGGCCAATGCCATGGCTGCGGTCATTGACCCGCTGATGAACGGAGTGGGCGCACCATGGCTGCTTTACGGCATCGGCGCGCTGCTGGCTCTGGTACTGACTTTCTGCAAAGTGCCCGCACTGGCCTTTGCGCTGGGTATGTTCATCCCATTGGAACTGAACCTTCCGTTGCTGGTAGGCGGTGCCATCAACTGGTATGTGACCACCCGCAGCAAAGACACAGCCGTAAACAACGCACGCCAGGAAAAAGGTACATTGCTGGCTTCCGGATTCATCGCCGGAGGTGCCCTGATGGGTGTGGTCAGTGCCATCATGCGCTACTGCGACATCAACTTCATCCACGAAGAATGGCTGGCCAATCCGATGAGCCAAGGAGTCTCACTGCTGGCTTACATCCTTCTGATCACTTACATGATAAGGGCAAGCATGAAAATCAAATAAGCAAATAATTTACTGAAGGCTTTGCGGAACAAATAAAAAGTCGTACCTTTGCGCCGCCAATACGGGTTATTGGCACAATTCAAATCATTATTAATTATAATTTAAAGTTTAAAAATGGCAACTAAAATCAGATTGCAAAGAAGAGGACGCAAAGGTTATGCGTTTTACTCAATCGTAGCTGCAGATTCAAGAGCACCACGTGATGGTAAATTCATTGAGAAGATTGGTACATACAATCCGAACACCAATCCTGCCACAGTAGATTTGAATTTCGACCGCGCCATGTACTGGGTTATGGTGGGCGCTCAGCCTACAGACACCGTGCGCAACATCCTGTCCCGCGAAGGTATCTACATGAAGAAGCACCTGATGGGCGGTGTAGCCAAAGGCGCATTTGACGAAGCAGAAGCAGAAAAACGTTTCAACGCTTGGAAAGAGAACAAGCAGTCAGGTCTGGAAGCTTACAAGGCTAAACTTGACGAACAGAAGAAAAACGCTGCTAGAGAACGTTTGGAAGCTGAAAAGAAAATCAATGAGGAAATCGCAAAGAAAGTGGCTGAGAAAAAAGCTGCTGAAGCTGCCGCTAAAGCTGAGGCTGAAGCTGCCGCAAACGCAGAAGCGGCACCTGCTGAAGAAGCTTCCGCCGCAGAAGCTCCCGCTGAGGCATAATTTTCTCTTGATTTACAAAGAGTATATAAAAAGGATGTATCGGTATTCCGGTACATCCTTTTTATATACTCTTTGATTCTCTGGCAGTTATAGTCTTTTATAGCTTTTCCCGGGTGAGTATGGTGCAATGATTCTTCTCAAGCACCTCCAGGCAATGCTTCAAGTCATTAGGCTTGATAACCACATGTGCCTGCTCATTCTGTGCGAAAGCATACATGTATTCAATGAAAATCTGTTCTTCCGCCAGATATTCCAGAATGACAGCCAACGATCCCGGCACATTGTCACAGCTCAGACAAACCACATCGGTCGACATCACGGCAAAATCATGGGCACGAAGCACTTCAATCGCCTTGTCCACATCAGAGACAATCAGGCGAAGAATACCGAAATCAGCCGTTTCAGCCATACTGAAAGCATGCATGTTGATTCCGTTCCCACCTAATGTGCGCACCACTTCATTAATACGTCCGGTCTTGTTCTCCAAGAAAACCGACAATTGTCTTATTGTCATAACAGTAAGATTTTAAGATTAAACGACTCCTGAAAGTTTCACACCAGCACGCGCTTGTCAATGACACGCTGGGATTTCCCCTGACTCCGGGCTATGCTGTTCGGTTCCATCAGCTTCACGTCGGCACTGATGGAAAGCACACTCTTCAGCTTGTCGGACAATGCTTTCTTCAGGTTCAGCATCGCACTGATATCATCACTGAAATAGTCACGGCGTACCTCCACCTGTACTTGCAACGTATCCAGATTGTTGACACGGTCGACAACCAGCATATAGCGCGGCTCGAATTCCTTCATACCCAGAATCACGCTTTCCACTTGCGACGGGAATACATTGATGCCTCGGATAATCAACATATCGTCGCTTCGTCCCATAATCGGAGTCATGCGTACACTGGTACGCCCACACGAACATACTCCAGGCATGAGTGATGTCAGGTCCTTAGTGCGGTAACGGAGCAACGGCATACCCTCTTTGGTCAGGGTGGTGAACACCAGCTCCCCTTGCTGCCCGTACGGAAGGGGTTCCAACGTATTCGGGTCAATGATTTCCGGATAAAAATGGTCTTCATGAATATGTGAGCCGTTCTGTTCCTCGCATTCACACGACACACCCGGTCCCATGATTTCACTCAGCCCGTACAAATTATAACCCTTCAGTCCCAGACGCTCTTGAATCTCCTGCCTCATGTGTTCGGTCCATGGTTCTGCCCCGAAAGCACCGATACGCAGACTCAGCTCATCCTTGCTGATACCCATCTTCTCCACCGTCTCCGCCAGATAGAGCGCATAGGAAGGCGTACAGGCAATGCCCGTAATCTTCAGGTCGCGGATAAGGCGCACATGTTTTTCCGTATTCCCGGTAGAGGCCGGAATGACCGTAGCACCCAGATTTTCCACTCCGTAATGCGCTCCCAGTCCCCCGGTAAAGAGTCCGTATCCGTAACTTACGGAAAACGTGTCCTCACGGGTCACACCGTATGCCGAAAGACATCGTGACATCACTTCCGACCACACGGCCAAATCCTTGCGCGTATAGCCCACGATGGTCGGATTTCCCGTCGTGCCCGATGAAGCATGCACACGCACCACCTCCGATTTGGGTGCCGCCATCAGTCCATAAGGATAATTGTCACGCAAATCCTGCTTTGTAGTGAAAGGCAGCTTCACTATATCATCTATGCTCCGGATGTCATCCGGCATCAGGTCCATCTCCTGCATCTTGTGCCGGTAGAAAGGCACATTGTGATAAACATAGGCAACCAGCTTCTGCAGCCGTTTGCCCTGCAGCTCACGCAACTGTTCGCGCGGCATGCATTCTTTGTTGGGATTCCAAATCATATAAATGAAGAATTAAGAATGAGGAATGAAGAATCAAGAAGAACGAAGAATAAGCCAACCCATTCTTCACTCTTAATTCTTCATTCTTAATTTATCTATGGTCTTCGCGGAACGCTTTCATGCGCTCTTCCAGCACGGGATAAAGTTCCTCGCGCATCCGGGAAGTGCAGGCGCGTACTCCCTGCTGGTCGCTTCCTGTCGTAGACAGAGAAATGCTGCTCACTCCATAATACATCAGTTCCAGAAGCAGCTCACCTCCCGTCATACCCGGATAACCGAGCGTAAAGAAGAAACCGTCACCCACACGCTGTGTCACGTCATGGTCGTAGACAATCGTAAAACCGTTCTCCGTAAAAATCCGTTTCATGCGGCGGGCGCGGCGTTCATACTCGCGCACATCCTCCACAAAATTGATTTCTCCCGACACTGAACGGTCCAGCATCTCCGCCATGCCATACTGGGTGGTCGCCGTACATCCCGATGTAATCATATACATGATAGACGCTATGAACGTCGGTCCGAACACACCCGCATCCTCATAACGCTTGGCCAGAGCCGGATATTGCTTGTCGAAAAGTTTGTCAGAAATACATGCCAATGCAATGCGCTGGCCGGCATAACTGAATATCTTCGAAGCAGAAAGCATCAGAATATAGTTGTCGGTATAACGGGCCACGGTAGGCACGAACGGAGGCTGATAGGGGCGTCCGTAGGAGTGACGGAAATCCATGCAGAAATAAGCCTGGTCCTCCATCACCACCACGTCATACTTCGTGGCAAGTTCACCGATAATCTCCAGTTCTTCTTCCTCCAGACAAATCCATGCCGGATTGTTCGGATTGGAATAGACCACGGCGGCGATGTCTCCTTTCATCATGTAGCTTTCCAGCTTGGCGCGAAGCGGTTTCCCGCGGAAGTCATGAATGTCGAAGAACTCCCACTCCACACCCAGAATCCGCAACTGGGATTTCTGGATGGGAAAACCGGGGTCAATGAACAGCACCTTGTTTTTCCCCGGTATGCGCTGCGTACAGGCAATGAACGCCCCGAACGAAGCGGCCACCGAACCGGTGGTGGGCACACATGCACGCGGAGAAATGTCAATGTCAATAAACGCTTTCACGAAACGGGATGCCGCCTCTTTCAGTTCCGGGACTCCCGCCGCTGCCGGATATTGCGCGCCCAACCCTTTGTCAAGGGCTTTCTTTTCAGCCTCGATACCAACCTGGTTGGCCGGAAGTCCGGGCGATCCCTGATCCATACGGATAAAAGGGATTCCCGTCAGCTCCTCCAACTTGGAAGCCACCAGCAGCACATCGCCGATAGTAGCGTTCTGCAAATCGGCCACATTCATTTTTTTGGCCACATCCGCTACCAACTCTTTACTGAACACCTGACTCATAGACCCAAACTTTTCACATACTCATGACCGATGTCAAAAGCACGGTAATTCATGTTGACCACCTCTTCTCCTTTCGACGCGAAAATCCGTCCTACACTCTCACGCAACGTAACCGGATCCAGAATCTTCAGAAACGAAGCTGCCGCACCCAACAGAATCACGTTGGCCGACTTCGGCATCTGATTCTCCTTGGCAAGTCCCTCCACATCAAGTGACACCAGATGAGGCTGGGCCTTCAGTTCATCGGCCAAAGCCTGCTCGTCAGGATAGTTCGGTATATTCTTGAACGGAGCGGACGAGGTAATGATCCATCCGTCCTTGGAAAGATAAGGCAAATAACGCAAAGCCTCCATCGGTTCCAGCGAGATAATCATGTCGGCCGTACCCAACGCGATCAGATCGGAAGCGATAGGAGCGTCCGAAAGGCGCAAATTCGACTGCACGTCTCCCCCACGCTGGCTCATTCCGTGCACCTCGGCCTGCTTCAAGGCCAGTCCCGTCCGCGTGGCCGCCTCACCGATAATGGTAGCGATGGACAAGATTCCCTGTCCTCCTACTCCTGAAAGTATAATGTCTGTTTTCATTTCTTCTCTGCTCTTTTCTTTTTCAACTTACGGTTCAATGTCTGTATGCACTCACGTCGGGGAATGATGACGGAAACCCCGTTATACTCAATCTCTTCACGGATGACACGGGTTATCTCTTCCATGTTTTTAGGCAGAGGCACCACTACGCGCACATGTTCCGGCTCCACTCCCAAACCGAGACAGATGGCCTCGAACTTGTTGGTTCCGGCGGAATCCTGCCCTCCGGTCATGGCCGTGGTGAGGTTGTCCGAGATGACTACGGTGATATTCGCCTTGTCGTTCACCGCATCCAGCAAGCCCGTCATACCCGAATGAGTGAATGTGGAATCACCGATAACGGCAATGGCCGGGAACTGTCCGGCATCAGCCGCACCCTTCGCCATGGTGATGGACGCACCCATATCCACACAACTGCTTAATGTGCGGAAAGGTGGAAGCGCACCCAGCGTATAGCAGCCGATATCTCCGAAAATCTTCGCCCCCGGATATTCAGCCGCCACACGGTTCAACGCGTCATACACGTCTCTATGTCCGCATCCTACACACAAGGCGGGCGGACGGGGCACCAGATTCTTGGCCGGAGCATACACCTGTCCGCTTGCAATGCCCAAAGCCGCCTTCACGTTATCGGGAGTAAGTTCTCCGGTGCGCGGCAAATCACCACTCAAACGTCCTTTCACCACATATCGGGAAGGAAGCAGTCCTTTCAGCTGTTCTTCCACGAAAGGCTGGCCGTCCTCCACCACCAGCACCTCTCTGCACGAATCGGCAAGACGGGTAAGCTGGTCCATCGGCAAAGGATATTGTGAAATCTTGACAAGAGGATACGGACACCCGTCCGGATAATTCTCCATCACATAATTGTATCCGATTCCGCACGCCACGATCCCTTTCTCCTGCATCCCGTCTTTGAGAACGGCTTTGTTGAAAGGCGAACTCTCGGAAAGCGCAAGCAGCTGGGGCTGTTCCGCAATCACTTCCAGATAACGCCGGCGCGCGTTTCCCGGCAACAAGACCCAATCGGTAGGAACAGACTCCTTACCCGTGCAGGTCACGTCCAGGAATTTCTCTTTCACCTTCACCGCCGCACGAGAATGCGCCATACGGGTCGTGATACGCATCAATACAGGCAGCTTCTCTTTTTCCGACAAATCGTAAGCATACTCCATCATGTCATACGCTTCCTGCTGGGAAGACGGCTCGAGGATGGGAACCATGGCAAACTTGCCGTAGAAACGCGAATCCTGCTCGTTCTGGGAAGAGTGCATCGACGGATCGTCCGCAGCCAATACCACTATTCCTCCATTGACACCCGTAATGGCCGAATTGACGAACGCATCGGCACACACATTCATTCCCACATGCTTCATGCAAACCAACGCGCGCTTGCCCACGTACGAAACGCCCAGAGCCGCCTCCATCGCGGTTTTCTCATTCGTACACCAACTGCTGTGCAACCCTCTGGCCTTTGCCAAGGGCGAATTCTGGATATATTCAGTAATCTCAGTGGAGGGGGTTCCCGGATAGGCATATACACCGGAAATCCCCGCATGAATGGCACCCAAGGCTATCGCCTGGTCGCCCAATAACAAAAGTTTATCGCTGTTGTTCATATTTTTTTATTTAATTCAAACGCAGAGACGCAGAAGTGCAAAATCTTATACCTCGAAAGAACAAAGGACACAAAAGAAAAACACTTCTCCACGACTTTGCGTCTCTACATTAAATTTCCAATTATATCAATGCAAAACCGTCCGCATCGTCCAGCACCGGAAACTTTTTGCGGAAAGTCTCCAGCTCATCCATACGGACAGATGCCCCGGCATATTCTTCTTTCCCGTCCTCACAGGCCGCCAACGTATGTCCGTAAGGGTCGATAACCGCACTTCCCCCACTATACTCGCAATAAGGGTCCTTTCCTACCCGGTTGACGGCTATCACATAACACTGGTTCTCGATGGCACGCGCACGGAGCAAAGCTTTCCAGGCTTCCACTCTCGGTGTCGGCCAGCTTGCCACATAAAGGATGGCGTCATAATCTCCCCGGTTGCGCGACCAGACCGGAAAACGCAGGTCATAGCAGACCTGCAACAGGAAACGCACTCCCCGGAAAGAAACGACCACACGTTCCTTTCCTGCGGTATAGCGTGTATGCTCCCCTCCATAAGTGAACAAATGTTTCTTGTCGTACCACTGTGTCTGCCCGTCGGGCGTGACAAAATAAAAACGGTTATAGAATTTTCCTTCTGTTTCAGTGGCGACACTTCCGGCAATGGCACAATCCATCCCGGCCGCCTTCCGCCTCATCCACTGAAGCGTCTCGCATTCTGTCTCCGCCACCCCTTCGGGCTGTGTACAGAACCCCGTGGAAAACATCTCGGGCAACACATACAAGTCGGCACCCGGACAGGAAGCCATCAGCCCATCCAGATGCACCCTGTTTGCCTCGGGATTCGCCCAGCGAATATCAGTCTGTAATATGATTACTTTCATGTTTTTCATGTTTAGAACCGCCCAAAGGTAACAAAATAATCATAATACACCAATATAACAATCAAAATAATTAACAAGCGGCACCATAAAGTGACAGAAAGAATATAAACGAGCCCATTCCGATATAAGGGTCTGACAAAGAAAACGACCTCCTGCCCCTCAAATCCGAAGCCATGAAAAATCCGGAATCCGCCGAAGGCTGAAGATACGGCCCTGTACCATCCGGAACCTTTTCCCGTCTATACCGGATTCCAGTAAAGTTTCAGGCAACTTCCCATGTATTCCTGCAGAGAATTTCAAAAAGAAACGGACTGATATGGATAATTTGCAAAATGTTTTTTATTTTTGTAGCGAAAATGAGTTAAAGTACTGACAAATGAACGTATTAGAATTAAGCGAACAGGAGATTATCAGACGTAACAGTCTGAATGAGATGAGAGCGATGGGAATCGATCCGTATCCCGCCGCCGAGTATGTAACCAACGCTTTTTCAACTGATATAAAAGCAGAATTCAAGGACGATGCCGAACCGAAGGAAGTGTCGGTAGCGGGACGTATCATGTCACGCCGCATCATGGGAAAAGCCTCGTTCGTGGAACTGCAAGATTCCAAAGGACGTATCCAGATCTATATCACACGAGACGACATCTGTCCGGAGGAAAACAAGGATTTATATAATGTAGTATTCAAACGTCTGCTCGACTTGGGAGACTTTATCGGAATCGAAGGATTCGTGTTCCGCACACAGACGGGCGAGGTGTCCATCCACGCACGGAAACTGACCGTACTGGCCAAATCACTCCGCCCGCTCCCGATAGTGAAATACAAGGACGGAGTGGCATACGACAAGTTTGATGATCCAGAACTGCGCTACCGCCAACGGTATGTGGACCTGATAGTCAATGATGGGGTGAAAGACATTTTCCTGCAACGCGCGACAGTAATACGCACCATCCGCCGCGTCCTGGACGATGCCGGATATACGGAAGTGGAGACCCCGACCCTGCAGAATATCGCGGGCGGAGCAAGCGCGAAACCGTTCATCACCCATTTCAACGCCCTTGACACCGATATGTACATGCGTATCGCAACGGAACTTTATCTGAAGCGTCTTATCGTGGGTGGATTCGAAGGAGTATACGAAATAGGCAAGAATTTCCGCAACGAAGGTATGGACCGGAACCATAACCCGGAATTCACCTGCATGGAACTCTACGTGCAGTACAAGGACTATAACTGGATGATGTCGTTCACTGAAAAGCTACTTGAGACTGTCTGCATAGCCGTGAACGGAAAACCCGAACGCGAAATCGACGGAAACGTCATCAGCTTCAAGGCACCTTACCGACGCCTGCCGATACTGGATGCCATCAAGGAAAAAACCGGATACGACCTCAACGGCATGGATGAGGCCCAGATACGGGAAGTGTGCAAAAAACTGAATATGGAAATTGATGAGACAATGGGAAAGGGAAAGCTGATAGACGAGATCTTCGGCGAATTCTGCGAAGGCACGTTCATCCAGCCTACGTTCATCACCGACTATCCGGTGGAAATGTCACCACTCACCAAGATGCACCGCTCAAAGCCCGGTCTGACAGAACGCTTTGAACTGATGGTCAACGGGAAAGAGCTGGCGAACGCCTATTCTGAGCTGAACGACCCGATTGACCAGGAAGAACGCTTCAAGGAGCAGATGCGCCTGGCTGACAAGGGCGATGACGAGGCGATGATCATCGATCAGGACTTCCTGCGCGCACTGCAATACGGTATGCCTCCCACCAGCGGAATCGGAATCGGGATCGACCGTCTGGTAATGCTTATGACAGGCAAGACCTATATTCAGGAAGTATTGTTCTTCCCC
Source organism: Candidatus Phocaeicola excrementigallinarum (assembly GCA_019120125.1). Classification (GTDB taxonomy): domain Bacteria; phylum Bacteroidota; class Bacteroidia; order Bacteroidales; family Bacteroidaceae; genus Phocaeicola; species Phocaeicola excrementigallinarum. The sequence continues at coordinate 40,657 of DWVR01000052.1, read as the reverse complement.
CAGATGCGCCCTGAAAAAGTAACCCCGAAAGATCCGGCCGACAAGTTCACCGCACTTGGCATTCCAGAAGAATGGATTCCGGTAATCCGGAAAGCCGGATACAATCTGGTAGCGGACATGAAAGAGGTGAATCCACAAAAAGTACACATGGACATTTGCGGAATCAATAAGAAATATAAACTCGAACTGAAGAATCCAAGTGTTGACGAAGTGGCTAATTGGATAGAGAAGATATGAAACTGCCTGGGAAAATAGCGATTATGGGGGGAGGAAGCTGGGCCACGGCTATCGCCAAGATCATACTGACCCAAGCCGACTCGATAAACTGGTACATGCGCCGGGACGACCGCATTGAGGACTTCAAGCGTCTCGGGCATAACCCGGCCTACCTGACCAGTGTGCGCTTCAACATCAAGTGCATCAATTTCTCGTCAGATATCAACAAGATAGTAAGAGAGTCCGACACGCTGATTTTCGTCACTCCCTCACCCTATCTGAAAAATCACCTCAAAAAGCTAAAGGTAAAGCTCAAGGACAAATTCATCGTCACAGCCATCAAAGGTATAGTTCCGGACGAGAACATGATCATCTCCGACTATTTCCATGCAGTCTACGATGTGCCGGAAGATAACATCGCGGTACTGGCCGGCCCCTGTCATGCGGAAGAGATCGCGCTCGAACGCCTGTCATACCTCACGGTAGGATGCAAGGACATCGAAAAAGCCAAGATGTTCGCACGTCAGCTCGCCGGACACTATGTCAAGACTTCAGTAAACACCGATGTGGCAGGCATTGAATATGCCTCGGTACTGAAAAATGTATACGCCATCGCAGCGGGTATATGCAGCGGGCTGAAGTACGGCGACAATTTCCAGGCCGTACTGGTGTCAAACGCCCTTCAGGAAATGAACCGCTTCCTCGACACGGTACATCCGGTGAACCGCTGCACCAACGACTCCGCCTACTTGGGCGACCTGCTGGTCACATCTTATTCCAACTTCAGCCGTAACAGGGTGTTCGGTACCATGATCGGAAAAGGATATTCAGTGAAAAGCGCACAGATAGAGATGGAAATGATCGCTGAAGGATATTACGGCACTAAATGCATCAAGGAACTCAACAAACACCTGCATGTGAACATGCCGATTGTGGACGCCGTCTACAACATCCTCTATGAACGCATTTCTCCAATGATAGAAATAAAATTACTAACTGATTCTTTCAGATAAAATTTACCGTTATGGAAAACATCAAACTGAACATTGAGAAGACTTTAGATTTCATTTCTAAGGACAAAGTGGCTTCTTACGAAGAAAACGTAAAAGCTTGTATGGAAACACTGGAAAAAGGCACGGGCCTGGGCAATGACTTTCTTGGATGGCTCCACCTGCCTTCTTCTATCACCAAGGAACATTTGGAGGATTTGAAGGCTGCCGCAAAGACTTTGCGTGAGAACTGTGAGGTGGTGGTTGTAGCCGGTATCGGTGGAAGCTATCTGGGCGCACGCGCTGTCATTGAAGCGCTTTCCGACAGTTTCGCATGGCTGAAAGAAAAAAAAGCAGGAAATCCGACTATCATCTTTGCCGGTCACAACATCAGTGAAGATTACTTGTTTGAACTGACCTCTTATCTGAAAGACAAGAAATTCGGTGTCATCAACATTTCAAAATCCGGTACTACCACTGAAACCGCTCTTGCTTTCCGTCTTTTGAAGAAACAGTGTGAGAAACAACGTGGAAAGGAAATGGCAAGAAAGGTCATCGTTGCCGTAACTGACGCTAAGAAAGGTGCCGCACGTACCACCGCCGACAAGGAAGGCTACAAATCATTCATCATCCCCGACAACGTAGGAGGACGTTTCTCTGTATTGACTCCGGTCGGCCTGCTTCCTATCGCAGTGGCCGGATTCGACATTGAACAACTGGTAGCCGGCGCACGCGAAATGGAAAAAGTCTGCGCCAACGGAAATATGTACGAGAATCCGTCAGCCTTATACGCGGCCACCCGTAACGAGCTCTATCGTGAAGGCAAGAAAATAGAAATTCTGGTGAACTTCCATCCGAAACTCCATTACTTCATGGAATGGTGGAAACAGCTGTACGGCGAGTCTGAAGGAAAAGACAACAAGGGCATCTATCCCAGCTCCGTGGACTTCACCACTGACCTTCACTCAATGGGCCAATGGATTCAGCAAGGCGAACGTACCATCTTCGAGACTGTAGTATCCGTAGAGACCACCAACCACGAACTGCACTTCCCAAGTGATGACGAGAATCTTGACGGCCTGAACTTCCTCGCCGGAAAACGCATTGATGAAGTCAACAAGATGGCAGAATTGGGTACGCAGCTTGCTCACGTGGACGGTGGCGTTCCCAACCTCCATATCAGTGTTCCGGCACTGAACGAATATTATCTGGGAGAGTTGATCTATTTCTTCGAGAAAGCCTGCGGCATCAGCGGCTATTTGCTTGAAGTTAATCCGTTCAACCAACCGGGAGTAGAGGCATACAAGAAAAACATGTTCGCCCTGCTCAACAAACCGGGCTATGAAAAAGAATCAGAACTGATTCAGGCACGCTTGAAAAAATAAAAGCCTGACATGAGACATCCAGGCACGAGTTTTACGGAATAACATCAATAATATGACACACCGTAAAGCCCGTGCCTGTTTTCACACAAATGAAATCCAAACAAAATGTTCCAAGAAGCTATCCAAAATTACTTACATTCACATCATTACAGCCGCATTGACCTGAAAGCCGTATTGTTCGACATGGACGGTGTACTGTTCGATTCCATGAAAAACCATGCCGTGGCATGGCAGGAAGCCATGAAACAATACGGAATGCACATGACGCGTGAAGAAGCTTACCTACATGAAGGACGCACCGGCGCGGGCACAATCAACATTATCAGCCAACGTGAAAGAGGTCATCAGGCCAACGAACAGGAAATAAAGGAAATCTACAAGACAAAAAGTGACATATTCAATGCCCTGTCCAAAGCGGAACCGATGGAAGGCGCATACGAGGTGCTGCGAAAAATCAAGGACGAAGGAATTATACCCGTCATAGTGACCGGTTCCGGCCAACTCTCGCTGCTCGACAAACTGAACCATTATTTTCCTCAGATCTTCAAGAAAGAACTCATGGTGACCGCTTTCGACGTAAAATACGGAAAGCCGAATCCGGAACCTTATCTAATGGCCCTACAGAAAGCACACATCAATGCTTGTGAGGCCATTGTGGTTGAGAACGCGCCTTTGGGCGTGCGGGCAGGAGTAGCCGCAGGCATCTTTACCGTAGCGCTTAATACAGGTCCCCTTCCGGACAAAGCGTTGCTTGATGAAGGAGCCGACCTGCTCTTCCCGTCCATGCAGGCATTCAATGAAAGCTGGGATACCCTTTATCAAACATTCAAGAACTGCCACGCTGGATAACAAGTAAAGACAAGAATACCCCAAAAAAAGAATTGAACACAAAGGCACACAGGCACAAAACGAAAACAGACGAAAGTCACGGCCAAGACATTGTGTCCCCGTGTCTTTGTGTCCAAGATCAGATACGCCTCATCATCATCAATCCAACGCAAAGAATTTACTCCGCGCAAGCAGAGCCGAACCTACGGCATTCGCATTCTCTTTCAATTCAGAAATGGAGATGTCAGAATCACGATACATCAGATTCAACGTATAACGGCGGACTGAAGCGATTACAGGCGGAAGAAGATATACACCTACACGAGAGAATTCCCCACCGACAATCACCTGCTCAGGATTGAATATGTTCATCATCTCTCCGATGTGACGTCCCAGTTTCGCACCGATTTCCTCCACAATCTCAATGGCCAGCACATCCTCCCTCTTCACGGCGGAGATAATATCATCAAGTGTAATCTCATCTATCGACTTTTCTTTCAAAAGAATCGAGTTTTCCCCGTTATGCAGCCGCTCAATGAATTTCCTGTATAATGCGGAACACGACACCTCTGTCTCAATACATCCCTTTTTTCCGCAATCACAGATCTGCTGGTTATCGTAGCCATAATTGTGACCGAACTCACCGGCAAATCCCGACATACCCGAATAAAGCTTTCCATCGATGATGATGGCCATTCCAAGTCCCCAATTGACATTAATGAAAATCAGATTCCTGGCACATTTGTCATTCCTCATTATATATTCGCCGTAAGCCATGGCACGGCTGTCATTATCAATACATACATTGATTCCAAGCCGCTCCGTAAGCACCTCAGCCAACGGTTTTTCTGTAAACGTAAGATGGGTGTAACTGCAACCGGTCTCCGGATTGACGCGCCCTGTGATCCCCATGCAGACATTAAGGATCTTCTCACGGTCAATGTCAAGACCGTCAATGAAGCTCCTCGCCTCCCGGCATATCCCCTCCAGACACTCAGGCGTATTCTCAAGAGAGAACGGAATGTCGGAAGTCATCTTCAAGACATCCCCCTTGAAATTTATCAAACATATCTTCAATGAATTTATCGAGACAGCTACGCCGACAAAATATCCGGAATCAGCGTTCAACCCGTACAGACTGGGATGGCGGCCACCGTTTGTTTCCAGCTTACCGTAATCATTCACATACCCGTCCTTCAACATTACATCCACAAACTTAGTGACTGTAGGCACACTCAGCCCGACCGCCTTCGACAATTCAGTTATGGTAGTACATCCAGCATAAATGAAATGGGAAATGATCCGGCGTTTTATCAAGGCGCTTTTCACACCCTTCTGAATCTCAGTCAATAAAACCTGTCCCATATATTTTTATGTTTTTGTAGAAATATCCACAAAAATAAGTTTTTTTTTAATAAGTCAAGCAAAAGAAATCTTTTTTTTTATTTGTCTTTCTGATTTACCTTTGATATATTTGCATTGAGTTCTGCCAAAAGGTTGGAAGAGCCCTAAAGTATTAGAGTATTAACTTCAAAATTCTATCTATCATGAGACTTATTATCGAACCTGACTATCAGTCATTGTCAAATTGGGCAGCCAATTATGTTGCCAAGAAGATCAACTCCGCAAACCCCACAAAAGAAAAACCGTTCGTACTGGGACTTCCTACAGGCTCTTCCCCTCTGGGAATGTATAAGGCGTTGATAGAACTCAACAAAAAAGGAGTGGTATCTTTCAAGAACGTGGTTACATTCAACATGGATGAATACGTAGGCCTCCCCGAATCACATCCCGAGAGCTATCATTCCTTCATGTTCAACAACTTCTTCAACCACATCGACATCTGCAAAGAGAACATCCATATCCTGAACGGAAACGCCGCTGACCTGGAAGCCGAATGCGCGAACTATGAAAAAGAAATCGAGAAATTCGGCGGCATCGACCTTTTCCTTGGCGGCATCGGTCCTGACGGACACATCGCATTCAACGAGCCGGGTTCCTCCCTGTCCTCACGTACACGCGTAAAGACTTTGACCACAGATACAATCATCGCCAACTCACGTTTCTTTGAAAACGATGTGAACAAAGTGCCAAAGACAGCCCTCACAGTAGGAGTCGGCACAGTGCTCTCCGCAAAGGAAGTGCTGATCATTTGCAACGGACACAACAAAGCCCGCGCCCTGCAACACGCTGTGGAAGGCGGCATCACCCAGATGTGGACTATCAGCGCATTGCAGATGCACCGCCACGGAATCATCGTATGCGATGAGGCCGCTACTGATGAATTGAAAGTCGGCACATATAAATATTTCAAAGACATCGAGAAGAACAATCTTTGATCCCGGCCCGTCACCTTTACAAATATTTTACCCATGAGAACAAACCTTAGTTCACAAATCTCATTGAACCGTGTCTCTCCGCGCTACTACAAGCCGGAGAACGCGATTGAACGGTCTGTCCTGACCCGTTTGGAGAAAATTCCGACCAACATATATGAAAGCATAGAAGAAGGCACGGAAGAAATCGCCAATGAAATCGTAGCCAAGATCCAGGACAGACAACGTGAAGGAAAATTCTGTACCATCGCCATCGGTACGGGAGGATCACTCCGCAACCTGTTCTCGGCCTTGATACGGAAACACAAAGAAGAAGGTGTAAGCTTCCGCAATGTCATTTTCTTCAATCTTTACGAATATTATCCGCTGACAGACGAGGCAGGAAGCAGCTTCAACCACCTGAACAAACTCTTCCTCTCACAGATTGATGTCGACAAGCAGAATGTATTCAGCATGGACGGAACCATTCCACAAGATGCCATTGTAGAGCACTGCCGTCTTTATGAACAGCGCATACAGACTTTCGGAGGACTGGACATCGTCATCATGGGCATCGGACGCGAAGGAAACATCGGCATGAACGAACCGGGCTCCCATGCCAATTCCACGACCCGACTGATTCTTATCGACTCCACCTCACGGGCAGAGGCATCGCACAACATCGGAGTGGACAATCTTCCGCCCTGCTCCATCACCATGGGGGTCAACACGATTCTCAGCGCACGCAAAGTGTATTTGCTGGCATGGGGTGAGAACAAGGCCGACATCATCAGACATGCGGTAGAGGATAAGGTGAGCGACACATTGCCCGCTTCCTACCTGCAACTCCATTCAAACGCGACTGTCTGTGTGGACCTGGCTGCCGCAGCTCACTTGACCCGTATCCAACGGCCATGGCTGGTGACCAACTGTGAATGGAACGACAAACTTGTCAGAAGCGCCATCGTATGGCTTTGCCTGCTGCTCAAGAAACCGGTACTCAAACTGACAAACAAAGACTACAATGAAAACGGATTGAGCGAGCTGCTGGCTTTGTATGGATCGGCATACAACGTCAACATCAAAGTATTCAATGACCTGCAGCACACCATCACCGGATGGCCCGGAGGCAAGCCGAATGCAGATGACACTTACCGCCCCGAACGTGCAAAACCGTTCCCGAAGCGTGTCATCGTATTCTCTCCGCACCCCGATGATGATGTGATTTCGATGGGCGGAACCCTCAGGCGCCTTGTCCAGCAAGGTCATGAAGTACATATCGCATATGAGACTTCGGGAAACATCGCCGTAGGCGACGAAGAAGTGGTTCGCTTCATGCACTTCATCAACGGATTCAACCAACTTTTCGCCAACAGTGAGGACAAGGTGATTTCAGAGAAATACGCTGAAATCAAAAAATTCTTCGCCCAGAAGAAAGAAGGCGATATGGACACACGTGACATTCTGACCATCAAGGGCCTGATCCGTAGAGGCGAAGCCCGCACGGCCTGCACCTACAACAAGGTTCCGTTGAGCAGATGCCATTTCCTCGACCTGCCGTTCTATGAGACCGGTAAAATTGAAAAGAACCCGATCAGCGAGAAGGACGTGGAAATCGTACAGAACCTGCTCCGTGAAATAAAGCCTCACCAGATTTATGTAGCGGGTGACCTTGCCGACCCGCACGGTACACACCGGGTATGTACAGACGCGGTATTCGCCGCTATCGACGAAGAGAAGAACGCCGGTGCGGAATGGCTGAACGACTGTCGTATCTGGATGTATCGCGGCGCATGGGCGGAATGGGAAATCGAGAACATTGAAATGTGTGTTCCTCTCAGCCCGGAAGAACTGAGGGCAAAACGGAATTCCATCCTCAAACACCAGTCGCAGATGGAAAGTGCCCCGTTCCTCGGAAACGACGAACGTCTGTTCTGGCAACGCAGCGAGGACCGCAACCGTGGCACCGCTTCCTTGTATGACCAGCTTGGACTTGCAAGCTACGAAGCCATGGAAGCATTTGTAGAATATAAACCGATTTGATTACATTAATTGTTTATCTCCGGAGGATGTGTCATAATGCAGGGAACCGGACACTGAGACTAAAGTCACAGGACGTCCGAAAGCCATATCTTGACACATCCCCCTTTTTCATTAACCCTAAACATGAGAAAATTCTTTTTATCAGCAGCCTCATTCGCCTTGGCAATGTTTTTCTTCGCCTGCACTTCTTCCGACCATTTCCTGAAAGAAGAAGACTATCGTGCGAAAGTCGAAGCCGATTTTGCCGCCAAGCAACAGGCATTGCCCAACGGCAATCTGTTTGAAGTGTTCAACCATCAGGACTTGACTCAAGAAGAGCGTGAAGCCTTGACATTCCTCTATGCGTACATGACTACAGGAGATATCACGGACTATTCGGGTGACTTCTATCTGAAAAACGTACGCCTTTCATTGGATACACGGAAAGAGATGCCGTGGGGAAAAGAAATCCCTGACCTGATTTTCCGTCATTTCGTACTGCCTTTGCGTATCAACAACGAGAATCTGGACAATTCGCGCGAAGTATTCCACAATGAACTCGCTCCACGTGTAAAAGGCCTTTCCGCACTTGATGCCGTGCTGGAAGTCAACCACTGGTGCCATGAAAAGGTGGTATACTCACCGACTGACATCCGTACCAGTGCCCCGTTGGCCACAGTAAAGACAGCCTACGGACGTTGCGGTGAGGAATCCACATTCCTGGTCGCAGCCTTGCGTGCCGTAGGTATCCCGGCACGTCAGGTATATACCCCCCGCTGGGCACACACTGACGACAACCATGCCTGGGTAGAAGCCTGGGTGGACGGGAAATGGAACTTTCTGGGCGCCTGCGAGCCGGAACCGGTCCTGAACCTGGGATGGTTCAACGCACCCGCAAGCCGTGGCATGCTCATGCACACCAAAGTATTCGGCGCATACAACGGTCCGGAAGAGGTGATGCAGCAGACAGCCAACTACACCGAAATCAACATTATCGACAATTATGCGGAAAGCGCGCCAGCTACAGTAAAAATCACGGATGCCGAAGGGAATCCTGTGGAAGGAGCGAATGTAGAATATAAGATCTACAATTACGGTGAGTTCTATACAGTTTCCCGCCAGAAGAGCGACGAGAGCGGAATGACCTCACTGTCTGCCGGATTGGGCGATATGGTGATATATGCATCCAAAGATGACCGTTTCGGCATCCGCACCATCAGCTTCGGGAAAGACAAGGAAGCGACACTTGCCCTGACACACAAGATCGGAGAAAACTTCAGCACAAGCCTGCAGATTGTGCCACCGGCTGAAAAGCCCGTCATTCCGGAAGTGACACCGGAACAGCGTGAAGAGAACACCCGCCGGATGGCGCAAGAGGACTCTATCCGCAACGCATACGTGCACTCTTTCCCGACAGAAGAAGCGGCCAAGACATTCGCAAAAGAAAACAAGTTGGACGAATCCCTCACAGCCAGCTTTATCCTCAAGTCAAGAGGCAACTATGAGGACATCATGAACTTCCTTGCCCATGCGGCGGAAAGAAACGAAAGCAAGCGTGCGCTCGACCTGCTCGGCACATTGACGGAAAAGGACTTGCGCGACACTCCGTGCGCGATTCTGGAAGACCACCTGTACGCTACGGCTCCGGATGCTGACGTGAAGGAAGTGCTTGCTCCACGCATCAGTACGGAAATGCTGACCCCTTACCGCAGCTATCTGCAGAAGAATATCCCGACAGCACTGGCAGAACAGTTCAAGAACAATCCGGAACAGCTTGTCAACTGGTGTAAGGACAGCCTGACCGTCCGCAATGATCTGAACACGATTTTCACGACCATCTCACCGGAAGGCGTATGGAAGAGCCGCACCACCGATACAGAATCAAGAGGAATCTTCTTTGTGGCGGCTGCCCGTAGCCTGGGAATCCCCGCATGGGAGGATGCCGTGACCGGCAACATATGCTACCGTCAGGACGGTAAGGAAAAAGTGGTCAACTTCGAGGCTGCTGTCAGCGCGAATCCGGAAGAGTCATTGCTGAAAGCCACTTACAAGGCCATTCCACGACTCAAGGATCCGAAATATTACACCCATTTCAGTCTCTCCAAGTTCGATAACGGAACTTTCCGCCTGCAGAACTATCCGGAAGACGCCACCTGGAGCTCGTTGCTCAAGAAAGGCACAGAAGTGGAAACCGGTTACTACATGCTCGTCAGCGGAAGCCGTATGGCCGATGGTACAGTATTGAGCGAAGTCTCCTTCATCAACGTGGAAAAAGGAAAACCGGCGGCTACTGAATTGAAAATGCGCGACAGTCAGGAGAATATCCGTGTCATCGGCAACTTCAATTCCGAAAGCCAGTTCTATCTGCCGGGAAAGGCTGAGCCTACTACCATTCTGAGCACTACCGGACGCGGATATTTCATCGTCGGCATTCTGGGAGTAGGACAAGAACCTACCAACCACGCCCTGAAAGATATCGCGATCAAAAAGGACGACATCGAGAAATGGGGACGTACCATCGTACTTCTTTTCCCGGATGAGACCTCCTACAAGAAGTTCAACCTGAAGGAATTCCCGAACCTGCCGTCGAACATCGTGTTCGGTATCGACAAAGACGGAAGCATCCAGCAGTCGATTGCAGAGAACCTGAAACTGCCGAATGCCCACCAGCTTCCGATATTCATCATTGCCGACACATTCAACCGCGTGGTGTTCGAGTCACACGGATATACAATCGGCATGGGAGAACAGCTGCTTCAGGTTATCCACGGCCTATAAGAGCCTGAATGGTATTCCTGACCCTTTCGGGAGTAGTGACAGGACGTTGATATTCATCAATGGTCACTGTCCCTCCCATCGACAAAGCCGGATTGCGCAACAGCATCCGGCTTTGTTTGTTCTCGCGGGCCGAGAAATGGAACTCAGAAGCTCCGGTCCGTGCCGCAAGCTCCGCGATGTTCGTCTCGTTTACCCCACAACCGGGCATGATGATGATTCTTCCCGCAGCCTGGTCCACAAGTCTCCGCAGAAGGTCCGCTCCCTGAAAAGCCGTAGGCTGCTGTCCTGAGGTAAGGATACGGTCCACTCCCATTCCTGTCAGCTCCTCCATCACACGGAACGGGTCTTTCACATAATCAAACGCACGGTGGAAAGTGACAGACAGTCCTTCTGACACCTTCATCAAACGTTCCATCGCTTCCCGGTCAAGCTCGCCGTCCGGGGTCAGACAACCGAACACCACCCCATCGGCACCTGCCTGACGCGCCATCCGGATGTCTTCCTCCATGATGTCAATCTCTTCCGCCGTATAAAGGAAATCTCCCCCTCTCGGACGGATAATCACGTGCAGACGGATATCAATCAATTTCCGTGCGACACTGATCTCCCCATACGAAGGAGTGGTCCCTCCTTCAGGTATGGCAGCGCACAGCTCTACGCGCTGGGCTCCTCCTTGCTGTGCCGCCACGCAACTTTCTGCAGAGTTGGCACAAATTTCAAAAGTATACTTCATAAGAACAAATTGGTTTGATAATCTTGTTACACGATTTAAAGATACGAAAAAACAGACGGATTCCGCCATCCAAGCGTATTTTCTTTTCCACCCATCAATCACCGACCACAGGATCCCTGTCACAAGCCGTCTGTCATATCCGTTTTTTATTTACCTTTGCTTCCGAAACCATAAACATACAAGACCATGAAACACACATTACAGATGCTCGTAATGCTGGCCGCACTGGCGTTCTTTTCGTGTACCGGCCACAAGGACCTGCCCGCGGCAGACTACCACATCGTACCGCTGCCACATTCCATACAGACGGAAAAAGGCGCGCCCTTCATTCTCCACAGTTCCACGCAAATCGGTTATCCGACAGGAAACGAGAAACTGAGACAAACGGCCGGCCTTCTGGCCGACTATATACAGAAGGCCACTGGAATACAGGTCAGTGTGACAGAAGGGACAACCGGATCCGGAAAAATCAGCCTCATTCTCGAAAAGACTCCCGGAGATTCCCCGGAAGGATACCTGCTGAAGATAGACCATGAAAACATTACGCTCAAGGCCGGTTCGGAGGCGGGCATCTTCTATGGCATACAGACATTGCGGAAATCACTTCCGGAAGAGAATGAAGGAAAGATAAGACTGCCGGCCGCCACCATCAAGGACGAGCCCCGGTTCACCTATCGCGGAATGCACCTTGACGTAGGAAGACATTTCTTCACCACCGATTTCATCAAAGAATACATCGACCTTATCGCACTGCATAACCTCAACGTCTTCCATTGGCACCTCACCGATGACCAGGGATGGAGGATCGAAATCAAAAAATATCCCAGACTGACCGGAATAGGCTCCAAACGGAAAGAATCGCTCCTGAACGACGGCTCAGGCCGGTCCGACGGAAAGCCTTATGGCGGATTCTATACACAGGAAGAGGTGCGTGACATCATTGAATACGCCTCACAGAGACATGTGACAGTAATACCCGAAATCGACTTGCCGGGACACATCACGGCAGCCCTCGCGGCCTATCCCGAACTGGGATGTACAGGAGGCCCCTATGAGGTGGCCACCACCTACGGAGTGCATAAGGACGTACTCTGCATCGGAAACGCGGAATCCCTGGAATTCGCCAGGAACGTACTGTCGGAAATCATAGACCTGTTTCCCTCCCCGTATATCCACGTCGGAGGAGATGAATGCCCGCGGGACCGTTGGGAGACATGCCCCAAATGCCAACGGCTGATCCGGGAAATGCATTGGAAAGACTCAGACGGACATAAGGCCGAAGACAGGCTCCAAAGCTATTTCATGAACGAGATAACAAAGTTCGTGCAAGATAAAGGACGGAAAGTCATCGGATGGGATGAAGTCGTCGATGAAGGCCTCTCACCCGACGTGACCGTCATGGCATGGAGGGGAACCGACAAGGGAGTCAAAGCGGCGGAAGCAGGACATGACGTCATCATGACCCCTGCCGGCATCACCTACTTCAGCGACCGGAAACTGAATGAGCTGGGAGGCGACAGAGGGGTCCGCCGCGTATATGGTTTCAAGGTAGTCCCCGACTCACTGTCACCAGACGCGGCACGGCATATCAAAGGCATACAGGCGTGCCTGTGGACAGAAGGCATCACGACCAGGGAGCAGGCTGAGAGGCTCATCCTGCCCCGCCTGGCCGCCGTCAGTGAACTGGGATGGGCCGATCCCGGGCAACACGACTTTGAAGCCTTCATGGAACGTCTGTACCGACTGATCCCTCTTTACGACAAATCACACTATCCATATTCCAGACATGTATTCCAGATTACGGAAAAATACCGGGCAGACACAACGAAAGGAAAGCTGGAAGTCTCCCTATCCACCATCGGCGACAGGCCTGTCTATTACACATTGGATGGCAGTCAACCGACAACCAAGTCCCTGCGGTATACACAACCGTTCAGTATAGACAGAAGCTGCAGACTAAAAGCGGCCGTCATCACGGATAAAGACACAAGTGTGGTGTTCGAGGAACAGATAAATGTGAACAAGGCCACATTCAAGCCTTCCCGACTGGCCGACGCTCCACACCCTGACTATACTTTCGACGGAGTGACCACCCTGACCGACGGGATGTACGGCAACACCAACTACAACACCGGACGCTGGCTGGGATTCTTGAAAGACATGGACCTGACCATCGACTTGAAAACCCCTACCCCCGTCAGCACAGTGTCCGTCCGCGTGAACGTATCGAAAGGAGCCGCCGTGATGGATGCAACGGGACTGGAGGTCCAATGTTCTGACGACGGGAAGAATTTCCGCAAACTCGCGTCAGAGTCTTACCGCATTCTGAACAAGCAAGACAAGGACGGAATCTATACACACCGTCTCTCGTTTCCGGAAACAAGAACACGCTTTATAAGAGTCATCGCCAAAGTGACTCCCAAACTGCCCGCATGGCATACATGGCCGGGAGACCCCGCCTTCCTGTTTGTCGACGAGGTGAGCGTAGAATGAGAAAAGATGACTCCAGACGTGTTTCCAGGATATGAACAGGAGGTTGTGTCAAAATGAGAATTGACATCAAAAATCAATGTCATCCTGAGCAAAGCGAAGGATCTCGTGTATATTAGTTTGTGTTTTCGAGATCCTTCACTCCGTTCAGGATGACAAAATGAAAATGGATTTTTATTTTGAGACATTTACATTTGCAGTATTAAATACACAATAAAAGAATAAGTGTATATTTGAAAAGAAGAGTTGCAGTGAACTAACTTTGAGACTAGTCTTAAATGACTATAGGCTGAATCAGACTGCAACTCTCTTACTTGGAGAACTTAGCCAGTTAGAATTGTAGGCTCACGACCTAATAAATGTATTAGCTGTTTCTCCTTCATGTTTAATACTGTAAATGCAAATTTATGAATTATTCTCATTTTGTAGGTCTTGACGTAGGAAAAAACACTTTCGATGCATCATTGATGTCCTCTGATGAAAAAGAGTTGTCTCACAATTCTTTTGACAACACTCCGGAGGGAATCCAGTCCTTGCTGGCCTGGATAGCCGATCATCAACTCTCTTTATCCGAAATCCTGTTTTGTGCCGAAAACATGGGCAATTACGTCACGGAATTGTCTGTATCCAGTGTATCCATGGGATTTTCCCTGGCTTTAGTTTGTCCGTTAACCATAAAGAAATCAATAGGTCTTCAACGAGGCAAAAATGACCGTATTGATGCCAAAAGAATTGCAAATTATGCGGTATTGCACTATCGAAAACTGAAACTATACAAATTGCCAGACAAGGACTTGGTGAAATTGAGAGGCTGGATTATTGTACGTGATAATTTGGTCAAGCAAAAGGTTTCAAGTATAAAACTATTGGAAACATTTTCCCAAATGTCCAGGTTAGCTGATGTGGCAGAGTCCATTTCTTTTTTGGAAGAACAGCTCGATTCAATAAAAGAAAAAATCCTGAAGGTGGAAGAAGCTATGGAGAAATTAATAGCTGCTAATAGCTCTCTTTACACCAACTATATATTATTAAGAAGCATAAAAGGAATAGGTGTAATCAATGCCATTGTATTGCTGTGTGTTACCGACAATTTTCAAAGATTTGATAACCCAAGGAAATTTGCCTGCTATTGTGGGGTTGCCCCATTTGAACATACTTCAGGTATTTCCATACGAGGAAAAACACAGACATCTCCATTAGCTAACAAAGAAGTGAAAGTATACCTTACCCGAGCAGCGATTACTGCCATCGCTTGGGATCCACAGATGAAGGCATATTATAAAAGAAAAGTAGCCGAGGGAAAACATAAAGCATCTGTAATAAATGCCGTAAGAGCCAAAATAATAGCAAGGGCTTTTGCCGTGATACGAAGGCAGACCCCATTTGTAACATTGGTTGCATAAAAAGGGGGGATAACCTCGAAAACATCTTAGATTCAGGAAGCCGTCAGGACTTCTGATGAATTGTTATGTGCATATACAAACTTACCCAAGAATACGTTAATGTTCGTAAACTTGGGCAAGATTTTAAAGATTTTGTTTGGAGAGGACTTAGAATTCACCCTCCTTATATGAAAATGTCATGAATAAAAGTACGCCCGTGGGGAGTCGAACCCCAATCGAAGGAACCGGAATCCTTTATTCTATCCATTGAACTACGGGCGCGGAATACGATATTTTTCCAATTGCGGAGCAAAAGTACAATTATTCGGGCTTATCTCCTAATTTTTCAAGGAAAAAATCAGCCTGTCAAAACTGAAAATAAATAAAAGGCTGGATATCACTGCTCTTGACCTGAATGACCAGATAAACCACCGCCACCACCAACAACGCCTGCCCTACCAAAGGCAGACGGGTCACCGCACGGCCGCACGCATCCTGCCAACTGTCCGGACACCAGTGGAGCAGAAAGCCCGAAGCCATCAGAACGAACACCTGCCAATAGCCGGTGACAAGCTGCATGAACAGTTCAGGGTGAAAGGCGGTGAATATCTGGCGTATCATCACCGTCGATGCCTCAAAAGTGGAATTCCGGAAAAATATCCAGCAGAAACACACGAAATGGAAAGTGACAACCACGGCAAACAACCGCCGCAACCCGGTGCTATGGTAAGTCTTCGGACGTCCCGTCGCATTACGGAAGAACTTGTGCAAGGCCAAGGCAGCGCCATGCAGGCCGCCCCACACGATGAAATTCCATGACGCGCCATGCCACAATCCTCCCAGCAACATGGTCAGCATCAGGTTGACATAGGTACGGATCTTCCCCTTCCGGTTACCCCCCAACGATATATACAGGTAATCGCGCAACCAGGTGGAAAGGGAGATGTGCCAACGATGCCAGAAGTCAGTAACACTTTCCGCCTTATAGGGAGAATTGAAGTTCATCGGAAAATGAAAGCCAAGCAGCAAGGCCAGTCCGATGGCCATATCACTGTAACCGGAAAAGTCACAATAAATCTGAAGGGCGTATCCATATACCCCGAACAGGTTCTCCAGACCGGAATAGAGTGCCGGATTGTCAAAAATGCGCTCCACGAAATTCACACTGATATAGTCGGAAACCACAGCCTTCTTGAACAGACCGCTCACAATAAAGAACACTCCCTGCCCGAACATTTCCGAAGAGACAAACAGCGGACGGCGGATCTGGGGTACGAAATCACGGGCACGCACAATGGGACCGGCCACCAGCTGCGGAAAGAACGAGACATAAAACGCATAGTCAAGCAGGCTGTCCAACGGCTTCAGGTCCCTGCGATACACGTCAAGCGTATAACTCAACGACTGGAACGTGAAAAAGGAGATCCCCACAGGAAGGAAAATGTCGAGCGGCCGGAACGACCCGTTCCACAACGGCGCCAGCATCTCATAAAAGAAGTTGGTATACTTGAAATAACACAGCAGTCCCAGGTTGACACACAGGCTGGCAACCACCAGTGCCTTGCGTTTCCACCGCGTGACAGTCCTGTCCATCTGCCGCGCCAGAAGAAAGTCCGACACGGTGACAATACCCAACAGGAAAAAGTAGAGACCGCTGCTTTTATAATAGAAATAGTAAGAGAACAGAGTGACAAACAGCAGCCGCGCCGTCATCCTGTTCCGCAGCAGGACATACACCAGACTGAATCCCAGAAAAAGGAATACAAACAGTCCGCTGTTGAATATCATCGGCTGATGAGGATCATACGTCAGCACCTCCCCCACCTTGTTCCAGTCAATCTCCGGTATCATCCAATTCAGATTCCACATAATCATTATACGCTTTTATAATCGCTTCATGCAACAATTGTCCCTGCAGCCTGTATCCGTCTACAGTAAAATGAATCTTATCCCGCTGGTAATAATGCCCTGCATTCCAGTTGCTGCAGGCAAAATCCTTCCCTCCTACAATGTCATAAAGGTCCCAGAACGCCAGTCCATGGGAAGCCGCGTAACTCTTTTCGGCCTGTACCACCCCGGGAGTACGGGGATTGGCGTTCCTCGGTCCATACCTCCCGTTCCGCACGTACGCTCCGGGAGGAGCCGTGAGCAGAAACACCGCGTCCGGACACTCTTTCCCGATGGCAGACAGCAGACGGTCCATGCTGAGCCGATGCTCTGCGGACGAATATCCGCGCCCGTGGGCCTCGTTCGTCCCGAAAGAAACGATCACCAGGTCCGGTTCCAGCGACGTGACCTCATGAATGCGCTCAGGTGTGGAGAAAGAGGCGCAGGTCGCACCGTTCACTCCCAGAATATGATAGACAATACCCGGAGAGCCTGTCTCGTGCGCGATGCCTGACGTACGGTAAGAAACCTTCATGTCCAGTACGGCATCCTTGCCGAAATCCTCTTCCAACAACTGCCGCACCACATACGGATACAGATGCCCCCTCACATGCGAGTCACCGATATGGACAACGCGCACCGGACCGCTCATTTCCGACAGTTTCTTCCAGAACGGCCACAACTCCCTTTCAGGATCAGAGATACGGTTCTCTGCCGTTCCACGGAAAGAAGAAGGCATGACAGAGGCCACCGGAACATATCTCATCAGCCCCTCCATCGCCTTGCTGTCATAAATCCTTTCCGAGTTCCTGTCCGCCGGCGCCTTCCCGGGAAGCGCGTCCTGCGCGCATACGGAAACACACGCGAGCAGGAAAAGGAAAGAAAAGGACAACCTCCGCAAACAATCACTCCGTCTCATACGCCTTCCTTTTCTCATACTGTTCCTTACCATACATCAACGCCTCAAACAGAAGTCCCGCTATGTGCTTCCCTCCCCGGAAATTGATGTGCGTATAGTCATAGTTGGCCAACTTGTCATCCACCATCCGCTCCATGCTGCCTTCGCCCCCCAAAGCCTCGAACATGTTCCAGAAAGCGGTATGGGTCTCTGCCGCCAGCAGCTGCTGGTAACGCACCAGACTCTTCACGGCAGGCATGGTACGCAGTTCCCCGTCCTCATCCTTCATCTCACGGTCACCGACACCCACAATGAGCACGGAGGCATGGGGAAAGACCCCCTTCAGATAATCCACCACCCTCACCATGGCTTCCTTGTAATAAGAATAGTCCAGAACACCTTCCGAGGCCACATTCAACCCGTACTGAAGCACAATCAGGTCATAGGGGCGCAGACTGCCATACCGCCTCAATATGCTTGCCGGCACATTCAGCAGCTGCTGGCCGCCGCTTCCCCGAGTACTGAAATTATCCAGAACGACACCTTGTGGACTGTCCATCGTAACGGCATAAAACACAGAAACCGAGTCGAAACGCTCTACGGTCCATCTCACCCTGCCGATTTCCCCTTCCACGGAAACAGACTGAAGCTGCCCGTCACCCCTGACACGGAAACGCCGCGCGTCGCCACCGTTGACCGACGCACTCAGGACAACCGAATCAGAAGCCACGAAATAACAGGAAGAGACACCGCACGTATCCCCTTTCAGCTGGACATACGCCCCTGACGAAGGAAAAGCATAACGGTTCGACATATCCTGCATGGAACGGTCGAAACGCACGGAATCGGTAATGGAATGACTCTCCCATCCCTCGAAACTCTGCCGCACGGTAGGACGGAACCCCGCGATCCTGGTCGTCACGCTCACATATCCCACACCGCTTCCACCGAAACGTTTCTGGAACATCCGCCTCAAATCGCCGGTCAGGATATCCGCCTCGATAAACGAGTCGCCGAAGTAGGCGATACGCACCGGACGCCCCGTCCTCTCACACTCGCCAAGCGCCTCATAAAAACGGCTCATTCCCCGTGCCGTGGAGTCAGCATAATCCTCTATGCACTCCATCCCCTTCCTGCACGTATCCACAAATGCCGGCCTCACGGGAGGCGGGGGAAGGACCACCGTACCGGTATCCGCCGGTACGACCTTATCGGGACGGATGTCGGAAAGCAGGTCCACTTTCCTCAAGGGCTTTCCCCCTACCGACAGGGAAGGCAGGAAATGAAGGGCCAGTAACCCGGTCACCACACAAACAGCCAGAAAAAAGACGGCCGTCACTCTATTCTTCATGAAAATACCATTCTAAAAAGTGCTGCAAATATATAGTAATTTTAGGGAAGAGCAGCCTTTCATGACAGGTTTTTCAAAAAAGAGGTGGGGGCTGCCCCGACAGCCAAGGCCATCGGGACAACCCCCACTTATGCCGCATCCCCAAAGGGCTTATCGGATGATTCCCAGTCTTGAGCTTTCCACAAACTCAATGATGTTGTTGATCTCCTTGCTGTTCGGCACCTGTTCACGGATACGGATCAACGCATCGTGCTGTGAGGTGTTCGCCTTGTACAGAATACGGTACGCCTGCGCGATATGCTTGATCAATGTTTCCGAGAATCCGGCACGCTCCAATACGATGGTATTGATGCTGTAGAACTCAATGGGTTCGTGGGCCGCCACGATATAAGGCGGGATGTCTCTCACGAAACGGCATCCGCCCTGCACGGCCGAGAAAGTGCCCAGACGGGTATTCCCCTGCATCAGCACGTTCGAGGTCAGGATGGAATAGTCGTAAACCGTACAGTTACCGGAAATCTGTGAGCCGTTTCCGATAATGCATTTATTTCCCACTGTCACGTCATGCGAGATACGCGCTCCCGTCATGATGAAGTTCCCGTCTCCAACCGTGGTGTCATGTCCGGCATGGGTAGCACGGATAATCACCGCATTCTCACGGATCGTATTGTTGTTTCCTATACGGGCGATGGTCTCCTCACCCGTATAGTTGAAATCCTGCGGCGTGGCGGCAACCACCGCACCCTGGTAAACGGTGTTCCCGTTCCCCATTCGTGTACCGCTCATCAGACTGGCATAAGGCATGATCACGTTGTCATCGCCTATCTCCACATTCTTGTCGATATAGGCAAACGGGTGCACTGTCACATTCTTGCCGATCTTCGCGGACGGGTCCACATAAGCTAAAGGGCTAATCATAGTCATAATCAATATATTTTAAGGTTACGTTAATTGCGTCCTCCACCCAACGCGCTGTACAGGTTGATGACAGCCTGCAGACGCTGGAAGTTGTCCGACACCTCCGTCAGCTGTGCGCTCAGCAGGTTCTGCTGTGAGGTCAGGATTTCCAGATAAGTGGCGTCGCCGCTCTGGAACAGGGCCTTCGTGTAAGTGACGGCCTTATCCAGCTGGTCCACCTGCTGACGGTCATGCAGCATCTTCTTGTTCTGTGTGTCATACAGCATCAGGGCGTCGCTCACCTCCTGACCGGCCTCGAGAATCGTCTGCTGGTAGTTCATCTGCGCGATCTTCTCTTCCGCCTTCGATACCTTCAGGTTCGCTATCAGCTTGCCGTTATTGAAAATAGGCTGGGTGAGTGAGGCGATGGCGCTGAGAATCACCTTACCCGGATTGACAATCGCCGCGCCCGCACTGTTGGTCCATCCTGCCGTACCGCTGATGGTGATGCTCGGATAGAATGCCGAACGGGCCTGGTTGGTCGTATAGTAAGCGCTTGCCAACGACATTTCAGCCACCTTCACGTCCGGACGGTTTTCCAGAAGCTGCAGGGGCACACCCACCATCAGCTCGTCGGGTACGGTCTGGGCATCCAGCGTACTGCGGTCGATGTGCTGGGGTGTCTTGGCCAGCAGCACACACAAAGAGTTCTCGGTCTCGCGCACCTGGCGTCTCAGGTCGAGCAGCGAAGCCTCCACCTGATGGTAGGCGGCACGCATCTGCGCCACGGCAGCCTCGGTGGTCATGCCGGCAATCTTCATGGCCTCCATCGCACGCACGTTCTCCTTATAAATATCCACAGTCTGTGCGGTGATGTCCACCTGACGGTCCAGCATCAGCAAGGAATAATAAATGTTGGCAATGCCCCCGATAATCTGCGAGCGTACAGCCTGCTGCGAATACTGGCTCTGCAGATAGGCCGCGCGCTGCCCGCGTTTCGCGTTCAGCAGCTTGCCGAACAGGTCAATCTCCCAACTTGCCGCCACAGGCAACTGATAGGTCTTGCTGGTCTTCGACTTGTCGAAGCTGCTCAAGGTTCCCTGAGGCACCAGATTGAACGACGGCAGATAAGCCAGTTTGGCGGCGGTCAGCATCACCTTCGCCTCTTCCACACGGAGAATGGCGGCCTGCATGTCCACATTGTTCGCCAGTCCCTCTTCAATCAGGGCCTGCAGCTGCGGGTCGGTGAACACTTCCTTCCACGGGAGATTGCCCATATTCGCCGTATCGGTAACAGCCAACGTGTCCGTTTCTGATACCGGGTCACGATAGATGCCTGAGGCATCTATCGTTTCCGGACGATCATAAGCTCTGTAGATGTGGCAGCTGCTCATCATGGCAGCCAGACACATCATTCCTATTATCTGTTTCTTCATTATCGTCATCATTTAATATTAGGAGAATACTGTTCAATTTCTGCTTCCACTTCACTTTCATCCAGGCTATCCCATTCCATCGGCTTAACCTTTTCCTGCAGCCACTGGAACAACACGAACAGCACCGGCACAATGAATATCTGGAAAATCATACCGATCAACATACCTCCGATGGCCGAAGCTCCCAGCGTACGGTTACCATGGGCACCTACACCGAAGGCGAACATCAACGGAAGCAGACCGATAATCATCGCCAGTGAGGTCATCAGAATCGGTCGCAGACGGGCGGAAGCGCCGAGAACGGCGGCCCATGAGATACTCATACCCTGCTTGCGACGGTCGAGAGCGAACTCTACGATCAGAATCGCGTTCTTGGCCAACAGACCCATCAACATGATCAACGCAATCTGCATGTAGATGTCGTTCGACATGGTTCCCAATACCATCTTCAATGCCGGAATGCTTCCCAACGCGGAGAATCCGTTGACAAACAGGAAGCTGCCCAACAGACCGCAAGGGATGGAGAGCAATACGGCCAAAGGCAACAGATAACTTTCGTACTGCGCGCTCAGCAACAGGTAGACGAACACCAGACAGAGCACGAAGATGATGCCTGTGGTATTGGTGGTCTGGGCCTCCTCACGCGCCATACCTCCCAATTCATAACCGAATCCGGCCGGCAGGTTCTGGTCGGCCACCTCGGAAATGGCCTGCAAGGCCTGACCGGAAGTATAGCCGGCAGCCGGAGAAACCATCACCTGGATGGATGTGTACAGGTTGAAACGGCTGATCACGTCCGGACCGTAAATCTTCTTCATGGTCACAAACTGCGAGATCGGAGCCATCTCACCGTCGCTGCCGCGCACCTTGATGCCCTTCAGCGACTCCATGTTCTTCGTCGCATCCGGTTCCGCCTGGATCATCACACGGTACATCTTACCGAAGCTGTTGAAGTTCGACGCATAGATACCGCCGAAGTAACCCTGCATGGTAGTCAGGATGTCGCTCGGACTGATACCGGCCTTCTTACAGGCAGCCGCGTCGATATCCAGCTGATACTGCGGGAAGCTCGGGTTGAAGTTGGTCGAGGCCGAATTGATTTCCGGACGCTCCTGCAAGGCGGCGATGTAATCGTTCACTACCTGGAAGAAGTGGTCCAGGCTACCGCCGGTCTTATCCTGCATGTTCAACTCGATATCGGTCGAAATGGAGTAACCCGGGATCATAGGAGGCGCGAAGAACAATACCTGCGCGTCCTTGAAGAGCTTCTGTGAACGCATGAACAGCGAGGCGACCACAATATCCGAACTCTGCTGGGTAGTACGCTCTTCCCAGTCCTTCAGCTTGATGATGATAGAACCGTACGAAGGTCCCTCACCGCTACCGATAAAGCTGAAACCGGAAATCACGGTACGCGACTGCACGGCCGGATCCACCGCGATCAGGCTGTCCACCTTGTTCAACACTTCCTGCGCACGTTCCTGTGAAGTGCCCGGCGGCAAAGTCACGGAACCCATGATGGTACCGGTATCCTCGTTCGGAATCATACCTGTCGGAGTGATGTTCATGAACACCACCAGCAGGGCGATCGTACCGCCCACCAGTCCGACAGACAGCCATCTCTTATGGATAAAGAACACGACACGTTTCTTATATCTGGCCAGAAGCGAGCTGTAGGAACGGTTGAACGACTGCTTGAACTTGTCGGTGGTCATGCCGGCCAAAGCCAGGATACTGATGATGATGAACAACGGGCAGAGCACCGGATGCTCCTCGAAGCTGAACATGCCGAAAATCATACCCAGAATGGCGACAACCGTAAAGAGAATCACCATCTTCGGATTCATCCACCGGCCGAGAGCGTCCGTATACCGGGCCACCATGATCTTGCGCGACTCCTTGTAGGCCGTACCCATACGCTCTTTCAGCGTGGATTCAGAATTGTGGGGCTTCAGGAACAGCGCACACAGGGCCGGAGAAAGCGTCAGCGCGTTCAATGCGGAGAATCCGATGGAGATGGCCATGGTCAGACCGAACTGCTGGTAGAACGTACCGGCCGTACCGCTCATGAAACTTACCGGGATGAACACGGACATCATCACCAAGGTAATGGAAACGATGGCACCGCCCAATTCGCTCATCGCGTCGATGGAAGCCTCACGCGTGGACTTATATCCCTGGTCCAGCTTGGCATGGACTCCCTCGACGACGACTATGGCATCGTCGACGACTATGGCAATCGCAAGCACCATCGCGGACAAGGTCAGCAAGTTGATACTGAAGCCGATCAGCTTCAGGGCAAAGAACGTCGCGATCAACGCCACCGGAATGGCGATGGCCGGAATCAATGTAGAACGCATATCCTGCAAGAAGATATACACCACGATGAACACCAGGATAAAGGCCTCGATCAGAGTCTTGATCACCTCATGGATAGAAGCGAACAAGAAGTCGTTGGCACTCTGTGCGATATTGATACCCAATCCTTCGGGAAGGTTCTTCTCATATTCGGCAAGCACCTTTTCCAGATTCTGGATGGTTTCCGTCGCGTTGGTACCCGCCATCTGGTAAATGATACAGGACACCGCCTTGTGACCGTTCACCATGTTGTTGAAGTTATAAGTCAGACGACCCAGCTCCATTTCGGCCACATCGCCCAGACGGAGCACCTCACCGTCGGGGAGCGCCTTGATAACGATGTCACTGAACTCGGTGGTGCTCGACAGACGTCCCTTGTAACGGATCGTATATTGGAACGACTGGTTTCCGCGTTCACCGAACTGACCCGGAGCAGCCTCTATATTCTGCTCGGACAAAGCGGCACGGATGTCACTCGGCACCAGCTTGTACTGGGCCATCACATCCGGCTTCAGCCAGATACGCATGGAGTAGTCAGTACCCATCACGTTCGCGTCACCCACACCGCTCACACGCTTGATTTCAGGAATCAGGTTGATGCTGGCGTAGTTCTCAAGGAACTCGATGTTGTATTTGTCCTCCTTGTCATAGATGGAGAAGATCATCAGCATGGAAGTCTGACGCTTCATGGTGGTCACACCGACCTGGGTTACTTCGGCCGGCAACAGACCCTGTGCCTGCGTCACACGGTTCTGCACATTGACCTGAGCCATATCCGGGTCAGTACCCTGGTTGAAATATACTGTGATACTTGCCGAACCGTTGTTCGTAGCGGTAGACTGCATGTACATCATGTTCTCCACACCGTTGATCTGGTCCTCCAGCGGAGAAATGACGGAGTTCAACACGGCCTGCGCGTTGGCACCCGTATAGGTCGCACTCACCGAAACGGTAGGCGGCGCGATGTCCGGATACTGGGTGATTGGCAGAGTAGCCAAACCGATAAGACCCAAGATTACCAACAAGATGGAGATTACGGTTGATAATACCGGACGGTTAATGAATTTATCTAGTCTCATTCTCTATATACCTTATATTATATATAACGATATTTTTCTGTTCTGATCAATTAAAAGCGGTAGCCAGATTGCCTTCCTTCTGGTCCTTCAAGGCCTGCTGGTATTTGGCCTCCTTCTGTGCCGGAGTGATCGGAGTGATCTTCATGCCGTCGCTCAGGCGGGTCACACCCTCAATGGCGATCTTCTCTCCCGACTTCAGTCCGTCGAGCACGATGTAGTTCTTGCCGTCGTTCAGGTTCGAGATCTTGATCTCCGTATATTTCACGGTGCTGTCAGGCTGCAGGACGTACACGAACTTCTTGTCCTGGATCTCTACCGTAGCCGACTGCGGAACCAGCAATACGTTCTCCATCGTGTAAGGGAAGATCACATTCGCCATACCTCCGCTCCGCAACACATTCGCCTTGTTGGGGAAGATGGCGCGCATGCTTACGGAACCTGTAGTCTGGTCAATCACGCCGCTCACCGCGTCAATCTTTCCTTTCTCGCCATAGACGCTTCCGTCAGCCAGCTCCAGCTGCACGGCCGGCATCTTCTCCAGCTGCTCCTTCAGTGTGCCGCCCGCCTTGGTCAGGTTCAGCAGCTCCTTCTCGGTCAGCGAGAAGTACACGTACATGTCACCGATCTGGGAGACCGTGGTCAGCGGCTCAGCCACCGACGGACTCACCAATGCGCCGATACGGTACGGGAAAGTACCGATCACACCGTCCGAGGGACTTGTCACCGTACAGAATCCCAGATTCTGCTTGGCAGCGGTATAAGAGGCCTCCGCCTGTGCCAGACTGGCCTTCGCCGTCAGCAGGTTGTTGACAGCCGTCTGATACTCAAAGTCACTGATGATTTTCTGTTCGTGCAGCATCTTCTTGTTGGCTTCCGTCTCGGTCAGCGTCTTCAGATTGGCCTTCGCTGACTCCACTCCGGCAGCGGCCTGGTCGAAAGCGGCCTGATACTGGGTCGGGTCAATCTGGAACAGCGCCTGGCCTTTACGCACCGTAGCGCCTTCGTCCACACAAAGTCTGACGATGAAACCGGAGACCTGCGGACGGATCTCTATATCCTGCAATCCTCTGATTGTCGCCGGATACTTGGTGGCCTGGTTGCTGGAAGTCGCCTTCACCTCCTGTACGGCAAACTGGTCATCACCCATCTTTCCGCCCTGACTGCTACAGGCAGCCAATGCCGATATTCCCACTGCAATAAGGGCTATACGGCCAAAAGAAAAACTCTTGTTCCTTTTCATTTCCATATTATTCATCTTATAAAATAATTAATGTTTTACCTTAACGAATGAAAACTATTCAATATGTCATACACCGTTTTCAATCTGCAAAGATAATCAAAAATCAGTCTTGGCAGGATTCCATTAACTTAGAATAACCATAAAACGAAGTTTGAACGATTTTATCTGACCAACTGACAAATTCCATCGACCAATCTCCGGGCGTACCGCCCTGCGGCACAGCGTCCGGAATGACAGGATGACATGTTTTCCGGCATCCTTACGCCCCGAAAAAAACGCCTTGACGTTTTGGTCAAAACGCTTCGGCGTTTCAGGCAAAACGTCCTGACGTTCCATCCAAAACGTCAAGGCGTTTTCCGGACGGCCCTGCGGAGGCAAAATCCGGACATTCTGTCAGTGACTCCCTCTCCAAAAACAATTTACAGAAATTAAAGGTAAAAAATCTTCTGTTTGTCAATTTATTCCTACATTTGCGTGCATTTTATCCAAAACGTACCTAAATTACATAAGTATGACTAAAATAACCAAAGAAGCGGCCCTGCTCTATCACTCGCAGGGCAGACCGGGAAAAATAGAGGTCATCCCGACAAAACCGTACCAGACACAAACCGACCTGTCATTGGCATACTCCCCAGGAGTGGCGGAGCCTTGCCTCGAAATCCAGAAAAACCAGGACACGGCCTACGACTACACCGACAAGGGTAATCTGGTAGCCGTCATCTCAAACGGAACCGCCGTGCTCGGACTGGGCGACATCGGCGCGCTGAGCGGAAAACCGGTGATGGAGGGCAAGGGACTGCTCTTCAAGATCTATGCCGGAATCGACGTGTTCGACATCGAAGTCAACGAAAAAGACCCTGACAAGTTCATAGAGGCCGTAAAGGCCATCGCACCGACATTCGGAGGCATCAACCTGGAGGACATCAAGGCGCCCGAATGCTTCAAGATAGAACAGCGGCTGAAAGAAGAGCTGGACATCCCCGTGATGCACGATGACCAGCACGGAACGGCCATCATCTCCAGCGCGGGACTGCTGAACGCGCTCGAAGTGGCCGGAAAGAAAATAGAGGACGTGAAGATCGTGGTGAACGGAGCGGGCGCATCGGCCGTATCCTGCACCAAGCTGTACATCTCGCTGGGCGCACGCCTGGAGAACATCGTGATGCTCGACAGCAAGGGCGTCATCTCCAAACAGCGCACCGACCTCAACGAGCAGAAGAAGTTCTTCGCCACCGACCGTACGGACATCCATACGCTGGCCGAGGCCATCAAGGGCGCGGACGTGTTCCTGGGACTCTCAAAAGGAAACGTGCTGACCCAGGACATGGTGCGCAGCATGGCCGACAAGCCGATCGTGTTCGCCCTGGCCAACCCGACTCCGGAAATCTCCTACGAGGACGCCATGGCCTCACGCCCCGACGTATTGATGGCCACCGGACGTTCCGACTACCCGAACCAGATCAACAACGTGATCGGATTCCCGTATATCTTCCGCGGAGCGCTTGACACCCGTTCCACCGCCATCAACGAGGAAATGAAACTGGCTGCCGTACGCGCCATCGCGGAACTGGCCAAGAAGCCGGTGCCCGATGTGGTGAACACGGCTTACCACGTCAACAACCTGACCTTCGGTCCGGAATATTTCATTCCGAAACCCGTAGACCCGCGCCTGATCACCGAAGTGTCCATGGCCGTGGCGAAAGCCGCCATGGAATCGGGAGTGGCACGCAAGCAGATCACCGACTGGGACGAATACAAGAACCACCTGCGTGAACTGATGGGACAGGAAAACAAGCTGACCCGCCAGCTGTATGAGACCGCCCGCCGCGACCCGCAGCGTGTGGTATTCGCCGAAGGTATCCACCCGAACATGCTGAGAGCTGCCGTGCTGGCCAAGTCGGAAGGCATCTGCCAGCCGATTCTGCTGGGCAACGAGGAGCGTATCGAGAAACTGGCGAAGGAACTCGACCTGAGCCTGGAAGGCATCGAGATCGTGAACCTGCGCCACGACCGCGAGGCGGAACGCCGCGAACGCTACGCGCGCATCCTCAGCGAGAAACGTGCCCGTGAAGGCGCCAACTATCAGGAAGCGAACGACAAGATGTTCGAGCGCAACTATTTCGGCATGATGATGGTGGAGACAGGAGAGGCCGACGCGTTTGTCACCGGTCTGTACACCAAGTACACCAACACCATCAAGGTGGCCAAGGAAGTCATCGGCATCCAGCCGGGCTACAAGCATTTCGGCACCATGCACATCCTGAACTCCAAACAGGGAACCTTCTTCATTGCCGACACGCTGATCAACCACCATCCGGACACGGAGACACTGATCGACATCGCCAAGCTGTCCGCCAAAGCCGTACGCTTCTTCAACCAGGAACCGGTGATGGCCATGCTCGCCTACTCCAACTTCGGTTCCGACCAGGAAGGAAGTCCGGCAAGGGTACACGAGGCCGTGGACTATCTCCAGAAGGAATATCCCGATCTGGCCATCGACGGAGAAATGCAGGCAAGATTCGCCCTCAACAACACGCTGCGTGACGAGAAGTATCCGTTCACACGCCTGAAAGGAAAGAATGTCAACACACTGGTGTTCCCGAACCTGAACTCGGCCAACGCCACTTACCAGCTGATCCAGGGCATGAGCGAGACGGAAGTGATCGGCCCGATCCAGATGGGTCTGAACAAGCCTATCCATTTCACCGACATCGAAAGCTCCGTACGCGACATCGTCAACATCACGGCCATCGCCTGCATCGACGCCATCGTGGACAAGAAGCTTCACGCCGGGAAATAACCGTCTGCAGATGACATAATGCACACAGAGGCACGGAGACACAGAGACTTCATCTTGAGAAAGAGATTCCCTGCGCCTTCGCGCCTCTTCCTTTTTTATCCTTATAACCTTACCTGAAACCTCATGCGAAAGCCTCTCAACAACTCCCAATGTGTCACCCTCATCCTGCTTTGGGCGGCACTCTGCTTCATTGTCATCACTTCCTCCCCACAAATTGACGGGCCTTTAATCGTGATGATTGTCATTTCGGCAGCCCTCGTGTTTATCCCTGTCATAAAGTCAATGAAGGGCCGGAAGAAATAATCACTTCAACACGAGAAGTGCGACAAAATAATTAATTTGATATTTTTTCTTCATTTTTCTTGGTAAAATGTTGCACGAATAAAAAAAAAGATATACTTTTGGCACATCAAACAACAAGAGACAATCAATCAATAAAAAACAATAGAGATAATCTTTTAAATTATGAATGCAGCTAAAGTACTGGAAGATCTGAAGAGAAGATTTCCGAATGAACCTGAGTATCATCAGGCAGTAGAAGAAGTGTTGGGTACAATCGAAGAAGAATACAACAAACACCCCGAATTCGACAAGGCAAACCTCATCGAGCGTCTGTGTATTCCAGACCGCGTATATCAGTTCCGTGTCACCTGGATGGACGACAAAGGCAACATCCAGACCAACATGGGCTACCGTGTGCAGCACAACAACGCCATCGGCCCGTACAAGGGCGGTATCCGTTTCCACAGCTCCGTAAACCTGGGCATCCTGAAGTTCCTGGCTTTCGAGCAGACATTCAAGAACTCACTGACCACTCTGCCGATGGGCGGCGGCAAGGGAGGATCCGACTTCTCTCCGCGCGGCAAGTCCAATGCCGAGGTAA
Organism: Candidatus Phocaeicola excrementigallinarum; assembly: GCA_019120125.1. Lineage (GTDB taxonomy): Bacteria > Bacteroidota > Bacteroidia > Bacteroidales > Bacteroidaceae > Phocaeicola > Phocaeicola excrementigallinarum. The sequence goes on along the minus strand of DWVR01000052.1, from coordinate 10,690 downwards.
TGCGCTTCTGCCAGGCGTTCATGCTGGAACTGTGGCGCCATATCGGTCCTGAAACCGATGTTCCGGCCGGCGATATCGGCGTAGGCGGACGTGAGGTAGGCTATATGTTCGGCATGTACAAGAAACTGACCCGCGAGTTCAGCGGTGTGCTGACCGGTAAGGGACGCGAGTTCGGCGGTTCACTGATCCGTCCGGAAGCTACAGGTTACGGAAACATCTATTTCCTGCTCGAAATGCTGAAAACCCGCAACATCGACATCAAGGGAAAAACCTGTCTGGTTTCAGGAGCCGGAAACGTGGCACAGTATACGGTAGAAAAACTCATCCAGCTGGGTGCAAAGGTTGTAACCATGTCCGACTCTGACGGTTATATCTATGATCCGGACGGTATTGACCGTGAAAAACTGGACTACATCATGGAACTGAAGAACCTCTACCGCGGACGTATCCGTGAATATGCGGAGAAATACGGCTGCAAGTATGTGCCGGGTGCACGCCCATGGAACGAAAAGGCTGACATTGCCCTTCCGTCGGCTACACAGAACGAAATCAACGGCGACGACGCACGCGCCCTGATTGCCAACGGAGTGTTCGCCGTATCAGAAGGAGCCAACATGCCTTCCACTCCGGAAGCCATCCGCGTGTTCCAGGAAGCGAAGATTCTGTACGCTCCGGGCAAGGCAGCCAACGCCGGCGGTGTGTCCGTATCCGGTCTGGAAATGACCCAGAACTCCATCAAGCTGAGCTGGAGCCAGGAAGAAGTGGACGAGAAGCTGAAGAGCATCATGAAGAACATCCACGAGGCTTGCGTGAAATACGGAACCGAACCCGACGGCTACATCAACTACGTGAAAGGCGCCAACGTGGCCGGCTTCATGAAGGTGGCCAACGCGATGATGGCTCAAGGCATTGTATAAACTCTATAAGTTTTGTTTCTGATTCTCATATCCCCGGTTCTGTCCCCGTGACAGGACCGGGATTTTTTTAAACCCGAATCAGACTCAAAACCACTACTACAGAACCTGCAGGGCAGGCTCATGAGAAAATGAGAAAAGTGATAAAGTCTAGAAATTGAACGCAGAGACACAAAGACACAGAGTATATATTTTCCTGAAATCAAGACAATATAAGACTCCACGCTTTTGTACCTCTATATTCTGACAATTACAGCATAGGGGCCGCGTCAAAATAAAAACCAGCTTACATTTTGTCATCCTGAACAAAGTGAAGGATCTCGAAAACGCAAGCTGGTTTTTATTTTGAGACAGGCTCTTGACAATACCTTAAAATCTTATTCAGAAACCGCGGATACGGCCCCGTCCGGCTGGAAATTGAATGTAAGTGTGTAGCACGTTCCGTTCTTCACATCCAAATCGCCGGACAGAGTAACTGTTTCTTCATCCGCATTTTTGGAAGTCAGCGTATAGGCCGGCTGTGTCCCTTCTTCGCAAAGGAAATAGACATAATTGTCCGTACCGAACTGGTCCGCACTGAAAGTGACGGTACTTTCGCCACAAGTGATTTCCACACTGGTCTCTTCCTCGCTGAAGTACTTCTTGAAACCCTCACTCAAGGCGAAAGTGATGCCGCAATTATGCAACGATACGGAAACGGTCTGCTGTGTCTGTTCGCCCTCCGCCACGGTGAACGCCTCACTTTCTCCACAGAACATCGGCTGGTCCGCCGCATTGTCCGAATAGGCTGCATTATAGGCTTTGGCCGTGTACGTTCCTACAGGAAGCTTGATCTGTGCCGGAACTTCTTCCCCGGGAGCATATGAAAGGACTTTCTTCTCCCCTTCCCAGACTTCCACATACAGGTCTTTAGTATCAACCGCAGGCAGGGCACGGCTGGCCGGAGCGTTCACATTCTCCACTTCCGCCACCACGCTTTTCAAGGAGAGATAGCCGTAACGGCTTTCCTCACCCGGAAGTTCTTCCTGCCGACAGCTTGCTAGCAGGAAGATTCCTAATAAAATGTATAGTATGTTTTGTTTCATATTTGTTTTTTATTTGTCGTAAACTAATGAAATGTCGTCAATATATAACATACTACCTATATGTGCATTCCAATCACCCATTACAGGAAAAGATATTGATTTATTTTTGTCAAAATCATTTTCCTGAAAAGATGTTTTTGTCGTAGAAAGGAATTGAACATAAATTGATGTTACTATTTTAGCAAATTCTGGGTAAATAATTGATATAGTTCCTTTTACCCAATCCGTAGACAAAGAAGACATCTCAGGAATAAATTCTCCAGATGATATTATTTCACTTCCATTTCTTAATTCTACATAAACTTTAAATTGGTCATCATTCTTTGGAATATATTTATACCAAAACTCAAAAGAAGATGGACGACTAAAAAAATCATGACCTGTACTAATTTCTTCTGAGTCTTCAGCCCAACGATAAGTACCAATGAATAAACTTCCAGCAAAAGCTCCAGCAGGATATAAAAATTCACTAGTAGAGGCATACCCCCCACCATGCCCAGAAGTATATATTAAAACAGATTTAGTTCCTTCATGCCTAAAACTCTCATTATAACTAACGCAAGGTGCTGATGTTACTTTCACACGAGAGACAGAATAATCCCTTGAACGTTCATTATTTGTCGCCCACCAAATATCTGTATCTACATTGCTATTATATGGCAAAAAATCATAATAATAATAACGATTCCAAAAGTTAGGTATTCCTAGAAATGAACCTAGCTGTACTGGAGTCCATTCTTCCATTCCTGAATTCGGCAATTGTTCCGGAGTTTCCAAAACAGCTTCTACTTCCTCAGATGCAACTGCACCACGATAGAGCGCACGCACTTTATAAGTTTTTGTTGCAATATCTTCTGCGGTTTCAACAAATTGCTGGGTACGTCCGCCCACATTATCACGTGTTGTACAATTGACCCAATTTGCTCCATCAAAATACTGATAAACCAAATCAGCTTTGATTTTCTCCGCATCGGCATTCCCTGAAATTTGAATTTCATCCACCGTAAACTCACGAGACCAGCAATTCTCCGGTTTCACATTCACTGAAAACTCCGGCTTGTTGCAAACCAGTTTATAAACCCGATTCACATTTTCATCCTCGCTGCTCCAACGGTCGTTAGCCTTTACATCCACTTCGATCGTATTGTTTACAGTCGCTCCCGCATTGGTTTGCATACGCGACATCACACCGGACAAATCGATGCCGGCTTCTGTAGCACCAATTTCGGGAAGCGTGATGCCTAAGGCTGCTTCCACCGCTGCCTTGTCTTCCGCATTCGACAGCAGATATTCCTTGTCTTTCTGCAAGGAAGAGAACTGTTCGTCCTCGAAATTGAACTTCAGCTTCATGTCCTGCAATGCGGAAGAAAGTCCCAGATTCAGTCTTGCCGTTTTTGTCTCCGTCTCTACAAATGTCAGCGTATTGTTCTCATCAAAACCCTCGGCAGACACTTTCGGTTTCGGCAACCAGCTTAACGGGATGGTCTCTTCCAAAGTAACGGTTACGACCTCAGCGGCTGTCACACTCAAAGGAATGTCGTATTTATCCAATTCCGGCATAAGCGTCAGTTTCAGATGGTCACCGGCCTGAAGCGGAAGTTCCTTGATTCCGGACAAGTCCAATGAAACGGTTTTTACCCCTTCATCCTCCTTCAGCGTTCCGTGGAAAATGACCTCTATTCCAGAATCCGCACGGAAATAGGCACTTTCCTTACCGTCCTTTTTCAAAGTGACAGATTCCTCACCTACCTTCACTTCCACTGAATAATCACTGTAAATATCCTCAAACGATTCCTTGGAGTTGTCGAATGTCACGGAAAGCAATGAGTTGGCCACCTTGCAGGGAATCTCCACAGAAGTGGTCTCACCGCCTTTTACAATCGCTTTTTCCACCTCTCCCTTGAAATAAGGAGCGTCGAGAGCCAACGCCGGATTCTCACCGTACGTGGCGGTCAGATTGTAGACTCCGGCCTTTACCGGAATCAAGCCCTCACTTACCTTACCTGAATAGGCCGTCTCACCAGTAGACGATCCGGTTATCGTAAGGTCAAAATCCTTGGCCTCAATCGGCAGGCTTTCCTTCAGCTCGCCCGGAGTGGCCCGCGAGACGGCCACTTCCGTCCCCTCCGTCAACGAAACCAGAAAACCAGTCTTGCCGGACTGCTCCAGCGACTCTTCCTGGCAGGCGAACAACACCATCGCCAGGCACCAAACACACAGATAATTGACGTATTTCATATATATATTCTCTCCTTTTTCATTCATAAACCATTTCCAGATTGTCAAGCCACAGCTGACTTGCATCCCCACCGGTAAAGTAATTGCCATACTTGCTGGCGCTGCATATGATGATCACATACTTCGGCGTCACATCCGTACGATAATACTCAAACGGCGCGTCCACCTGCAGATAACCGTTCTGCTCGGTTCCCGACACATCCGTTCCCGACTGGTATTCGCCGTATGCCACCACTTCCGGCGCTCTTCTATCGAACACATCAAAAGTACGGGTGCGGATCACCACCTTTTCCGTGGTCAAGGCAAAATAAATGTGACATGTATCGCTCTGTCCTATCATGTGATCCCAATCGGTCTTGTCCGGCGAGGCGTGATTGATGGTGGATGTCTTGTACTTCAGATGCATACGCAACGCGGAAGGAAAAGATGTGAACTCACGGCCCAAAGTCAAAACGCCATGCGTGCCGTCCACCTCGAAATCACCCGTAAACAGATTTCCTGCCGCCAACTTCATGGTCAGCCATTTTGTCTGCAACAGGGCGGCACGTCCGCTTCCGTTACAAGTTTCTGAAGTGGGTTCCGTATTACTGTTGGCAATAGTGGTGGCGCCCTTGTTTCCCGTACTCCAATAGGCAGAACTTCCTTCCGCTTCCGGATACCACATGATCCGTCCCCCACTTGTCGTCTCGCTCCACCAGTCATCCAGACCTCCGTTGGTCAGCTGCTGGGCCTGGGCCGTGGTGAACGTCTGTTCTTCTCCTTCCATTCCGTCCACATTCACCCGATAGCTGTAGCTGGTGCCTCCGGTCAGTCCCGTAATCTGTGCGGTAAAGTCCGTACCGTCCACCTGTACATCACTCACGGACGACCAGTTGGAAGCGCCCGCTTCCTTATACTCCACGGCTACCGTCTGTCCGCTGCGGACAGTGCCACGAAGCGTGGCGGAAGTCGTCCTGGGAAACAGTTCGGCCGACGAAGCGTCCTCTTCCGAATGGTACACATACACTTTCCACTCGTGCGCCGTCTCCTCCCATCCATGTGACACCTGGAAAGTCAACGCCTTCGAATAGTCGTGGATGGCCGTAGGGTCTGGAGTCACCGTACCCGAAGCGCCGCCCAGATTCATGGCGTTCACCGTAAGGTTGCTCAGGTCCGTTTCAGGAGACACATAGACAATGGCCGTACGGTTTTCCGGATCCACCACGGAACGGATCATTCCCGTCACATCGACTTTGCGGTCGATAATCTGTGTCACGCTCACCGTCCAGCGGTAATCCTGGTAAGTGCTCAGCGTGAACTTCACCGGATCACTGAAGTCCATCCGCGTGTCGGCGGAATTGTCCGGCTCCTCAAAACCAGCCGTGGGGAATTTCGCATAGTCGACGCAGGCAGCGGAATCCGCCTGGATTTCCGCGTCCGATGAAACGGTAAACCGCGTGATACGAAGTTTTGTGAGATCTACCGTATCATCTACATAAAGCGTCACCGTGCGGCCGGACGTGTTGATCTGAGCCGCCGAACCGGTCCCTCCCGGAGCCGTGCACTGACCTTCCACTTCAAACGACTCGATGTTTCCCTCCACAATGGGATAAGGGATGTCATTCTCTATCTTGCAGGCCTGCATCGCCAGCAGTCCCGCCACCATATAATAACAAACTGTCTTTTTCGTCATATCCTGTCCGTTGATGATTATAAATAGAAGGTCATACCGATGTTGATGGAGAAAAGGTTGATCTTGAAGTCACCCGACGAGGTGCGGCGTTTGCCGGTCTCCACCTGATTGGTTTTCTGGTCCACCCACTTGAAATCGAATCCCATCACGCCCATGGAGACTTCCACGGCCGCCCAGTCAGTCACGAAGGCCGTCACACCCGGCGCGAAACCGATTTCCAGATTATGACTGGTCTCGAACGTACCGTCGTACTGCGCGCCGGAACCTGTGGAGTTCTTTCCACGGGCATATCCATAAGTGAGACGGCACTCATTGAAGAAGCCGAATATCTTGCTTCTTCCCACGGGCATATAGGTACGCAGAAAGGCGGATGTCTCGAACTTGTGTTCCAGATAATACACATCCTCCAGATTGATGTTGAAGTCCTCACCCAGATTCAGGTCGAAGTTCCCGAGATCAAGATAAGTACGGTTGTAGGCAAAGCGGACACCGGCGGCCATGTTGTCGCGGAAGAAATAACCCACGTAAGGGCTTACAGCGAAATCGTATCCGAGACCCTCAATGTTTTTCAGCACGGTGAAATTGAGGTTGTCCTCATCGTGCTCTGAATAGGAAACCGTACCTCCGGCAATGATCTGTCCCTTGGGGATGAACACGCGTTTCTGAATCTCGCGGTCAATGCGCTGCACGCGGTGCGGATTGATAGCTGAGGCGGTCAATGCTCCCCCCATCAGCAAGGAAAAAAGTAAAAGTTTCGCTTTCATTTATTCACAAGAATAACCGAAAGAGAGAAGCGTTCGCACGCTCCCTCTCCCGGTTAGGTTATTTAAAGTGTTGTTTTATTCTTGAACAGAAGGTTCACCGTCATAAATAAGTTCAAAATCATCTACGTACATTACACTTGAATCACTACCCACAAAATAATCACCGTATTTACTTGCACTCATCACAATAATTATATGTGTAGGCTTACGATCAAGACTCCGATATACCAACGGAATATTCACTTCTTTCCATCCATCTGTTGCCACACATTCTTCTTGTGGAAGCTCACCGTAAGCAATTATGTTAGGATCATTATCAAAATCGATGAATTGTTTTGCACCATTATTCACTTCATAAGGAGCTCCCTTGTCAGACAATGCTATATAAACTGCATTCTGGTCTGTATCACCCAAATGCAAAGTTGCATCTGACGGCAAGTTTTCATCTTTTCCTCTATTCACTTCGCCCGGTGTATACTGAATCCAACCATGCAAAGCCATCGGCCGCGCCGTAAAAGGTTGTCCGAAATTGATGCGCGCGCCCATCGGACTCATTATCGTTTCCTGATAATTTCCCGTATAAATATTACCGGCAGCAAACTGTATAACCACATACGTTGAAGCTAATTTAGCAGATTTCCCAGAAGAATGGACAATTGTTTCTTCAGGAGAAGTCGGGTTTTTAGCTCCTAACATAGCAGCCATTCCTGTAGAGGTTCCTATATTACCGGAATCCCAGAAAGATTTATTGAAATCTGCACTGCCTGCCACATCTGCAAACCAAGTATTCTTATAATCACCTGTACCCTTGTTCCAATCTTCAAAACTACCGTTATGCAATGCTATAGCCGCTTCCGTAGTAAATTCTTGCACCTCAGTTACGAACTGTTCCTCACCGTAAACCATACGATACTCGTATGTGGTTTCCGGAGTAAGATCCACTACCTTGCCTTCGTATGTCTCGCCATTCAAAGTGGCAACGGCATCCGTCCACTCACCCACATCTTTCTTGCGATACTGGAACTTCATCTTTGCCGGAGTCAGTTCATCTTTTGAAGTAACCACATTACCGGTCAGATAAGCCAATTTTGCCCATGCGTTGGCATCAGCCACGGCAAGCTGTGTGGTCGGATCGGTCGGCACATAGAAAGTATACGAATAGGTCTTGGTAGAAGAATCTACTGTAATCGTCACATTTCCACTGCCCATTTCTTTTTCAGCCACCTTATAGGTAAGGATATAATGATCGCGTGCTTTCACACCGGTAATCTCATGGTCAGAAGAATTAGACACATTGTTACGGTTTGTGGCCGTCACTTTGGCATTCAAGTCTGTGACAGGGAAATAACCGGACTGAGTGGTCTCGTTCATCACGAAAGTCAACGGATCAATACCTGTTTCCCCGGCCAAATCGTCCACCGACACTTCCGCTTCAGTAAAGGCGTCAACAAAAGTCTGGTCAAACTTGATCGTGACTTTCACATTGGCAAGCGTACAGGTTATGTTGGCAGGTGTACTCACGCCTTTCTTGATTTCCACCGTTGTGCTTCCCGCATAATACGGTTTTTCCCATCCGGAAGTCTTTCCATCGAATCCGGCTGAAGAAGCCTTCACGGTATAAGTACCGGGAGCCAAAGAAACTTCCGGACTTTCCCCCTCACCTACAGAGACGGTTTCCACCACTTCGTTACCGTCATTCACAATCTGCACAGTCATTTGCGCCGGGTCATAAACCTCCTCCCCATCGGCACGAGTGTTGACCGAAGTATCCACACCTAATGACAAACGCAAATAGCCGACGTTGCTGTTTGAGAGTTCATCCTCGTTCTGGCAGGCCACCATCAGCAGCATGCACAGAAAAAGAGAACATTGAAATATTATTTTTTTCATAATTGTCTATTCTTTTGAGTGTTTTACTTATTCCACAGCCGGATAGATTGTAACCGACAATTCTTCTTCCAGTGTATTACCTTCTTGATCTTCCAATGCAATCTTAAATACATGTGCTTTAGGAGCTGTCGCACCAGCCGAATTCAAAACTGTAAAGAAAGCTCCAACAGGAAAAGTGTAAGAGGTGTCATTACTAGCCGGAGCATTAATTTGGGCACCTCCACCAAATGCACTGAGAACTGAACTAATCAATGCATTGTCCACCATTTCAACCCCTACCTTAAAATTCAACATAGTGGCTATGTCTCCAAGCAACGTTTCAAATTCACCATTCCCGGGGACAATCGTCACAACCATTGACTTCAATCCTTTCGGAATATTAATCAACACGTCTGCAGTTTCTGGCTGATCACTGCCATTCAAAGTATAAGTGATATGTCCATCACCTGGCATGATCATGGTAGGCTTATCAGGATTTTCCGGCTGGTCCGGATCCTCATCACCACCCGGCTGGTCCGGCTCAGTGACATCCTCTACCGGAATCTCAACGGTCTGCTCACCATTTTCCGTATTCCACGTCAAGTCGACCGTTACATCAAGATTGAGCTGTCCATCATTATCTTCTTCCGGCTGATCCGGTTCATCCGGATTCGGATTATTCGCATCAATATCCAAAGTGATATCCAAGACATCACCGCCAATAAAATTCTCGCTATCTCCAAATCCTTCCGGCGCATCAGCTTTGGTAAAAGCTATCTGCCTGGAAACGGATTCACCTTTTGTATTCGTACCACTGAAATTAAGTGTCAGTTGCGGCACTGCATTATCCTCCAGATACCAATAAATAAAAGGAGTGTTGCCATTTTCTTTCGTAAATACCACGGTATTTCCATCGCCACTGATACCATTGTCCAAAGTAATGGTCCAATCAGTGAAATTGGCCAACAGGTCCTCACTATAACTCAAGGCAATCTTGGTATTCATGATCTTGCAAGTCACAACAGCCTCATCCGTCTCATCCTTCGTGATGTCAAGTTCAGTCCCGCCTCCATAATAAGGTGTGGACATCTGCTTCTGGATCTCACCCTCCGTATGCGCCTTTACCGTATAAGTTCCTACAGGTATGCGCATCGGGTTTTCCATATCGGAATACAATCCGCTATATTCAGGGTCAGCACCTTCTTCCGTGCTTGTCACTTCCACATACATCTCACCGGCCGTAGGCACAGTTCCTTCCGCACGGGACTGCTCCCCCTGTACCGCTACAGACAGGTCCAGCATACCCATCTCGGTAGAAGTATTCCGGTCGCCCGTCAATTCGTCCTTCAGCTCACATGAAGAGACGCACGCCACCAAGGCGGCACTCAAAGCAAATATATTAAACTTATTCATATATACAGTTTTTATTATTCCTTATTCGATTTATTTTGCTGTAGTCCAGTCATTAGGGACCTCTACATCCTGGTTGATATCATTTGTCCCAGTAACAATCTCGATAGTGATATTCGCCGTACCCTCTTCAGGTTCGTCCACTTTCGGATTTACAGTAATGTTAAAGGCATCCAGCGGACTCATCACATATTCCTTTTCCACAGTAACGGGACTGCCATCCTTCACCGCAGTGATGGTGGCCTTCACGGTTTCCTCATTGTCCACTTTCAGATATACCGGGTCTGTCGCGGCTTTTTCCCATACAAAACTTTCTTTCGCCTCAGTCAAAGCCTTTGTGCTGAAAGACACGGAATAATCCTCAAAATAAACATCCATCTCATCAGAGAAATTCACCGTTACCTTCGCACAGACCGGCTTGCAGACTACAGAAGCAGACTTGGTTTCCTTATCCGAAAGAGTCACCGGCTCACTTTCACCTGCCACATACATGGATGTAACGGAAGCAGGCTTGTCCTCACCATAAAAAGCCTTCACCTGATAAGTGCCTGCAGCTACTTTATAAGATGTGGGAATAGTCTCGCCTTTTCCAAATTCAGCAACTACCTCTTCACCGCTCAGCAGCTGAACCGTGTAGTTGTTCACATTCATATAATCCGCCTCATTCACGGCACGGGAAAGAAAACCCGTTTCCGTACGGATATCCAGAGAGATTGTACCTTCGCCGGAAGGAGTCAG
>DWVR01000051.1 GCA_019120125.1 Candidatus Phocaeicola excrementigallinarum | reverse complement strand
CGGAGTCGGTCTCTTCACTCTATGTGGTATGTGCGGCCATGCTGATCGCTTCGGTGGCGAATATCTATTTCAACGGAATTTCCGGTACCGGCAACACACAGGCGGCACTTTATCTGGAAGTGTTCGTGCTGGTGTTCTATGCGATATACATTGTTGTGGTCGGAATGGTGATACAGGCTCCCGTCAACGTCTGCTTCACGACCGAGCTGGTCTATTATTCGCTGATGCTGATAATCAGCCTGATTTATCTGAAAAAAGCGAAATGGCAGAACAAAAAGATTTGAGCGTTCCGATTTTTTTGTAATTTTGCGCTCTGATCCGGATGAAGGGTGTGTCCTGAAGTGTCCCGGTGCGTTTTCGTCCGGTTTATGGTTCTGATAATTAAAATAATACGATATAATTATGTTCGACAATTTAAGTGAGAGACTGGAACGGTCGTTCAAGATATTGAAGGGTGAGGGAAAGATCACCGAAATCAATGTGGCGGAGACCTTGAAAGATGTGCGTCGCGCATTGCTTGACGCCGATGTGAACTACAAGGTGGCGAAGAGCTTTACCGATACCGTGAAAGAAAAGGCGATGGGCCAGAACGTGCTGACTGCCGTGAAGCCCAGCCAGCTGATGGTGAAAATCGTTCACGACGAGCTGGCCGACCTGATGGGTGGAGAAACCGCCGAGCTGGAGCTGAAAGGCCGTCCGGCAGTTATCCTGATGTCGGGTCTGCAAGGTTCCGGTAAGACTACTTTCTCCGGCAAGCTGGCACGTATGCTGAAGGCGAAGAAGAACCGCAAACCGTTGATGGTGGCCTGCGACGTATACCGTCCTGCCGCCATCGAGCAGTTGAAGGTGTTGGGCGAGCAGATTCAGGTGCCGGTGTATAGCGAACCGGAGAGCAAGGATCCGGTGAAGATCGCCCTGAACGCCATTCAGGAAGCCAAGGCAAAAGGGTATGACCTGGTGATTGTCGATACGGCCGGACGTCTGGCTGTCGATGAACAGATGATGAACGAGATTGCGGCCATCAAGGAGGCCATCACTCCGGATGCCACTTTGTTTGTGGTTGACTCCATGACCGGTCAGGATGCCGTGAATACAGCCCGTGAGTTCAATGAGCGTCTGGATTTCACCGGCGTGGTATTGACCAAGCTCGACGGTGACACCCGTGGCGGTGCGGCGTTGTCTATCCGTACGGTGGTGACCAAGCCGATCATGTTTATCGGTACGGGTGAGAAGCTGGAGGCGATTGATGTGTTCCATCCCGCCCGTATGGCCGACCGTATTCTGGGTATGGGTGACATCGTATCGTTGGTGGAGCGTGCGCAAGAGCAGTATGACGAAGCCGAAGCGAAGCGTCTGCAGAAGAAGATCCAGAAGAATCAGTTTGATTTCAATGACTTCCTCAACCAGATTCATCAGATCAAGAAGATGGGTAACCTGAAAGAGCTGGCATCCATGATTCCGGGCGTGGGAAAGGCCATCAAGGATATTGACATTGATGACAACGCGTTCAAGAGTATTGAGGCCATCATCTATTCGATGACTCCTGAGGAACGTACACATCCGGAAATATTGAACAGTTCGCGCCGTAGCCGTATCGCGAAGGGTAGCGGTACGAACATTCAGGAGGTCAACCGTCTGCTGAAGCAGTTCGACCAGACCCGCAAGATGATGAAGATGGTGACCAGCGGAAAGGCCGCCGGCATGATGCAGAGAATGAGGAAAAGATAATATAAGGCTTTAGGAGAAGGAAAGACAAGGCTGTCTCAAAATGAAAGGGTGAAAGCTGATTTTCATTTTGAGACGGCCTTTCTTGTATACGTTAGAGACTTTCATAAAGCAGGTATTTTTCCCGTAGCCTGCTGTATCGTTCCAGTCCTTCTTGCCACTTGTTCCGTATTTCTGTTTCCGGTTTCCCGTCCTGTATGTCTGTGCGTACTTGATTTGTGCCCATCAGCAGGTCGAACCATTGGGGACGTGAGAAGAACTTGCCGGCATATCCGGCCTGTTTGTATAGTCGGTAAAACAGAATCACGTAGTGTAGGCTGAATCCTTGTGGACTGTTTTCTTTCCGCAAATCCATTCCGCGGCAGATTTTCCCTTTATGGAGCGGATTCTTGTCATAGCCAGGCAGGGATTGTGGAGTGAAGCGGAAATCCAGTTCCGGATTGTCGGCCGTCTGGAGAAAGGGGCTCCCGATTACCTGGAAGGGGAACAAAGTGCCTCTTCCTACACTCACCGATGTGCCCTCGAACGGGCAGAGGGACGGATAGAGAGCGATGGAGAGGTCGTTCGGCAGGTTGGGTGAAGGTTTTACGGGAAGTGGGTACGGTTGTCCGTGCTTCCATCCTTCTACCGGTATCACCGTAAGCCGGCACCGCATTCCGTTTCCCAGCCATCCCTCTCCGTTGATCATGCGTGCCATTTCCCCCATGGTGCATCCGTGGAGCAGGGGAATGGGGAGCATGCCGACAAAACTTTTATATTTCATGTCCAGCACGGGACCGTCCACATAGTCGCAGGGATTCGGGCGGTCGAGCACGATGACTTCCTTGTCATTCTCCGCACAGGCCTGCATGACGTAGTAGAGTGTGCTGATGTATGTGTAGAACCGTGCGCCTACATCCTGCAGGTCGAATACCACTGCGTCTGTGCGTTGCAGTTGGCCGGGATCTGGTTTCTTGTTCTTGCCGTAAAGTGATACGATGGGGATTCCTGTGCGGGAGTCGCGTCCGTTGCTGACAGTCTCGCCCGCATCGGCTTTTCCTCTGATTCCATGTTCCGGCGCGAAAAGCTGGACGATACGGACCTTGCGGTACAACGTGTCGAGCAGGTGGACGGTGCCGCAGCGTGAAGTCTGGTTCACCACCAACGATACACGCTTTCCTTCCAGAAGGGGGAGAAGCTTCCCGATCTGTTCCGCTCCGGTGCGGATTTGGGCGTTTAAAACGAGCGGGAACAGCATCATTCCCCATACGAATATCAATTTCATGTCTGTCTTTATCGGATTACTCATGGAAAAATTGTAGTTTTGTGGCACATTACGACAAAGATAACGATAAAAAAGAATTTCGCCATGAATCCTTTGGCTTTGATTGACAAATATTATCCGGAAGAGAATGAACTGAAGCGTATTTTGCTTGTGCATAGCCGTGCGGTGGCTGACAAGGCTTTGGAGCTGGCCCGAAAACATCCGGAACTGCAGCTCGACCTGCAGTTCGTGGAGGAGGCTGCCATGCTTCACGATATCGGCATTTTCAAGACTGACGCCAAGGATATTTTCTGTTTCGGTACTTTCCCGTATATCTGTCATGGTTATTTGGGAGCTGACCTGATGCGTCAGGAGGGGTATCTTCATCATGCCTTGGTGTGTGAGCGCCATACTGGTGCGGGCATCTCCTTGGAGGCGATAGAGACGCAGGGACTTCCTTTGCCGCATCGTGAGATGGTGCCGGTCTCTCTTGAGGAACAGCTGATCTGTTTTGCTGACAAGTTTTATTCGAAAACCCATCTTGACAGGGAAAAAAGTGTGGAAAAGGCACGCAAGAGCATTTCCAGATTCGGAGACGATGGTGTGGTGCGCTTTGACAGATGGTGCAAGGTCTTTTTGTAACGGTTTGTTGCTAAAAATACTTTAAAAAAGGGGAGGAGAGTGTTTATTTGCAGGATAATGTGTACTTTTGCACCGCACATCGTGTAAAAAATCAGTAATGACATCATTTAAAAGAGCAACATATATAATCATATCACTATTCCTGTCAGGCTTTTTCTGTTCGTTCTATGCTGAGGCTCAGCGTGTAAGGGACAGGCGTATTCGTGGGGTGGCCCGACCGGCGGATTCCGTGCTGACGGATTCCTTACGGAAGGACTCGCTGGTGTCCGGTTCATTGGCGGTGGATACGCTGGCGGAAGATACGGCCAAAAAGGAGCCGCTGGAGGCGCCGGTAGTGTATGAGGCAAGTGATTCCATTGTCTTTACCAAAGGTGGATACGCCCATCTGTATGGCGAGGGGAAGGTGAACTATCAGAATATAGAACTGACATCCGCTGTGATATCCATGAATATGGACAGCAGTACGGTGTATGCGCACGGTGTGGCCGATACGGCGGGTGTGGAATCGGGACTTCCTGTGTTCAAGGACGGAGATACGCCTTATGAGTCAAAAACCATGCGGTATAATTTCAAGACCAGGAAAGGTTTCATCAACAGTATCGTGACCCAGCAGGGTGAGGGTTATGTGACCAGTGAGGAAGGCAAGAAAGGAGCTGACGATGAGATCTATATGCGTCACGGAAAATATACGACATGCGACAATCATGAGCATCCGCATTTTTATATGAAGCTTTCGATGGCGAAGGTGAGGCCGAAAAAGAATGTCGTGTTCGGCCCGGCCCAGCTGGTGGTGGAGGACGTGCCTCTTCCCATTGCCGTCCCGTTCGGTTTTTTTCCGTTCAACAGCAGTTATTCCTCAGGATTCATCATGCCGACATACGGGGATGAGATGAACCGTGGATTCTATCTTCGTGACGGTGGATATTATTTTGCCATCAGTGACAAGATGGACCTGAAAGTGCTGGGTGAGATCTTCACGAAAGGTTCATGGGGACTTTCTGTGGCATCGAACTACAACAAGCGGTACAAATACAGCGGCTCGTTCAATGCCAGTTATCTGGTGACCAAGACGGGTGAGAAGAACATGCCTGACTATTCGGTGTCGAAGGACTTCCGTATCCAGTGGAGCCACCGTCAGGACGCGAAGGCCAATCCGAACAGCTCTTTCTCGGCCAGCGTGAACTTCTCGACCAGCAGTTATGACCGCTCCAGTCTGAGCAGTCTTTACAATCCGCAGGTATATGCGCAGAACACTAAAGCTTCGAGTGTGAGCTATTCGCGTAACTTTCCTGAGATAGGACTGAATATTTCGGGAACGTTCAACATCACTCAGAATACGCGTGACTCATCGCTGAGCATGACTTTGCCGGACGTAAATATTTCGTTGAACCGTCTTTATCCGTTCAAACGGAAAAAAGCGGTGGGGGATGAACGCTGGTATGAGAAAATATCCTTGCAATATACCGGAAGCATCACGAACAGCATCAACACCACGGACGACAAACTGTTCAAGACACCGCTCACACAGTGGAAAAACGGTATGCAGCACCGTATCCCGGTTTCGGCCACATTCAACCTGTTCAAGTATATCAATATCGTACCGTCGTTCAACTACACGGAACGCTGGTATCTGAATAAGGTGAAGCAGAGTTATGACCCTAGCCCCGCATCAAGGGACCATGTGAGGAGGGATACTGTCAGTGGTTTCAACCGCGTGTGGGACTACAATCTTTCGTTGCAGATGAATACGAAACTGTATGGTATGTACAAGCCGTTGTTCATGAAAAGCAAGGAAATCCAGATACGCCATGTGTTTACTCCTACTGTCAGTTATACCTATACACCTGACTTCGGTAAGAAGAAATACGGATATTACGACACTTATACTTATACCGATGAAGACGGAGAGGTGCGTATGGTGGAATATTCACCATACGAAGGGGCTGTGTACAGCTATCCGGGTAAGGGTATGTCGCAGAATATCTCTTTCTCGGTGGACAACAACATTGAGATGAAGATGAAGTCGGACAAGGACTCTACCGGTTATAAGAAAATCAGTCTGATTGACCAGTTGGGAGCCTCGTTGTCGTATGATGTGGCCAACAAGCGATGGAGCGATCTGAGTATGAACCTTCGCCTGAAACTTACCAAAAGTTATACGTTCAACATGAACGCCTCGTTTGCCACATACGCTTATGAGTTTGACGAGAACGGGAACGTGGTGGTCGGTGACCGTACAGAATGGTCGTACGGACGTTTCGGCCGTTTCCAAGGGTATAGCGGCTCATTCTCTTATGCTTTGAACAACGATACATTCAAGAAACTCTTCGGCAAGAAGGACGAGAAGGATAAGGATGACAAGAATAAGGACGGAGGGAATGAGGACGAAGAGGAGGATGATGAATATGCCGGAGAGGAGAACAAGTCGAATATGCGGAAGACCGAACAGGCGACACTTGACTCTGACGGTTATCTGGCATTCAAGTTTCCATGGAGCATTAATCTGAGTTATAGTTACAGTATCAGGGAGGACCGGTCCAAGAAAATCAACATCAAGAAGATGCGTTATCCGTATTCGCTGACTCATTCGTTGAACGTGTCGGGCAACTTCAAGATCGGCAGCCGTTGGAACATGACTTATTCCACGGGTTACGATTTCACTTCGAAGGAGATGTCGATGACTACTCTCAACATCACGCGTGACCTTCATTGTTTCAACATGAGCTGTGGTCTGGTATTCGGTCCGTTCACTTCATACAACTTTTCCATCCGTGCCAACTCAAGTATGCTGACCGACGCCCTGAAGTGGGACCAGCGAAGCAATACGGGTAGCTCGGTCACATGGTATTGATGAATCTTTCAGCTTGTGCCAGAGTATCGGGCTTGCCGATGTCAATCAACCGGAGGTCGGGGGAAAAGCAGCTTTTTAGCATGGCTTTGTGGCAGTTTTGCAGGTAAAAATCCATGATGGAGAATTTTCCGGTCCAGCGTCCTTTCATATAGTGGAATATGGATGGCGAGAGTACATGGATTCCACTGAAAGCATATTCCTTGTATTGTCCGGGCCTGTAGATGAATCCTTCCGGCTTGGTCTCTCCTGTCTTTGTGTTGAGCCACCCTTGCAACCGGCCTGTATCGTCGAACATCAGGTAGCGGGTGGTGATGCGTTCGCTGACCAGCAAGGTAGCATCGTTCTTTTCATCAAGATGGTGCTGGTAGAGTGCTTTCAGGTCCATGTTTGAAAGGATGTCCACATTGTGTACAAGGAACGGTTCATTTCCCTGGAAAAACATGGATGCTTTTCTGATGCCTCCTCCAGTGTCCAGCAGCTGGTCACGCTCGTCACTGATATGGATGTTCAGGCCGAAGTGTCGGTTCGCTTCCAGAAAATCAATGATCTGTTGTCCGAAGTGGTGGATGTTGACCACAATTTCCGTAAATCCTTCCGCTTTCAGTTTCAGGATGACATGTTCCAGCATTGGCCGTCCCGCCACGCATACCAATGCTTTCGGTGTATGGTCGGTGAGGGGTTTCAGCCGGGTCCCCAGTCCGGCGGCGAATATCATGGCTTTCATAATGACTTATTTGGATTTGAAGTACTGTTCTATGTGTTGTTCGCGGTGTATCAACCGTACGTTGACATTGAATTTCCGGTGCAGGTGTTCTGCCACATGCTGGGCGGAGTAGACAGAACGGTGCTGGCCTCCTGTGCATCCGAAATATATGGACAGATGGCTGAATCCCCGTTCGATGTAACGGTCCACATGCGCGTCTGCCAGTGCGTCCACGTGTGTCAGGAAAGTGGTGATCTCGCCGTCCTCTTCCAGAAAGCGGATGACGGGTCCGTCAAGTCCGGTCAGTGACTTGTATTGTTCATAGCGTCCCGGATTGTGTACGGCCCGGCAGTCGAACACATATCCTCCTCCGTTTCCGCTTTCGTCTTCGGGAATTCCTTTTTTGTAGGAAAAGCTCATGACCGTAACGGTAAGTCTCTTTTTGTTCCTTTCATAAATGAATTGCGGAAGCTCGGTCATCTGGCACAGGAGTCCGCACAGATAAGGATACTCTTTGAAATCGTTTTCCAGAAGTCTCCGTAGGTTTTCTATGGCAAATGGTACGCTTTGGATGAAATGGGTCTTTTGTTCAAAATAGCCTCTGAAACCGTATGCGCCCAACACCTGAAGGGTACGGAACAGTACGAAATGGCGGAGACGCGCGCTGAATGTTTCCTTATCCATCGGCTTGAAGGACTGGAGCGCGTCCAGATAGACATCAATCAGATGTTGGCGTACCGTGTCGGGAAAATTGGCTTTTGCCTGCCAAAGGAACGAAGCTACATCGTAATGGAAAGGACCTTTCCGTCCTCCCTGAAAGTCGATGAAATAAGGAGTTCCCTCCTTTATCATGACATTGCGGCTTTGGAAGTCGCGGTACATGAAAGTGTGGTCGGATGGTTCAGCGAGCAGAATGTCGCACATCCGTTCAAAATCGTTCTCCAAAGTGTTTTCTTGAAATTCCACACCAGTGGTTTTCAGAAAACAATATTTGAAGTAATTCAGGTCCCATAAAACGCTTCTCCGGTTAAAGGGTACAGGAGGATAGCATTTGTTGAAATCCATTCCTTCGCTTCCTTCAAACTGGAAACGTGGCAATTGGCGGATGGTCTGTTCAAGCAGGTGCATCAGATTATCATCGTATTCTGTTTGCCGCGCTTGCTGGATGAGCTGGAACAGTTGGGTGTCACCCAGATCCTCCTGAAGATAGCAGAGGCGGTCGCCTGATATGGCGTACACTTCGGGCACCGGGAGTCTTTTGTTCCGGAAATGTGTTGAAAGATAGAGGAACGCATCGTTTTCTTCTATGGAAGTACCGTATACTCCGATGCAGTCCGTGGAATCTTTTATCCGGAAATACTTCCGGTTGGAGCCGGCGCCGGGCAATTCTTCCACTGTTTGTGGAAGATGTCCCGCATATTGCCGGTAAAGCTGTTGTATCTTGTCAATATACATGGTGTGGTTTTTCCGTTTATCCTTCTGTCAGTTTCTCTTTAAGGAATTGTCCCGTGTAAGACACCGCGCAGGCGGCCACCTCTTCCGGTGTGCCGGCCACGACCAGATTTCCTCCCATTTCTCCTCCTTCCGGTCCCAGGTCGATGACATAGTCCGCGCATTTGATGACATCCATGTTGTGTTCAATGATGACGATGGTATGTCCGCGACTGATGAGCGCGTCGAATACGTGGAGAAGTTTCCTGATGTCATGGAAATGAAGGCCTGTGGTCGGTTCGTCGAATACGAAGATGGTGGGCTTCGCCTTTTCGATGCTCAGGAAATAAGCCAGTTTCACGCGCTGGTTCTCTCCTCCCGACAGTGTGGACGATGACTGTCCCAATTTGATGTAGCCCAGACCGACATCCTGCAGGGGCTGGAGCTTTTTCGCGATTTTTTTCTGGTTATGCTCTGAGAAGAACTCGATGGCCTGGTCGACTGTCATTTCCAATATGTCGTACACATTCTTTCCTTCGAATCTCACTTCCAGTGTCTCTTTCTTGAAACGTTTTCCGTGGCATGACTCACATTCCAGCACGAGATCGGCCATGAACTGCATCTCGACCGTAATGGTGCCTTCTCCCTTGCATTCCTCGCACCGTCCGCCTTCGGTGTTGAACGAGAAATGGCCTGCCGTGTAGCCCATCTGTCTCGCCAGCGGCTGGTCGGCCAGCAGTTTGCGGATCTCGTCGTAGGCTTTGATGTATGTCACCGGATTGCTTCGTGATGATTTTCCGATCGGATTCTGGTCCACGAACTCAATGTCGTTCACCTGCTTGATGTCACCGCCGATGGAGAGGAACTCTCCCGGACGGTCGCTCACCTCGCTGTATTCGCGTTTCAGTGCCTTGTAGAAGATGTCGCGTACCAGCGTGCTTTTGCCGGAACCGCTGACGCCGGTCACTACGGTCATCACATTGAGCGGAAAGCGTACGTCAATACCTTTCAGGTTGTTTTCTCTCGCTCCCCTTATCTCGATGTAGTTGTTCCATGCCCGGTGTGTCTTGGGGCGTCTGATGGTCTCTTCTCCCAACAGATATTTCACCGTATAGCTGTCGCTGCCCGGCCTCAGATCTTTCATGTCGCCCTGATAGACGATCTTTCCTCCCAGTCTCCCGGCTTTTGGACCGATGTCGATGATGTAGTCGGCGGCGCGGATGATTTCCTCGTCGTGTTCCACCACAACCACTGTGTTCCCAAGCTGTTGCAACTGGCGCAACACTTTGATGAGGCGGGCAGTGTCGCGGCTGTGGAGTCCGATGCTCGGTTCGTCAAGGATGTAGAGTGAACCCACCAGGCTGCTGCCCAGCGATGTGGCCAGATTGATCCGCTGGCTTTCTCCTCCGGACAAAGTGTTGCTGAGGCGGTTGAGAGTCAGGTAGCTCAGTCCCACATTGTCAAGGAAGCCAAGCCGGTTGTTTATTTCGTCCAGCAAGCGCTTCGCGACCGTGCGGTCGTGCTCGTCCAGGTCTATCGTACGGAAGAACTCTTTCAGCTGGTATATGGGCATTTCCACCAGTTCAGAAATGTTTTTCCCACCCACGCGCACATAGTCCGCCTCTTTTTTCAGCCGGCTTCCGTGGCAGGTGGGGCAGAGGGTCTTTCCCCTATAGCGGGCCAGCATGACACGGTATTGGATTTTGTATTGGTTCTCTTCAAGCATCTTGAAGAAAGAGTCGATGCAGGCTTTTTCGCGTGGGCCGTGCCACAGGTAGTCTTTCTGTTCCTGGGTCAGCTCGTAGTACGGGGTGAATATGGGGAAGTCGTGTGCGGGAGCCTCACGCAGGAACTCGTTGAGCCATTCGCCCATCTTTTCTCCGCGCCAGCAAAGCACCGCGCCGTCGTATACACTCAACGCCCTGTTCGGAACGACCAGATGCTCGTCTATTCCGATGATTTTTCCGAATCCTTCGCAGGTGGGGCAGGCGCCGATGGGTGAGTTGAACGAGAACATCTGGTCGCTCGGTTCTTCAAACTTCATGCCGTCGGCTTCGAACTTGGTGCTGAAGGAATGCAGTTCCGTGGTACGGTCAGGCAGATAGAAGCGCAGCAGGCAGGTGCCGTCACCTTCGTACATCGCCGTTTCGGCCGAGTCGGTCAGACGACTGATGGAATCCTTGCTGTCATCGCAGGTCATGCGGTCGATCAACAGGTAGATTGTGTCTTTCTCATTATAGGTGTAGTCCTCAATGCGGACAATCTCGCCGTTTACTTCCAGCCGGGTGAATCCCTGCTTCAGGTCCATGTCGAGCTGTTCCTCGTAGGAGCGCCCGTCCCGTGGAAGGATCGGCGTGAGCACGGTGTAGCGCATTCCTTCAGGATGGGCCAGCATGCAGTTGACGATGTCCTCCGGACTGTCCTTCTTCACCAGTCTGCCGCTTATCGGGGAGTAGGTCTTTCCGATCCGCGCGAAAAGCAGGCGGAGATATTCATAGATTTCCGTTGAGGTGCCTACCGTGGAGCGCGGATTACGGCTGATGACCTTCTGTTCGATGGCGATGGCAGGTGGAATGCCTTTGATGAAGTCGCATTCCGGCTTGCCCATACGTCCCAGAAACTGGCGCGCGTACGAGGAAAGACTTTCCACGTAGCGCCGCTGTCCTTCGGCATAAAGCGTGTCGAACGCCAGTGACGACTTGCCGGAACCCGATAACCCGGTGATGACCACCAGGTTGTCACGCGGAATGTCGACGTCGATATTCTTCAGGTTGTTGACCTTTGCTCCTTTGATACTTATGCACTTACTCTCCGACATGTTTTTCTTGATTGGTTGGACGCGCAAAGATAACGACTTTTTGTTAGATTCTTCTGTATTTTGGCTATCTTTGCGAACGTTTGAAGAATGTAAACAAATCGGAAATAACAGAAAAAATGAGACTGAAAAACTTGTTGGCCGTGTGGGTGATACTGTTGGGCATCCATACGGCGTATGCCCAAGAAATGTATCCCAAGCGCGAGTTCCGCGGGGCATGGATCCAGTGTGTGAACGGGCAGTTTCAGGGAATGCCTGCCGGGCAGATGAGGAAAACATTGACGGAACAGCTTGACAATCTGAAAGGCGCGGGTGTGAATGCCATCATCTTTCAGGTGAGGGCTGAGGCGGATGCATTGTACAAATCTCCCTATGAGCCGTGGAGCCGTTTCCTGACGGGAGTGCAGGGAAAGGCACCGTCTCCGGTGTGGGATCCCTTGCAGTTCATGGTGGAAGAATGCCACAAGCGCGGCATGGAGATTCACGCGTGGATCAATCCTTACCGGGCGAAAACGAAGGGCACGACCGCGCTGTCGCCTCTTCATCCGTACAACACGCATCCCGAATGGTTCGTGGAATATGCGGGACAGCTTTATTTTGACCCGGGTCTGCCAGAGTCGCGCAAGTACATCTGCAAGATTGTGCGCGACATTGTGAGCCGTTACGACATCGATGCCATCCACATGGACGATTATTTCTATCCTTATCCCAATCCGGGCGAGAAGTTCCCCGACGACTTGAGCTTTGCTGCATACGGGAGGGGATTTACCGACCGTGGCGACTGGAGACGTGACAACGTGAATGTGCTGATCAAGGAGATCCATGAGACGGTACGTGACACGAAGCCGTGGGTGAAGTTCGGGGTATCGCCTTTCGGAATTTACCGGAACAAGAAAAGCAATCCGAACGGGAGTGACACGAACGGCCTTCAGAACTACGACGATTTGTACGCAGATGTGCTGTTGTGGGTGAACAACGGATGGGTGGACTACAACATACCTCAGATTTATTGGGAGATCGGGCATCCGGCCGCTGACTATGATACGCTGGTCCGTTGGTGGGCCAGGAACGCGTCCGCGCGTCCGCTGTACATCGGGCAGGACGTGATGCGTACGGTGACAAAGCCTGATCCGAAGAATGCGGGACAGAACCAGACTCCTGCCAAGTTCAAGTTACAGCGTTCGTTGCCTACAGTACAGGGAAGCTGTCTGTGGTATGCGGCCGCTGTGGTGGAGAATAAGGGGAACTATCGGGATATGTTGGCTGACAAATATCACAAGTTCCCCGCGCTGTGGCCCGCATCGCCTTTTATCGATGACAAGGCTCCCGGAAAGGTGCGCAAGCTCAAACCGGTGTGGACGGAAGACGGGTATATCCTTTTCTGGTCGGCTCCGAAGGCAAAGACTGTGATGGACGAGGCCACACATTATGTGGTGTACCGTTTCCTGCGCAAGGAGAAAGTGAATCTGGACGATGCCACACGTATCGTGGCCATCACGCGCAATGAGTTCTATAAGCTTCCGTACGAGGACGGAAAGACAAAATACCGTTATGTGGTGACGGCGCTCGACCGTCTGCACAATGAGTCGAAACCGGTATCCAAGAAGCTGAAACTCTGACACGGAAAACGTCAAGGTGTTTTTCCTGTCCTTTCCCCGTTTGAAATCAAGCCTTTGCATGTTTGCTTTTTTGCGGATATTTTGTAATTTTGTGGTAAGGAGATTTACGGAGAGGTAGTCTGCCTTTTTTCAGGAAAAGGGAGAGAAGCTTCCGTCCTTTCCGTCAGGATTTTCAGAATCAGGTGTCACGGAAGCCCGCCTGAAAACACTTTACGGCTATGAGAAAACTATTGTTGACATGCGTTTTGGCGATGGTTGCCTTAGTGGGTTTCTCCCAATGGAGATGGGATGTGAAGTTGGGTTTGAATTTCAGCAACATGACTCAGCGGGACGTGAAAGCCTTGCCTGGATTTACGTTGGGGGCGGGCATGGATTATGAATTCAATGAAAGTTGGGCGTTCCAGCCGGGACTGATGTTCACATCGAGAGGCTATAAGAACGGTGGATGGAAAGTGCGTCCTGTTTATATGGATATTCCTATTTTGGCTGCCTATAAGATTACTCTCACAGAGAATGCCCGGTTCGTAATCAATGCGGGTCCTTATGTGGCAATCGGGCTGGGAGGAAAGAATAAACATGATGATTATGAGTCGAAGGTATTCGACGGTTGGAAACGTGGAGATTTCGGTTTCCAGTGGGGAGTGGGCTTTGAACTGTCTGACCACTATTTGGTTAATTTTGCAGCACAGCACGGTTTTATTTCTCCGTTGGAACAGATCGTTTCGACAGATCATCCGAAGAATATGAACTTCTCAATCGGAGTAGGATATAGATTCTAGGTCGATACGATAAAAGCAGGCGTGTCTTTTCCTCGGGAGGGCACGCCTGTTTTTTTGTTCGTATCATTTTATGTGACTGCGAATCTTGCCAAGATAGGCATGTATCCCTTCCGTATCCTTGCGACTGATGATGTCCAGCAGTTCGTTCAGTTCCGTACGGATTCCTTCCACTTGTGCCGGTGTGCGCGGATTGAAGAGTATTTCCTGCAGCAGGTAGTCGTCCTCGCTGAGCACTCCCCGGGCAATCGACATGTGGCGCTTGAAAGTGGTTCCCGGCGCGTCCTGATGCTTCATCACTGCGGCGAACACGAAAGTGGAGACAAAGGGGATGGACAGCGAGTAGGCCACTGTCTCGTCATGCTCCTCGAACGTATATTCAAAGATGTTCAGCCCCAGACGCTGGTAAAGGTCCTTGAAGAAAATGCGTCCCAGATGGTCTCCCTCTTTGATGATGATGGCATTTTCCTCGCTCAGTTTGTCCAGATTGGCGAAAGTCGGTCCGAACATCGGGTGGGTCGACACGTAGCGGAACCCGCAGTTCTCGTAAAACTCTTTCAGGTTGGTCTTCACGGAAGCGATGTCGCTGATGATGCAGTCCTTCGGCAGCACGGGGAGCACCTGCCGGAACGCATCGAGCGTATATTTTACCGTAGCGGCGTTGATGACCAGTTCGGGCTTGAATTTCTCGATTTCCTCGATTTCCGTAAAACGGTAACAGTTGTACATGAACCGCAGGCGCTGCGGATTGATGTCATATACGGCCACTTCGTGCTCGAAGCTCAGCACGTCGGTAAAGAAGGAGCCCATTTTCCCGGCTCCCAGGATCAGTATTCTCATTTCAACAGTTGATGATTAAGAGTGAATGACCGAATGGGTCATTCACCGGTTGGATGTTACTTATTGATGATTTCCATTTGCTGGCGCACACTTTCTTCATGAATCAGCTCGAATACCTGTTTCACGAAGTCGGAGTCCATGCCACAAAGCGCGCCTTGCGCGCCGCGTTTGTCCAGAATCTCGTTGTATCGTCCGGTCTGCAGGATGGTCATGTTGTGCTCTTTCTTGAATGTACCGATTTCGCGGCATACGCGCATACGTTTTGCCAGAATGTCCATCAGCTCGTTGTCGCATTCGTCAATCTGGCGGCGCAGGTCGTTCAGGTTTTCCGTGCTCTGGTGTTCCGAGCGGATGACCAGCAGGTTCAGGATATAGTCGAGGATGTCCGGAGTAACCTGTTGTGCGGCGTCGCTCCATGCCGCGTCCGGATTGCAGTGCGATTCCACAATCAGACCGTCGAACCCCAGGTCCATGGCCTGCTGGCAGAGGGGTGCTATCAGCTCACGCTTCCCTCCGATGTGGCTCGGGTCGCACAGAATCGGCAGTGCCGGGATGCGGCGGCGCAACTCGATGGGGATATGCCATTGTGGCAGGTTGCGGTAGATCTTCTTGTCGTACGAAGAGAATCCGCGGTGGATGGCTCCGATGCGTTTCAGTCCCGCGTTGTTGATGCGTTCCAGTGCGCCTATCCACAGTTCCAGATCCGGATTGACCGGGTTCTTGACCAGGACCGGAATGTCCACTCCTTTCAGCGCATCGGCGATTTCCTGCACTGCAAACGGATTGGCAGTGGTACGTGCTCCGATCCAAAGAATGTCGATGCCGGCTTTCAGACTTTCATACACGTGTTTGGCCGTAGCCACTTCGGTGGTGACATACATTCCCGTTTCCTGCTTCACTTCTTTCAGCCAGGCCAGTCCGTCCACACCGATTCCTTCGAATCCTCCCGGTTTGGTGCGCGGTTTCCAGATGCCTGCACGGAAAATCTTGACACCTTTGTCGGCCAGTTGTCTGGCGGTTGTCATCACCTGTTCTTCTGTTTCGGCACTGCAGGGGCCTGCAATGACCAAAGGCCGTTCTTTTGATACACCTTCCAATTCGATGGGTTGCAATTCGAGTTCCATATGATTAGTTTTTTAGATTGATATTCCGTTACATGATTTTTCTGATCCGTTCAAGTGCCTCGGCCAGTTTTTCTTCCTTGGCACATAGCGAGATACGGATGTACCGTTTTCCGTTGCTCCCGAAGATGAATCCCGGAGTGATGAACACGCGGGCCTCGTGCAGCACTTTTTCCGTCAGTTCCTCTACGTCGGCATACGTGTCGGGGATACGCCCCCAGAGGAACATGCCCACCTGCTCGGGGTCGAACGTGCATCCCAGTGTCCGCATGATTTCCTCGGCCAGCCTGCGGCGTCTGCCGTACACGTTTACGTTCGCTTCCTCGTGCCATTCCGCACTGTTGTCATAGGCTTGTGCGGCGGCCAGCTGGATGGGGCGGAAAGTGCCGGAGTCGATGTTGCTCTTGATTTTCACGATCCATTGGATGAACTGCGCGTTGGTGGCCGCCAGAGCCACACGCCAGCCCGGCATGTTATGGCTCTTGCTCATCGAATTGAACTCGATGCAGCATTCCTTGGCGCCCGGCACGTTCAGTATGCTGAGTGGTTTCCGGTTGAGGATGAAGCTGTAGGGGTTGTCATTGACGATAACAATGTTATGGCGGCGTGCGAAGTCGACCAGCTTTTCATACAGTTCCATCGTAGCGTTGGCTCCGGTAGGCATGTTCGGATAGTTGGTCCACATCAGCTTCACGCGGCTCAGGTCCATCTTCTCCAATTGGTCGAAGTCCGGTTGCCAGTGGTTGTCCTCCCGCAAGTCGTAGTTCACGATCTCGCTCCCCAGGATCTTGTTGAGTGAAGTGTAGGTGGGGTATCCCGGATTCGGCACCAGCACCTGGTCGCCCACGTTCACGAAAGCCAGAGTGACATGCAGGATGCCCTCTTTCGAACCGATGAGCGGCTGGATTTCCGTATTCGGGTCCAGGTCGACATCATACCATCGTTTATACCATTTTGCCATGGCCTGCCGGAGTTCCGGAATGCCTACAGTAGGCTGGTATCCGTGCGCGTCCGGCTTCTGCGCGTTCTCGCACAACACCTTGATGGTCTCTTCCGAGGGGGGCAGGTCAGGGCTTCCTATTCCGAGACTGATTACATTCTTTCCTTCCGCGTTCATGCGGGCCACTTCTTTCAGTTTCCGGCTGAAATAGTATTCGCTCACGTTGGCCAACCTGTCGGCCGGCTCAATCTTATATGGTTGATTCTCCTTCTGCATATTCTCCTAATATTTTAAGTGCTTTTGTCAATGGGGTTACTGCGTCGATGGACTGTTTGTATCTCAGGTAGTCGTCGAACATCACGTCCACGTAGAACATGTATTCCCATTCCCGTCCGATGATGGGCAACGACTGTATCTTGGTCAGGTTGATGTTGTAGAATGAAAAGATGGACAATACTTTTGAAAGACTTCCCTCGCTGTGCGGAAGCGAGAATACGATGCTCGCCTTGTTCAGTCTGGAGCGGACCTTCAGGTCGTCGGCTATCCACGGGTCGCACACCACGAGAAAGCGGGTGAAGTTGTGTTTGTTGGTCTCGATGCCTTCCTGCAGGATCTTCATGCCGTAGAGTTCGGCGGCATATTTCGAGCAGATGGCGGCATGTCCTTTCAGCCCTTTCTCCTTGATGTCTCGGGCGCTGGCGGCCGTGTCTTCCGTTTCCACTACTTTCAGTTGGGGGCGGTGCTGGAGGAAGTCCCGGCATTGTGCCAGAGCCACGGGGTGGGAGTTGACTTCGGTCAGTGTGCTCCAGTCCTCGCCCGGCAGACACATGATGCTGTGGCTGATGCGGAGCTTGTGCTCGCCGAGGATGGTGGCCCCACTGTCACGGAGCAGCTCGTAGTTGTGGAGCAGGCTTCCCGCGATGGTATTCTCGATGGCGATCATTCCGATAATGTTGTTGTCTTTCTTCATGGCATCGAACACCTCCTCGAACGTGTTGCAGCAGACCAGTTCGATTTCCTCATCCTTGAAATACTTGTGGGCGGCAATGTCGTGATATGACCCCACGATTCCTTGTATCGCTATTTTTTTCATCTTGTTTGCTTTAGTCTAAAAAAAAATCCCGACTTCGTTCGGAAGCGGGATTTCGTTATTCTTATTCGTTTTTGTTCAGTTCATTTTGTTTTTAACGTACACATACAAACTCCCGCTTCACTTCATTGCTAAAGTAAAAGTAATAAAAGAAAAAGAAGAAGTATGTAGCAAATGTTTTCATACGTTTGTTGTTATTTTGTTATCATTTCGGATGCAAATGTAATACTTTTCTTGAAAAAACAAATGTTTTCTTGAATTTTTCTTTGATATTCCTTGTTTTTTCGTTTCATCCCAGGCCTTTTGCCTTTCAGTAGATGCCTGTCTGTATGCCGTCTTTCCCGAAGTTGCTGAAGTTTCCGGTAATCTGTCCCTCTTTCTCAGGGGCTATTTCGATGGCCTTTTTCATGTCCTCGGCGGCACCTTCCTTGTTGCCGTTGAGCAGACGGACGCGGCCCCGTTCCTGATAGAATACGGCCTTGTCAGGCATCAGGTCGATGGCTTCCGTATAGAGCGTTTCGGCCTCTTCCGCCTTTTTCAGTCCGCATAATATTTCCCCTTTCAGCAGGTAAGCGGTCTCGTTGAAAGGGTTCACTTCCAGAGTCCTGTTGAAACAGGTTTCCGCTTCGTCCGCATGGCCTGTGGCTGCCTCGATTCTTCCTTTCAGCAGCAGCGCGTCCTCATCGTCCGGATTGAGCGAAAGAATATGGTTCAGGTCGTCCGTCGCCTCATGTGCCTGCCGCATGTCCCACAGCACTTCGGCGCGCAGCTGGTAGGCTTGTGTGAAAGTCTCGTTTTGTGCGAGCGCTTTTGTAAGCATTACGATAGCGTTCAGGTCGTTTTTCAATCCTCTTTCAGCCCGTGCAGCCAGGAAATAAGCCTGTGCGTTCTTGTCATCCTGTGCGATGGCTTTCTGGCATACTTCTTTCATGGTCGCATAATCTTCCTGCATGTAGCATACGCCGGCCAGAGAGAGCAGGGCGTGGAGGTCCGAAGGGTTCTGTCGCACCAGGCGGTCCAATGTAAGCCGTGCGTCGTCCGTGCGGTTGGCCTGCAGATAGGCATGTGCGAGGAGTCCCAGTGTCTCAGGCTCGTCGTTCAGGCCGATGGCCTGTTCAAAGCATCTGATGGCATAGTCCAGTCTGCCCATGTTGCGCGCGCGGATTCCGTCGTATTTGAGTATGTCGAAGTTTTTCTGGTCCTGCTTTTCTTGCGGGGTCCGGTTATCGTCCGGTTTCTTTTCTCCGAATAAACTTGATAATAAACCCATAATAATAAGTTGATTTAAATGTTTTTCAACCGCAAAGATAGCCAGAAAAGAAAGAAATTCGTAAGTTTGCGTCACATTTTATTAAAGAAACGGTTAGCACTATGAAGAAGTTTATGTTTTTTGTGGCCTGTCTGTTTGCGGGCCATGCTGCTCAGGCGCAATATTTCTGTACGGTGGAAGGTGCGAGGCTGCACTATGTGAACTACGACGAGGTGGGACAGAGTGTGTCCGACGAGGAGATTACCGTAAGGAATGTTGTGAAGGAGGGAAACACGGTCAAGGCCAGCTATTACGACAAGATTGTCACGACCAAGACCAAGAACAACACCAGCTATACTTTGTTTGACTGGATGTACGACGGAACGAATACGGTATGTACGGAGGACCTGATGTATGGCCCGTATATTGATTCTGATTCCGATCCGGACCGCTATGATACGGGCGCACGTCTGGGGCTGTTGGAAAAGCTGAAATTCAAGGGTGACAATTCATTCTCCATCAAGGACGGGGCACAGGCCGGAGAGAACCTGCCCGACCGGAAATTCCAGTGGATAAGGAATATGCTGAAAAACGAGGTGACCATATCCGGTGCTTCGTATATGGGAACGGAACTGGTCCATACCCGTGCCGGCAAGTTCAACTGCGTGAAGATTTCCTATCTGAAGCGGACTAAGATTGTGTTGAAAACCACGACGGTCCGTGTCAATGAATGGTATGCCGAGGGAATCGGTCTGGTGAAATCCGAATCGTTCAATATGGACGGCGAGCAGGAGGGAAAGACCTTGCTGGTGAAAGTGGAGAAGAATTAAAAGACAGACGAAAGTGTGCCAAAATGATTTGAAACACGGAGGCACAGAGACACAGAGTTTTTATATTGGTGATTCACAAGCATATTTTCTCTGTGTCTCTGTGCCTCCGTGTTTTATGTTCCAATTACGGCACGTTCCGTTTACGGGCGGTCATTTCTTCATCATCCCGTCGAAAGTGGCGCGCCGGAGGTCGCCTTTGGAGTTGTCGGTGTTATATTCCCAATACATTACGCCGAGAAGTTTCTTCTCGTGGATGAAGTCGCACTTGAGGGCGATGGAGCGTGGATCTTCGTAAGTGCAGACCATCATGCCGGTAGAGTCCGTGGCGTAAGGCACCTGTGCGGTGGAATCCCAGCAGGCGGTGTAGTTTCTCAGTGTGTCGATGTTCTTGTAGTCCACATAATACGGCAGGATGGAATCGGCTCCGTGTCCGTAGAACGGGATGCCGAGCACGATCTTTTCCACCGGAACACCCGCCGCGATATGTGCCTCCAGCGATTCCTCGCACGAAGCTCCCTTCCGGGTCATTTCAGAAGGATAGAGGGCCGCGTTGTGGTAAGGCGGCTTGCCCATGTCGTAGGCCATGATGTTTACGAAATCAATATAAGGCGCGATGGCGCGGAAGTCGATGAAGCGCGCGCGGTAGGACGAGGCGAGTGTCAGCAGCTTGTCCTTGCCGATGGCCTCGCGGATGTCGCGCATCAGGAGCGTGTAGTTTTCCGTGTCGTCTGGCGAGCAGGAGATGCCGGCCGCGTCGCTGGTAGGATATTCCCAGTCGATGTCGATTCCGTCAAGGTTGAAGTCTTTTACGATGCGTCCGCAGTCCTTGGCAAACGAAAGGCGTTTCTGTTCGTCGGCTGCCATCTCGCTGAAGTTTCCGCTTCCCCAGCCTCCGATGGAGAGGGAGACTTTCAGTTCCGGATAATTCTTTTTCAGTGCCACGATTTCGCGCAAGCGTTCCTCGCGGTCAATCCGCACCTTGTCGAAAGTAGAGTCCACATGCCCGAAAGCGTAGTTGATGTGGGTGAGCACTGACGGGTCGGGAAGCGACTCGCCTTGTGATGTGACGTAGGCCGCCACAATCGTCCCTGCCTTGTCCTGCGGCTGGCAGGCCATGAGGAAGCAGCCGAAGAGCAGGGAAATCATTCCGAAAATGTTTTTCATATACTGTTTTGTTTAAAAATTGGTTTTGTGCCGAAAGATAGGAAAAACAATGGAAATAGAGAAAATATTCTGTCCGGCATTTTGTGGAATGGTCTTGTCCGGATTGTCAGAATGAAGCGAAAATGGGACTTTCTCTGTCAAAAAACATTGGATTCGCCTTTTGTGAAAACATGTGCTTCCGCAATTTTGTCGCATCTGGAAGTGGTTTCTTAATAAAAGTGAATGACTGACCCCGTCCAGAAGGCTTGTGGAGGGGGTTGGTGGGGAAGATGATTGTCTGAAAACGCCTTGTTGTTTCTCGAAAAACACCTTGATGTTTGCCTGAAGACATCCTGATATTTCGGATAAAACGTCCTGATGTTCCGGCTCAGATGCCGGAATCTGTGTTTTCAGTGGGTGAGAAGCCTTGTTTTTTCTCTGGAATTCTGTCGGGAAGTGGTTCTTTGGAAATGATAAAATGTGATAAAAAGGATGTGTGTTTCTCTGTTTGTTTCTTGTTTTTCTTTTGTGCTTACTTTTTGTCTGCATAAATTGTTTTTGTGTGATAGATTGATTTAGTGATAAGTCTTGAGATTCTTGTATTTGGTTCTGTCCGGATTTTGATCGGGAATGAGCGATTCTCAATGCTCCGGATTGTCATTTTGACATTTTGATCATTGTGAGTAAAAATCTTTGTTGGTGTGGAAAAAATATGTATATTGGAAAAATTTTAAAATATTATTATGAAACGCGTATTTGTTTTTTGTTTGTCTTATGATGGGCAAAACACCCGGTTTCCTGTCGATATTCTAGTGAAAAAATGGAACAAAGGATGGGGACTATATACGACGGATCCTAGGTATGATGAGTATGCGCAATGCTATTATCAGGTTATAGTAATCTTAAATAAATGATTTATGAAATGGATTGCATGTTTTTCTCTTTTGCTCTCCGCCGTGTGCGCCTCCGCACAGCTCCCTGAGGATTTCCGTTCGGAACAGATCTTTCTGAGTGCCGACAGGCATGAATACATGCCCGGAGATACGGTAGAGGTGGAAGGGCGTGTGGCCTGCATGTCGGAACAGGACTTGAGGCCGTACAGCAGATACCTGTATGTGGAGCTTTTCAACGGAGCCGATTCCGTGCTGGTGCGGCAGAAGCTGTCGTGCAAGGGGAAAGGATATTTCCACGCACGGCTGGTTACGGACTATGAGTGGCCGGCCGACGTGTATTATCTTCGGGCCTATACCCGGCTGATGCGTAATTTCTCCCCGGAGAGCTTTCCCGTGCAGCCCGTGCTGATAGGCAAGCGGTTTCCTGACCTTAGTAATGGTAGGGGAAAAGGAATCCGTTGCGTGGTCGCGCCTTCGGGAGGACGACTCGTGGCGGGCAGCATGCAGTCGGTGGCGGTGCAGCTGACCGATGCGCTGACCCTTCCTGTGGAGGCGGACCTGTATCTGCAGGACGAGAAAGGTGATACGCTTTCCACAATCCGGACCTCCGTCTCCGGACTGGCACGGCTGAACTTCATTCCGCAGCCTGGCGCACGCTATTTCCTTGTGGGGAATTGCGATGGGGAGAGCCTGCGCGTGGAGTTGCCGGAAACCACCTCCGGAATCAAGATTCAGGGCAACCTCAGCGGAGGCAGGCTGAGCTATGAGATATTTGGCGGGAAGGTTTCGGACGCGGACTACCGCCTGTATCTGTACGACAGAAAAAACGGATTGAGCAGGCTGGAGACCGTCAGACAGAGGGCGATTGTGTCACTTGACAAGGAACCCGAGGTCGTGACCCTTTTTCTTACGGACAAGAGGCTGGACATCGTGTCGGAATATACGGTTTCGGGAAAATATCATCTGACGGGCGGATTGTCCGCTCCCGATACCCTCCGGACGGGCGACACGCTGCGCTATTGTTTCGCCCCGTTCCCGGAGAACGGTAAGGTGATGGCCCGTGTGGTGGCGGACAACGACCTGCTGGCATCCCATGCTGAGGCCTCTCTCGATTTCCTGTCGGACTATACGTCCCCGTTGCGCTTCCCGTATTCTCTTTATGTGAGTGACGATGCGGTGGAGCGGGGCAATGACCTGAAGACCTGGTTGAGCACCGCCACGTTCGGCCGTTTCCTCCTCAAGGATGCGGTGGAGAAGGATACGGCGGTCTACGCATATCTTCCTGAGCAGGAAATGACATTCGGCGGTCGGATAGTGAACAGGAAAAAGCGGCCTTTTGTGGGAGGTACGCTGGTGGCGTATCACACTGGGAACGATCTGGTGTACGACGCTCCGATAGACGGGGACGGGAGGTTCCGCATGGCGGTGGATGACTTCCGCGAGGGAGACTCGTTTTTCCTGCAGGCCGTCACGGCAAAAGGGAAGCCTGACTTTGCCGAGATTCGTATGGATGACGAAACTTATCCGGCCGTGGTGAACCGGAATCCTTATCGCGTGCCGTCGCCTTATTACGCCGGGTCGGAGGTGTCGTTCGGCAGTGGGGAGATGGAATATATGGCCGACCGTGACGGCATGCGTCATCTGAGGCTTCCTGATGTTACCGTATCGGCCCGTATGCGTTCTGATGGTCCGCCGGAACCGACCAACAAGTTCTATAGCATGAATTTTGCGGACCGTGAAGAGATTGAGAAATGGAACTACCGGACGGTGGAGGATATACTGAAAGATATGCCGGGTATAATCATAACCAAATCGGTTGTGACAGATGATAAGGGAAACATTATTCCGGGCGTTGTAAATACTTCTGTAACCAGTACACGTGGTCCTTCTGTCCTTAACGTATCCAACTCGTTGCCCATTTTGCTGGACGGGACAAGAATCGAACAGGATCAATATGATTTCGTACTCCATATGCCTACGGAAGAGGTTGAGACGGTGGAACTGCTCCGCCCGTGGCAGACGAACGCCTATACATGGGGAGCCGTTAACGGTGCCATACTGGTAAAGACACGCAATTATACGGATAAGGCGGATCTGTCGTCGAAAGGTACGATGTACACTCCCATGGGATTGTCTCTGTCGGCGGAACCTTCAGAGGAAAAGGCATGGATAGCCTCGGAGAAAGGAAGCTACCGGTTGATGGTGGATGTGTTTACTTCCTCGGGCGTGCAGTCATACGAGCATCGGTTTGTCGTGGAATAGAAACACAAGAGGCACGGAGACACGGAGTGGTCGTTGCCTCTCCGTGTCTCCGTGCCTCTGTCTCCGGGACTGTGTGGATCAGATGATTTCGATTCCTTGTTCCTTGCAGAGTTGCAGGCTCAGGTCCTTCAGCTTGAACTTCTGAATCTTTCCGCTTCCCGTCATGGGGAATTCCTTGACAAAGAAGATGTATTTCGGAATCTTGTATCGCGCAATCTTGCCCTGGCAGAACTCGCGCACGTCGAACTCGTTCATCGTATAGCCCTCATGGAGGATGATGAACGCTCCTACGGCCTCGCCGTATTTCTTTGAAGGAACACCGGCCACCTGTACATCCTTGATGCCCGGCATCTGGTAGAGGAATTCCTCGATCTCACGCGGATAGATGTTCTCTCCTCCGCGGATAATCATGTCCTTGATGCGGCCCGTGATGCGGAAGTTGCCGTTCTCGTCCTTCACGCCCAAGTCACCTGAATGCAGGAATCCGTTCTCATCGATGACCTCGGCCGTAGCTTCCGGATTCTTATAGTAGCCCTTCATGGTGTTGTAGCCACGGTTGCACATCTCGCCTTGCACGCCTACCGGGCATTCCTCACCGGTTTCCGGATCAATCACCTTCACTTCCGTAAACTCGAATTCGTGGCCTACGGTGTTGTAGCGCACTTCAGGATCATCATCAATGCGGCTGTGGGTCATTCCCGGAGAGGCTTCCGTCAGTCCGTATACGCTGGTCACCTTCATGAACATCTTTTCTTCCACCTGCTTCATCAGTTCCACGGGGCAAAGCGATCCAGCCATGATGCCTGTGCGCAGACAGCTCAGGTCGAACATGGAGAACATGGGATGGTTCAGTTCGGCGATGAACATGGTGGGCACACCGTAGAGAGCCGTGCAGCGTTCCTTATGGACGGAGGCCAGCACCAGCAGCGGGTCGAAACGTTCCACCATCACCTCCGTACATCCGTGGGTGAGACAGTTCATTGTGGCCAGCACTACGCCGAAGCAATGGAAGAGCGGCACACACACGCAGAGCTTGTCATCGGACGTGAACTTCATGTGCTCGCCCGTCAGGAAACCGTTGTTCGCAATGTTGTAGTGGGTGAGCATCACTCCTTTCGGGAATCCGGTGGTTCCGGAGGTGTACTGCATGTTGACCGTGTCATGACAGCTTACTTCCTTCTTGGCCTTGGTCAGCTCCTCATCGTCGATGTTGTTTCCGAGGAGAAGGATTTCGGCTGTGTTGTACATTCCGCGGTATTTCTCCTGGCCGATATAAATGACGTTCCGCATGTGAGGGAAACGTTTGCTTTTCATCCGTCCGCGTTCAAACTTCTTCAGTTCGGGAAGCATCGTGTAGGTCATTTCCACATAGTTGCTGTCCTTCTCACCGTTGACTATGCAGAGTGTGTGCATGTCGGAGTTCTCACACAGGTATTCCAGTTCCGCCTGTTTGTAGTTGGTGTTGACCGTTACGGCCACCGCACCGATTTTGGCACAGGCGTAGAGGAAGGTCAGCCAGTCGGGCACATTGCCTGCCCAGATACCTACATGTGTTCCTTTTTTTACCCCGATGGCCAGCAGACCTTTCGCCATGTTGTCCACACGTTGGTTGAACTGTTTCCAGGTGAACCTCAGGTTGCGGTCGGAGTACACCAGATATTCTTTGTCGGGAGTGGTCTCGGCCCAATGCTCCAGCCAGTCTCCCAATGTCCTTTCGTATAGTTGCGGCATGATCTTTCGGTTTTAGAGTTCGATGGGAGTATAGACTACGGCCAGAATGCGTGCGGCCTTGCCTTCGTAGGCGTGGACATGGTGGGGAATGATTGAGTCGTAGTAGATGGTGTCGCCTTCGCTGAGCACATATTTGTTTTTCCCGTATTCCACTTCGAGTTTTCCCTGAAGTACCATGATGAACTCTTCCCCTTCGTGGGCAGAGAGGCTGAACTGTGTCTCTCCGTTTTCATCTATGTCGATGATGAACGGGTCCATGTGTCGGTCGCTTTTGGCCTTTGACAAGGAATGGTAGTGCATGTGCTGGCGTGCGTCGGACGCGTTGTTCGAGAAACTGATGGTGTCGTCCGCATCACCTTTCCTGCATACCACCGGTCCGTCTTCGTTGGCCTGGTCATCAAGGAAAGTTCCCAGCCGTACACCCAGCGCCCTTGCTATTTTGATGAGTGGTGCCAGAGAAGGGATGTCCACATTGTCTTCAATGCGGTTGATCTGTTCGGAGGTCAGTCCGGTACTTTCCGCCAATTCGTCTATAGTTATTTCTTTTGTTGTCCGCAGCGATTTGATTTTTTCGCCGATAATGTTTGTGTAATCCATAATGGTGTGTTTTTGGTCTGTTAATTGTAAACGGAAAGTGTCACTTTCCATTGTTTGCAAATATAATGCAATTTGTTGAAAAAATGAACAAAATATTACGGATAAGCTGCAAATATAAACAAACATGAAGTGCATACATGGATTTTCCGGGGTGTTTTTTCTTTTGTATGCCGTTCGTTTATCAATGAGTTGCGAAAGTTTTTTGTATCTTTGGCAGGAAAATCAAATAGTTTGCGTTATGAAAAAATGTATGTTTATTGCGGCCTTGATGGCCTGTTTCTGTATCGGATTGTCCGCACAGAACGTTCCGACTCCCGATGCGGCTGGATATATCGTGAAAGTAGGGGATATGGCTCCTGATTTTGAGATGACATTGACTGACGGACAGACCGTGAAATTGTCCGACCTGCGCGGAAAGGTGGTGATGCTTCAGTTCACGGCCAGCTGGTGTGGCGTATGCCGGAAGGAGATGCCTTTTATCGAGAAGGATATCTGGCAGAAGCATAAGGACAACGCGTCGTTTGCCTTATACGGGATTGACCGCGACGAGCCTTTGGAGCGTGTGAAAGCTTTCGCCAAGCAGACGGGGGTGACTTATCCTTTGGGATTGGACCCGGGAGCGGACATCTTTGCCAAATATGCTGAACGTAATGCCGGAATCACCCGCAATGTATTGGTGGACAAAGATGGGAAGATTGTGTTGATGACTCGTTTGTACAATGAAGAGGAATTCGCATCCTTGTGTAAGAAAATTGACGAGCTTCTGAAATGAAAGGATTGAAATGTGGACTGGCATTCATGCTGTGCTTCCTGATAGCGTTTCCGCTTTCCGCGCAGAAGAAAAAAAGCAACTATGAGCCTCTGTTCGGAAAGCGTTACGCGGCTTACGGAAAGACTTCCAACTCACTGAAAGGTGCGGTGTTCTATCTGGTAAGCGGTCATGGAGGCCCTGATCCGGGTTGTATCGGGAAGTATCGCGGAAAAGAGCTTCATGAAGATGAATATGCCTACGACATTATTCTCAGGCTGGGGCGTGAGTTGCTCCGACGTGGTGCGAAAGTGCATTTCATCATACAGGATGCGAAAGACGGAATCCGCAATCAGGCGATTCTGAACAACAGCAAGCGGGAGACATGTATGGGAAAGGCGATTCCGCTGAATCAGGTGGCACGGCTTCAGCAACGGTGTGACGCAATCAACCGGTTGTACGGAAAAGATAAGAGCAATTATAAGCGGGCTGTCTTTATCCATGTGGACAGTCGTGCGAGGGGAGACCAGACCGATGTGTTCTTC
The DNA here is from genome assembly GCA_019120125.1 of Candidatus Phocaeicola excrementigallinarum. Taxonomy (GTDB): domain Bacteria; phylum Bacteroidota; class Bacteroidia; order Bacteroidales; family Bacteroidaceae; genus Phocaeicola; species Phocaeicola excrementigallinarum. The sequence continues at coordinate 47,390 of DWVR01000051.1, read as the reverse complement.
TATCATGCGCCGGGAAGTTCCAAGGGAAAGCGGCTGGCCAGGGAAATACAGCGTACGTTTCGTGCGAAATATAACCGTCACCAGCCTAACCGGGGGTTTGACGGCACGGTGAGCGGGCGCAATCTGTTCGTGCTTCGTAAGACAACTCCTGTGGCTGTCTTTCTGGAAGTGGGCAATATCCAGAATGCACGCGACCAGAAACGTCTGGTGATAGCCGACAATCGTCAGGCCTTGGCCAACTGGATTACGCTTGCCATCGAGAAAGATTACAGGCAGTCAAAAAGATAAGGCTTGAAAAAACGGATGCAGACTTAAAAGGATCCTTCAGGTGTTTTTACCGGTTCCTTAGAGTCTGCATCCGTTTTTTTATTCTTCTGTCTGTGCCGGATGTTCTTATTTTTTCTTGTCGTTTTGTTTCAGTGCTTCCCTCAGTTTGTTTATGATTCCGGGTGACTGAAGATCTTTTTTCCCTGTCAGCAGGAAAGAGAAATTCTCAGCCAAAATCTCTTCAGGATTGATGGTATGGTTTGTGTTCTTTCCTACTTGTTCATAAAAGTCAGTTGTCTGGCCGATACTGTATATGACGGTTTCCCCATTCTGTTGTACAGGGATGAAGTTCTCATTCAATGGCACCAGACCTGTCTGGAGATAATCGGACAGGGTTTTTCCAGCCTGTGGGTCAAAAGGGGAATCGGTGTATGTCATCATGGTGCAGTTCTGTTTCTGTCCGTTGACTGTCAGGTTGATGTAGCTGTCATACCTGTCTATGTCAGGATTTGAGATCCTTTTTTCGATGATGTCGGCAGGAAACAGGATGTCTCTGTCCAGCACGGTAAACCCAATGGTGCTGTAGGCGCTTTTCTTGAAGTCCTTGTCGCTTCGGCTGAGAATATGGAAAATCTCATGTGCGATTAAAGATGTGAGGTCCGCATCGCTCATGGTGCCAAGCGCGCTTTCTCCCATCGCGATCCAGTTTTTCCGTGTGTATGCATCGACATTTCCTTCTTCCTTCATGGTTGTTTTCACGAATATCAGTTCTTTTGGAAAGTCGATATCTAACTTTTGTTTCCTGATTTCATTGTCGAGTGTCTTTATACTTTTTGAGATGCGTTCTTTGTCTTTGTCGCTCCAGTTCAATGTCTGGTTCATGGCATAGGCCAGCAGCTTGGATTTCCGGCCTTGGTCGCTTTGAAGTCGTACGTTTATGTCGAACTGGTTCCAGCCTTTTGTGTAGTCGTCAATATCCGTAATCAGCATTTGCGCCTCTGCCCTTGTCGCAAACCGGAAAGGGATTCTGGTGGCGTTTTGGGCAAATGCGGTGATGGCGGAAAAACAGAGGGCTATGGTGAACAATGGTTTCAGTCTCATAATACATTCGTTTTATAAAGGTTTCTATTTTGGTTTGTAAATATAGGATATTATTTTCTCTTATTCTAATTTCTTTAAAAGAAAATGCTTCCGATGTGTCGTGAAAATGGCGTGGAAATTATTGGAAGGTCTTTATCGGAAAGTAAAAAAGCCATGTCAGACAAAATCTCTGACATGGCTTTTACGATTTTTTCAGTCTGTTGGGAGTGAATGGGTTATTCTTTGTCTTTCAGTGCATTGAAGATAAGAGACTCCAGCTCGTCGGCCAGTTCCGGGTTATCCTGGATACACTGTTTGGCGGCATCGCGTCCTTGACCCAGCTTGGTGTCGTTGTAGCTGTACCATGAGCCGCTTTTCTTGATGATGCCCAGTTCGGAACCTAGGTCGATGATCTCTCCGCTATGTGAGATTCCTTCACCGAACATGATGTCGAATTCAGCCTTACGGAATGGGGGAGCCACCTTGTTTTTCACCACTTTCACGCGTACCTGATTGCCGATGACCTCATCGCCGTCTTTCAGTTGTGAGGTACGGCGGATATCCAGTCGTACGGATGCATAGAATTTCAGCGCATTACCGCCTGTCGTGGTCTCGGGGTTGCCGAACATCACACCGATTTTCTCACGCAGCTGGTTGATGAAGATGCAGGTGGTGTTGGTCTTGCTGATGGCGGAAGTCAGCTTGCGCAGTGCCTGTGACATCAGACGTGCCTGCAGACCTACCTTGTTGTCACCCATGTCTCCTTCGATTTCCGCTTTCGGGGTCAGTGCGGCTACTGAGTCGATGACAATGATGTCAATGGCCGAAGAGCGGATCAGTTGTTCCGCGATTTCGAGTGCCTGCTCACCGTTGTCCGGCTGTGAGATCCACAGGTTGTCTATATCCACACCCAGTTTTGCCGCATAGAAACGGTCGAATGCATGTTCCGCATCGATGAAAGCCGCGATACCTCCCGTTTTCTGTGCCTCGGCGATGGCATGGATGGCCAGTGTGGTCTTACCGGAAGATTCCGGTCCGTAGATTTCGATGATACGTCCACGTGGGTAGCCGCCCACTCCCAGTGCCGCGTTCAGTGCGATGGAGCCTGTAGGGATTACTTCCACTTCCTGCACATGATCATCACCCATTTTCATGATCGAGCCTTTCCCGAAACTTTTCTCGATTTTATCCATGGCGGCCTGCAGGGCCTTCAGCTTTTCGCTGTTATTGGGTTTCGGAGTGTTTTCCACTCCCCCCTCAAATTCCAGTTCGTCTTTTTTTGCCATTGTTGTCTTATTATTTCAGGATTTGTGCGGCATGATCTTTTGTCTTCACTTCTTTCGGGGTGATGACGCGTTCGATGATACCTTCTTCGTTAATGATGAAAGTGGTGCGGAAAGTTCCCATGTATTTGCGTCCGCACATACTTTTTTCTCCCCATGCGCCGAACTCTTCGGTCAATTTATGGTCGGTGTCGGCAATCAGCGTGAAAGGGAGCTGGTTTTTCTCGATGAATTTCTGGTGCGACTTGGCATCGTTGATGCTCACTCCGATAACCTCATAGCCCGCACTGCGCAGTTCACTATAGTTGTCACGCAGGTTGCATGCCTGGGCGGTACAGCCCGATGTCATGTCCTTCGGATAAAAGTAGAGCACTACTTTTTTGCCTTTGTAGTCGCTCAGACGTATTTCTTCCCCTTTCTCGTTCAGTCCGAGAAATTCGGGGGCTTTGTCTCCTACATTCATGTTGTCAGTTGATAATTTACAGTTAAAAATTAATGGTTGGCGTGTCGTTCATTATTAATTGTCCGTTGCCCGCTGGATTACAGTTCCAGATCTCCGTCGAACACTTCGTGCCAGGGCAGACCGTTCTTGTTCAGCTCATCCATGAACGGATCCGGATCGAACTCTTCCACGTTCCATACACCCGGACGTTTCCACAAGCCTTTCAGGAACATCATCGCACCGATCATGGCCGGCACTCCGGTGGTGTAGCTTACGCCCTGCATACCGGTTTCCTTGTAGGCGGCCTGGTGGGAACAGTTGTTGTAAACGTAGTAGGTGCGTTCCTTACCGTCCTTGACACCGCGGATACGGCATCCGATGGAAGTCTCGCCTTCGTAATTCTCTCCTAAGTCCTGCGGATTCGGCAGCACCGCTTTCAGGAACTGCAATGGAACGATTTCCATGCCGTTGTAATTGATCGGTTCGATGCTGGCCATGCCGATGTCCTGAATCACACGCAGGTGGGTCAGATATTCCTGTCCGAAAGTCATCCAGAACCGTGCGCGCTTGATGCTCGGGAAATTCTTTACCAGTGATTCCAGCTCTTCATGATAGAGCAGGTAGGAGTCGCGCGGACCGATGTTCGGATAGGTCAGTGCCTTATGGATTTCCAGCGGTTGGGTGGTCACCCATTTCCCGTCTTCGTAATAGCGTCCGTTCTGAGTGATCTCGCGGATGTTGATTTCCGGGTTGAAGTTGGTGGCGAATGCTTTATGATGGTTTCCGGCATTGCAGTCCACAATGTCAAGATACTGTATTTCGTCAAAATGATGCTTGGCCGCATATGCAGTGTAGACACCACTTACTCCCGGGTCGAATCCGCATCCGAGGATGGCGGTCAGTCCAGCTTCTTCGAAGCGTTTCTTGTAGGCCCATTGCCAGCTGTATTCGAAGTGGGCTACATCCTTCGGCTCATAGTTGGCCGTGTCCAGATAGTTCACTCCGCTCTTGAGGCAGGCTTCCATGATGGTCAGGTCCTGATAGGGAAGAGCCACGTTGATGACAATCTCGGGCTTGAAGCTGTTGAATAAAGCCACCAGCTCGTCTACATTGTCCGCGTCCACTTTGGCGGTCTTGATGGCAGGGTTACCGATTGCCTTCACAATCGCGTCACATTTTGACTGGGTGCGGCTGGCAATCATAATTTCGGTGAAAACTTCGGGATGCTGAGCCACTTTGTGTGCAACAACGGTACCTACACCGCCTGCACCGATGATCAATACTTTACTCATTCTGATAATTCATGTTTTATGCCCGGTAAACATTACCGTTCAATATGCAAAGATAAGAAATAATTCCAAACCTCATGCAGTATTGGGAATATATCCGTATTTTTGTAGGTGAACAAATCTTTTTGAAAAATGTTCTTTAATCAAAGGTCTTAAAAAATAAAGGAAAATGAAAGGAATGACAATTTTGGCAAGTGTGTTTATAGCATTGGTTACGGTAAGTTGTGGGACAAATAAGAAAGCCGTTGCGGTAACTGATTTTTCCGGTGAATGGAATATTGTGAACGTGAAGGGCCAGGCGGTCTCTGGTGAGGACGCTCCTTATATCGGTTTTGACCAGACGACGAACCGTGTGTACGGTCATGCCGGATGCAACCGCCTGATGGGAGCTTACCATGTGGATTCGCTGGAAGCCGGGAAAATCAGTTTTGCGCAGGTGGCTACAACACGGATGATGTGTCCTGACATGAGTCTGGAGCAGAGTGTGCTTGACGCATTGGACAAAGTGGCGGGCTTTGCGCAGACGGGAGATACGGTGGAACTGCAAGACGCGGAAGGCAGGCAGGTGATGACTTTGCAGAAGCGTGTGAAGCCTGCCGTTACGATAGATGACCTGGCCGGAAGATGGAGGATTGCCAGTGTGGGAGTCGTGGTTATCGGAAAGATGGACCGCGAGCCGGAACTGACCTTCAATCTGGAAGAAAAGCGGGTGCATGGAAACGCGGGCTGCAATACCATCAACGGCAGTTTCTCACAGGAGGAAGGGAAGCCTGCCTCACTGCGGTTTTCTCAGATGATCTCGACCATGATGGCTTGTCCCGACATGCAGGTGGAGCGCGACATTCTGCAGGCCATCGAGAAAGTGCGTGGTTTCGATAGCGGTGATGAGGAAGATACCATTGTCTTGCTCGATGAAAACGGCTCGCCTTTGATGACACTGGCGCGTGCCCAGGAGGAGGTCGAATAAAACTTCTCCGCTTTCTCGGCAAAGATTCTGATAAATCAAATAAAAAGCGTTATCTTTGCGGATATACCTATTAAATCAAACCATTATGACTAAGAAGATACTTTTGCTGGGTTCCGGCGAGTTGGGCAAAGAGTTCGTTATTGCCGCCAAACGTCTGGGACAATACGTGATTGCATGTGATTCGTATGAAGGCGCACCGGCCATGCAGGTGGCGGATGCCTGCGAGGTATTCAGTATGCTTGACGGAGAAGCATTGGACAGAGTGGTGGCAAAATACCATCCTGACATCATTGTTCCGGAAATAGAGGCTATCCGTACTGAACGCCTCTATCATCTTGAGAAAGAAGGTATTCAGGTGGTCCCGAGCGCGCGTGCGGTGAACTATACGATGAACCGCAAGGCGATACGCGACCTGGCAGCCAAGGAACTGGGACTGAAAACCGCGAAATATTTCTATGCCACCTCATTTGAAGAACTGAAGGAGGCCGCCGAAAAAATCGGCTATCCGTGTGTCATCAAGCCGTTGATGTCTTCATCGGGCAAGGGACAGTCGGTGGCGAAGGGACCGGAAGACCTGCAATATTCCTGGGATTACGGATGCAACGGCAGCCGTGGTGACATCAAGGAACTGATTGTGGAGGAATTCATTCATTTTGACAGTGAGATAACGTTGCTGACAGTTACCCAGAAGAATGGTCCCACGCTGTTCTGTCCGCCTATCGGACATGTGCAGAAGGGTGGCGACTATCGTGAAAGTTTCCAGCCGGCACGCATCGCTCCCGAACATTTGGCCGAGGCGCAACGTATGGCCGCCAAGGTGACCGAAGCGTTGACCGGGTATGGAATCTGGGGGGTAGAGTTCTTCCTGAGCCATGACAACGGTGTCTATTTCTCCGAACTTTCTCCTCGTCCGCATGATACGGGCATGGTTACACTGGCAAACACACAGAATCTCAATGAGTTCGAGCTTCATCTGTATGCGGTGTTGGGATTGCCTATACCGGGTATCACTCAGGAGCACATCGGTGCCAGTGCGGTGATTCTTTCGCCGATTGCCAGCAAGGAAGCCCCACGTTATAAAGGGGAAGAACTGGTATGTTCGCAGCCTGACACTTATCTGCGTATTTTCGGCAAACCGACCACGCGTCTGAACCGTCGTATGGGTGTGGTGGTTTGTTATGATAAGGTGGGAGGTGATTTGAACGCGTTGCGCGAAAAATGCAAGTCGCTTGCCGCAAAAATTGAGGTTTATTGATTGGTTGACTGACAATCAGTTGTCTGATATAAATACGGGAACCACCGGACTGCAGGGAAGTAAAAACACTTTCATGTAGTCCGGCGGTTTTCGTATATGTCGCCGACTGTTTCAGCTGTAACCTTTGATATAAGTCACGAAAACAGGTGGACGGCTGTTTTTCTGACATTTGGCCGGTGCGCATCGTGGAAAGAACGTTTATATTTGCGGCGCAAAACCAAACTAAACAAACTATGACTGAAAGTAAGACTGTAAAGTATCATATTCCCCAGCAGGGAATATACATGTATGCCCGTATGCGTGACGGCAAGACAGGAATGATTGTGTTGAACAGCACAGACTATGAACAGACGTTGACAGCCGAATACTACAAGCCGCTGACCAAGGATTCAAAGACCGGCAAAGAGCTTTCTACCGGAAAGACAATTGATTTTTCTCAGAGCCTGACTCTTTCTCCCCGTAAATCATTAGTCATTGAATTCTAAGAAAACGGCATAGGAAGTCTTAAAATGAGAATAAGTTTTCGATTTTAAGACTTCCTATTTTGTTTCCAACGATTCGGAGCTTATATACTCATCATATAATTGACCCCCCTCGATTAGTCATCGGCAATGACCGTAAATTCAGCTCCTGAAGCGTATTCGTTTCCATTCTGTTCACTCAGTGCCGAAAAACGGATGTAACGAGCCTTTACAGGTTTGTCGAAAATGATTCGGCTTGTCTGTGTACCCTTCTTGAAGGACCCTTGTGCGACAGGGTCGCTCCAAGTCTTTGCATCATCGCTGACTTGTATTGTGTATTCTTTTATTTGTCCGTTGGGACTGTTCTGTCGCGGTGTATAGGTGAAACCTTTTATCTGTTTGCTTTCGCCCGCGTCAAAATCAATCCAATGAGGGTATTTGGCTAATGTGACGGAATACATGGTATGCCAGATGGTGTTGGGGTCTCCGTCTACCAGACAAGCGGCTTTGTTGTCGGGTTCTTCGCTTGATGCATAGACCACTGTCAGCGGGATGCTTTCAATCTTTCCGAATGTATTCTGCATCTTGATGTCCGGACAGTCTTCGTACCAGGCTGTTACCTTTCCTCCCTCACGGAATTCTACAGGACCCGTATAGGGCTGGGCCTTTCCTCCGTTGAGGCTGTAGAGGATGGTGTGTTTCTCTTCCGGAGATTCCAGAGTCAGTTGTCCTGTACGGTTACGGTCGATGAGTATCGGTTTCAGCGAAGAAGTGGCTACGTGGGCCTGCCCGGCTGCATTGCCATTTACGGGTCGGATGAGGAAACCGAAATGGTATCCGGCGGCATAGGCCCGGTCTTCTGTAAGCGGTCCGCCTTGTCCGCAACTGTTTCCTCCAAGACCGGTCACTTTCGCGTCAAGGTGCAGGTGGACTGCCTTGCTGGCAGGAAGCTGGTAGGGATGCGGTGCCATCATGAGCTGCATCTGACTCCATGGAAGGGCGGACGCGGACATGACACTGTCGGCCACGAATACGACTCCTGTGCCGTCAGCATCGGTCAGCGCACACCAGCGTATGTCTTCCCGATTGCCCATGGCTTGAGGCTTTCCGAGCAGGATTCCTTGTTGGTCTACCGTACTGCGGTGAATTTCAATGTTCTGCCCTTCCTTGCGGTCATTATAATTGTTGACAGGTCCTCGTCCGTAGTAGGTGTATTGATTCCATTCTGCCGGAAGCTCCATGGCATAACCGATGCGTGGCAATACCAGTGACGGTTTGTTGGAGGTGATGGCACTTTGAAGTTCGATGGAACCGTCGGCATAGATTGTCCAGTTCTGGTTGGTTGTGAACTTGAAGTCGCAAATACGTGTGGTGTCTTCATCTACGGCATAGATACCGGATGAAGGGTAGTTGTATTTTTGGTAGATACGTGCAGGATGAGGTGCCTGGCTTTCTACGGTGAATGAGAGGGTTACACTTCCGTCGTCTGCGGTCGACTGGCTCCAGCCGATTACTTTGTGCCGCAGATTGTGGAGCCCGTTTTTACCCCATTCGCCCCACGCCCAGTTGTCATTGTCTGTAGGTGCGCGGAAAGCGTCAAGTTTCGGTCCGTTCCCTTCGTGGATAATGGATTTGCCGTGATAGCTGAGCGCATGGAGCGAACCGTTCCGCTTGTCGAACTTCACTTCAAATCCGTCACCGGCAAGACAGATGAGCCCTTTTTCCTCCGTTTGCGTAATCTTTCCTTTGGAGGCGGATTCTGCAATCCCTTTCACGTCCTGTGCTGGCTTGACGAGAAGCTGGGCTTCCATTTGGGCATACCCTTTTGGTGCCCATGGCTGGTCGGTTGCCAGAAGGAAGCGGAGCTTGACGAAATATTCGCTCTGCGGGTCAAGCTCTCCGTAGGCATAAGGCAGAGTAAAGGTTCGTTTCTGCCGGGGGGCGATGGAAGATACGTCCAGAGAAGCGGTATTTTTCAATATCTCTTCGCCGTCTTTCCAAAGCGAGTATTCGACGGTATAGCCGCTCAGAGGAGTGAAATAATTTTTGTTGAATATTTCAATTCTTCCCTGTTTCATATCAATGGGTTTTACCCCTACATTCTGATACACACGTTTCACTTCGTAATATTGTGCTTTCGGTGTCAGGTCGGGCAGCATAAGCCCGTCCATGCAGAAAGTTCCGTCGCAGGGACGGTCTCCGAAGTCACCTCCATACGCAAAGTAGCGTGTGCCGGTCTGTTTGTCATAAGAATAAATTCCGTGGTCAACCCATTCCCAGATAGCTCCGCCGATAAAGAAGTTGGTGCTTTCGATGGCATTCCAGTAGTCAATCAGGTTTCCTGTAGCATTTCCCATCGAGTGTCCGTACTCAGAAATGTGGTAAGGATATTTCAGGTCGTATTTTCCTTTGACCGCTTCCTGTACCCAGGGGATGGAAGGATACTGGTTTGAACCGATGTCTACGATGTCGTTGTTGCGCTCGTATTGTACGGGGCGCGAAGTGTCGAAGTTTTTGATCGCCTCGTATGCGGCGACGAAATTCTTTCCGGGACCAGCTTCGTTGCCCAAACTCCAGATACAAATGGAAGGATGGTTCACGTGGGCATGTACCATCTCCAGATTGCGGGCCACGTGTGCATTTTTCCATTCTGCCGGATGAGAAAGGCTTGCTTCCCCATAATAGTATTCATGGCTTTCTATGTTGGCTTCATCTTCCAGATAAATACCGTATTTGTTGCACAGATGGTACCAATAGGGATTGTCGGGATAATGGCTGTTGCGTACGTGGTTGATGTTGGCGCGTTTCATGAGCATTACTTCCTTTTCCATCTGTTCACGGGTGATGGCATGTCCGCGTTCTGGATTTGTTTCATGACGGTTCACTCCTTTCATCTTGATAGGCTTGCCGTTGAGATAATAGTAGCGTCCGGCAAGTCCGAACTCGTCTTCTTGGGCCGGAGTGTCCTTTATCTCTATTTTCCGGAATCCTACGATGGTAGAGAAAGTCTCGGCGGTGCGTCCTTTCTTGTCCTTCAGTTCACCGACAAGGGTATATCTGTAAGGACGTTCCGCACTCCAAGGCTTCACCTTCGAGCCTGCGTGCAGAGTGGTGCTTATCATGGATTCTTCACCGCTGCGCAATTGTCCGACCGCTTCGGTGACGGTGACATTTTCTACCGGTTTGTTTTGGTCGCTGTATAGTTCGTTTTCATAAAGCGTATAAGTCAGCGTGTATCCTTTGGCATTTTTTCCATAGTTCTGCAAGTATGTCTTGATATGCAGCGATGCATCGGTGTAAGTGGCGTCATAGTCAGGAATGGCAACTACGTCGCGCACCTGCATTTTAGGTTTTGATGTGAGATAGACGGAGCGGATAATGCCCGGCAGACGCATCATGTCCTGACTTTCCAGAAAAGAAGCATCCGAGCTGCGGTACACTTCTACGGCAACGACATTCTTCTTTCCGGATTCCACATAAGGAGTGACATTGAATTGGGCCAGATTACGTGAATTTTTGGAGAAGCCTATGTAGTGGCCGTTTATATAGAGATAGAAGAAAGAGTCCACTCCGTCGAAATTGATGTAAATCTCGCGGCCGTCCCATTCGGCCGGTACGGTGAATGTGCGCCGGTATGAGCCTACTTCATTGCGGTGTTTGAAGGTAGGCCAGTCTTCGGGGGGAGTACGCATTACGCCGCCGCGCCAGTCATCTACTTTCACGGAATGTTGGAAAATGACACGTTGGTTGGAATAGATGGGCACACCGTATTTCAGTGAACCGTCTTTTTGTATGCCGACTACGTTCCAGCACATAGGCACTTGCACTTTGTCCCATTTGTCAGAGTCGTAATCGGTTTGGTAGAAATCTTTTGGGCGGTGGTCAGGGTCGGGTGCCCAATGGAAATCCCATTCTCCGTCAAGTGAACGCCAGTAGGCGCTGGCCTCAGGAAGCACTTTACGTGCACTTTCCATATCGGCAAACGAGAAAAACCAGGCATGGGGACGTTCTTTGTTGTACGACAGGGAGTCCGGACTTTGCCACTCCATGCCGGTAGGTGCGGTCATGTTTCCGTAATAATATCCGTCGGGGGCGGGAATCACGTCGCCCCATAACGGAGCGGAAAGGCATCCGAGGAGCCATGTTAACGCTTTTTTGTGCATAATTGTTCGAGGTATTAAAGGTTTTGAAGATAAGATGATGAATAAACAATAAGGCGCAAAAGCGTTACAGAATTCTCGTAATGCTTCTGCGCCTTTGAGCAATATAGGGCAATGTTATGATTAGTCAAGCACAGTCACCCATCCGTACGGATCGGCCTCGTCACCGTATTGGATGGCGCGCAGTTTGTTGTACAGTTTCTCGCTGATGGGCCCCGGTTTGCCGTCTTTGGCGATGACATACGACTTATGGTTTTCCAGATCGTCGATACGTTCGATCGGACTGATGACAGCAGCCGTTCCACAGGCACCCGCTTCCTCGAAAGTCATCAGTTCTTCTTCCGGAATCGGGCGGCGTTCCACTTTCAGTCCCATGTCTTCAGCCAGCTGCATCAGGCTCCGGTTGGTGATTGACGGGAGGATGGAAGTGGACAGCGGAGTGATGTAAGTGTTGTCCTTGATGCCGAAGAAGTTGGCTGCGCCGCATTCGTCGATATATTTCTTTTCCTTGGCATCCAGATAAAATTCGCTGGCATAGCCTGCGTCGTGGGCCATCTTGTTGGCACGGAGACTTGCCGCATAGTTTCCGCCCACTTTGAATGTGCCGGTTCCCAGCGGAGCCGCACGGTCGAACTGGCGGATGATGACATACGGATTGGTTGCGAAACCGCCCTTGAAATACGGACCTACCGGAGTGACGAATACCACAAACAGATATTCATTGGCAGGATGGACACCTACCTGAGCGCCTGTTCCTATCAGCAGCGGACGGATATAGAGCGACGCGCCGCTTTCGTAAGGCGGGATGAAGCGTTCGTTGGCCTTCACCACTTTCTTCACCGCTTCGCAGAATGTTTCGGTAGGAAGTTCCGGCATCAGGATGCCGCGGCAAGTGCTTTGCAGACGTTCCGCGTTCGCTTCAGAACGGAAAATGCGGATCTTGCCGTCCTTGCCGCGATAAGCTTTCAGTCCTTCAAAAGCTTCCTGTCCGTAGTGCAGACACGTAGCCGCCATGTGGATGTTCAATGTCTCTTCCGAGCAGAGCTCCAGCTCTCCCCATTTTCCGTCACGATAATAGCATCGTACGTTGTAATCTGTCTTCATGTAACCGAATGACAGATTAGACCAGTCAATTTCTTTCATCTTTATATTCTTTTTAAGTGTTTTTCTTTCTTGTGCGAAAGCAAAAGTACATTATTTTTTACATAAAACAAAAGGTCGGGAACTTTTTGTATTCATTCCCGACCTTGATTCCGCGAAAAAGAAATTTATTTCTTAAGCTGTTCCTCTACCCATTTGCGTGCGTTTACGAAAGCTTCCATCCACGGAGTGATCTGGTCTTCGTGTATACGGCCGGCCGGATAGAATGCATTTTCCCATGGGAAGCAGGCACGTTCCAGATGAGGCATCATGGCCAGATGGCGTCCGTCCTGGCTGGCGATACCTGCCACACTGTAGTCCGAACCGTTCGGGTTGCCGGGATATTCATCGTACGAATATTTCAGTACCACGTTGTAATGGTCCTCCTCATACGGCAGGGAGAACTTGCCTTCTCCGTGAGCTACCCAGATACCCAGTTTCGAGCCGCTCAACGAGCCGAACATCACGCTACGGTTCATCGGAACGGTCACGCCCACGAAAGCTGACTCGAATTTGTGGGAGTCGTTGTGCAGCATCTTGCCCTTCTTCTCGTCTTCCGGGGTAATGAGTCCGAGTTCCATCATCAGCTGGCATCCGTTGCATACACCCAGTGACAAGGTGTCCTTGCGTGCGTAGAAGTTGTCGAGAGCCGTTTTTGCCTTGGGGTTGAAAAGGAAGCTTCCTGCCCATCCCTTGGCAGAGCCCAGTACGTCGGAGTTGGAGAATCCGCCACAGAACACGATCATGTGGATATCTTCCAGTGTCTCGCGTCCGCTCACCAAGTCAGTCATGGTCACGTCTTTCACGTCGAAGCCGGCCAGATAGAGCATATAGGCCATTTCGCGTTCACCGTTTGTTCCTTTCTCACGGATGATGGCTGCCTTGATTCCGCTCGGTGTACGGCGGTCAGGATTCAGGCCGAACTGAGAGAGCTTGCCGGTGAATGCCGGATTGAAGGCGAACTCCAGCGGTTGTTTCTTGTAGTTCTCGAAACGCTTCTGCGCGCATCCGTTCATGCTCTGCTTGCGGTCGAGCAGATAGGATGATGAGTACCATACGTCGCGCAGGTAGTCGATGCCGAACTGATAGGTGGCACCTTCGTGAGTGACAAGAATATGGCGTTCTTCGCTCGGTGTGCCCAGTTTCACGTAACCCACACCCGCGTCTTCCAGAATCTTCTTCACCTCATGCTTGTGTTTGTCGGCAATCTGGATGACGATACCCGGATTTTCGGCAAAGAGAATCTTTACGATGTCATCGCATTTGAACTTGTCGAGGCTGATCTCCATACCGCCTTCAGTGTTTGCGAAACACATTTCAAGCAGTGTCGTGATGAGGCCTCCTGCGGAGATGTCGTGTCCTGCCAGAATCAGTCCTTTGTTTACCAGTTCCTGAACAGCCATGAACGCGTCGCGGAAGTATTCCGGATTCTGTACGGTAGGCACATCATCACCCACTTTGTTAAGAGACTGTGCGAATGCGGAGCCTCCCAGACGGAGCTGGTCGAAACTGAAGTCGATATGGTAGAAGGTGGTTTTCGGATTATTCACCATGACCGGAGAGACCACTTTCTTGATGTCGGAAACCTCACCTCCTGCGGAAACGATGACCGTTCCCGGGCTGATGATTTTTTCTCCGTTCGGATATTTTTGTGTCATTGAGAGGGAGTCCTTTCCGGTCGGCACATTGATTTGCAGCGCACAGCAGAAGTCGGACAATGCCTTTACGGCAGTGTACAGGCGAGCATCCTCACCTTCCTGTGAGCGGCAGGGCCACATCCAGTTGGCGGAGAGTGACAGACTGTCCATGCCGTCGGCCAGCGGAGCCCATACGATGTTGGTCAGAGCTTCGGATACGGCGAGCACCGAACCTGCGGCCGGATTGGCCAGTGCGGCCTGGGGCGCATGTCCCAGTGCTGTGGCGATACCTTTTTCGCCGCGGTAGTCAAGAGCCACCACACCACAGTCGCTCAACGGCAACTGGAGTTCTCCCTGACATTGCTGGCGGGCGATCTTTCCGGTCACGGAGCGGTCTACCTTGTTGGTCAGCCAGTCCTTGCAGGCCACGGCCTCCAGCTGGAGCACACGGTTCAGGTATTCGTTCAGTCTGGCGGGTTCGTAGGTCACGTTCTCGTAATGACGTTCCACGGTCTTGTCCACCATATATGTCTTCGGTGAGGAACCGAACATCTGGTCCACTGCCAGGTCGAACGGGCGTACTCCGTCGGCCTGTTCGAAAGCAAAGCGGTGGTCGCCGGTTGTCTCGCCCACCACGTACATCGGAGCGCGTTCGCGTTCGGCGATTTTCTGTACATGTTCCAGCGATTCCTCTTCAATCAGCAGACCCATGCGTTCCTGTGACTCGTTGGCGATGATTTCCTTGGCCGACAAGGTCTCGTCGCCGATGGGTAGTTTGTCCATATGGATCAGTCCTCCGCAGTCCTCCACCAGTTCCGATAGACAGTTTACGTGGCCTGCCGAACCGTGGTCGTGGATGGATACAATCGGATTCTGGTCCTCCTCACACAGCGCGCGGACTACGTTGTATGCGCGTTTCTGCATTTCCGCATTCGCGCGCTGCACAGCGTTTAGTTCGATTCCCGAAGAATAGCGTCCGGTGTCGACCGACGATACGGAGCCTCCTCCCAGGCCGATGCGGTAGTTGTCGCCACCTAACACGACGATTTCGTCGCCTGCTTCGGGAGTACCTTTCAGACAGTCGCGTTTTGTGCCATAGCCTACACCGCCTGCCAGCATGATTACCTTGTCGTAGGCATATTTCTCACCATTCTCCTGATGTTCGAAAGTCAGCACCGAACCGCAGATCAGCGGTTGGCCGAATTTGTTTCCGAAATCGGAAGCTCCGTTCGAAGCCTTAATCAAAATCTGTTCCGGAGTCTGGTACAGCCATTTGCGCACGGGCAGGATGTCCTCCCATTCGCGCCCTTCTTCGGTGCGTGGATAAGCGGTCATGTAGACAGCGGTTCCGGCAATCGGCCAAGAACCCTTACCGCCGCCCATACGGTCACGGATTTCACCTCCAGTACCAGTAGATGCACCATTGAACGGTTCCACCGTAGTGGGGAAATTGTGTGTCTCCGCTTTCAGTGAGATGACGGTCTTGATATCTTTGATGACGAAATAGTCGGATGTGGAATGGTCTTTCGGTGCGAATTGTTCCACTACCGGACCTTCGGCGAATGCCACATTGTCCTTATATGCGGAGATGATTTTGTTCGGGTTTTCTTTAGTTGTTTTCTTAATCATCTGGAACAGCGACGATTCCATTTCTTTCCCGTCGATGATGAATGTACCGCCGAAGATTTTGTGGCGGCAGTGTTCTGAGTTGATTTGCGCGAAGCCGAACACTTCAGAGTCGGTCAGTTTGCGTCCGAGGTCCTTTTCCACTTTCAGCAGATAGTCCATTTCTTCGCGTGAAAGGGCCAGGCCTTCCTTTTCATTGTATTCTTCCAGATTATCAATATAGATGATAGGCTGTGGTTTGATGTTCACGGTAAAGATTTTCTGATCCAGCCCGTGATACATGCGTTGCAGCATCGGGTCGTGGTCGGCATTCTCGTCTTTCACCGGGAAGTATTCCTCGATGCGTCGGATTTCCTTGAGACCCATGTTTTGTGTGATTTCCACGGCGTTCGTACTCCACGGAGTAATCATTTCGCGGCGTGGTCCGACGAACCAGCCTTTCAGGTTCTCTTCGCTTTCCACTACGGCATCGCCATAGAGCCAGCATAACTTTTTGATGTCTTCAGCGTTCAGTTCCTGACTGCATTCCGTTGCAATCACACTGTGGGACGGAGTTCTGAAAAATAGAATCATAGCGCTTTGTATAGTTAAAGAATTTTTCGATGCACATAAAATATGGGGCAAATTTACTGAAAAATGGCGTAACAAACGAATATAATCTGCATAATGTAATGAAATTCTTGTTGAAATCGTTTGATATTCTAATAATTGTTGCTATTATTGGAAATAAGATGTATCACTTTTTAAATTAAAGTAAAATGAAGACAATGAAGAGCTTTTTCCTTTTTCTGCTTCTGGCACTGTGCTTCAGCTCGTGCGGTGACGGTGATGGACCCGAACCCGGTATGATTTGGGATATTGCCCCATACAATATTCTTATTACCGTGGCCGATGCGGAAGGAAACGATTTACTGGATCCGGAGGCGGAGAATAATTTGGTAGGGAATGTTATTACGGCCACTTTTGAAGGCAAGACTTATGAGATGGAAGTGGACACAAACTCTGTGGCAGGCAGCGTGTCGGGCAGGGCCATTTTGCCCGTGTTTCACGGATTGGTGCTCCATAAACAAACGGACGGACCGTATATGCTGACTTTTGGAGAGTTTGCGGGCGATACAAACCTCGATGCCACGGATGTGACGATTGACTGGGGCGAGGGCTTGCCGCAGGATGTCATTACTGTCAGCCACCGTTTTTGGTGGAAGAATCACGAGCCGCAACAGGAAACAACGGTGCTACTCAACGGGGTTAAGACAGACAATAAGGTACACATAATTAAATGAGGCAGGAAAAACTCTTAGGAGTTTTGATTAAAACGCCTAAGCATTTTGACTAAAACGCCTAAGAGTTTTCGGTAAAACATTTAGGCGTTTTAAGGAAAAGACTTAGACGTTTTTTTAAGAAGGAATAACTGATTGATTATCAATGTTGTTTTGTTGAGAGATTCTGGCGGTTTTTCCTTCCCGGACGATTCCCGGACAATGTGGGGAGGCCCGGTGGGACGAAAACCTATCGCTTTTTTATCGAAGGCAAAGGCGGGTTCAATCATCCTTTCGGACGTGACTTCAATAACGATTTTTCTGAAACGAACAAAGATTATTAGATTTGTTTTAAATGACAGATACGTGAATTGGCAAAGGGTAAAGTTTAATTTCTCAGAAAATGATTGCGCGAATAGTCTTTTTTATATTTTTGCGAAGAGAACAAAACAATTATTGCTGGCCATGAAAAACATAATAAAGATTGTCTGTACGCTGATTCTATTCTTATGCGGAGCAGGTGTGGTTTACAGTAAGACAACGGCATCGCCTTCCGTATCTCTTATCAAGCATTTGGGGTATGCTGACGGGCTGAGCAGCCAACGGGTGTATGCGATTGCCGAAGACAAGTGTAACGCTATTTGGATTAGTACTAAGGCCGGTATAGACCGCTATAACGGGCATAAAATCAAGGCATACCAACTTCCCGGAGATTTTTATTACGGAGACTTGGCTGCGCGGATTATCCGGATTGATTGCCTGCCGGACAGTAGTTTGTGGGCCTACGATAACACTGGAAAAATTTATTGTTATTCGGAAATCCATGACAGTTTTGAATTGGTAAGACGGTTGTTGGATGACATTTCAGGGAATATTACGCTCAATAAATTCTGCAAATCGGAAAACGGACATTTCTTCTTCGGACTTACACAGGGACTGTACAGGGCATCCGAAAATGGGAAGGCGCAAATATATATGCCCGGCATAAATGTAAACGATATAGTTCCGGTCGGGGATTCTCTTTATGTGGGAACTACCGAAGGCTTGAAAATCATCGACGTAAACACCGGAAGGAGTATCCTTAGCCAGCTGGAGGAAAAAAGCATTCAGACATTATATTATGACGGGGATAAAAAGTGTCTTTTTATAGGAACATTCAATAATGGCCTGTGGGTGAAAGACCTTACATCCGGAAAATTCACCCATATTAAAGATGGCGGAAACAGAAGGTCCGGGATAAACAACCCGATTCGTTCGATTATAAAATTCGATGACGATACGTTGATTGTTGGAGTTGACGGCGACGGGATATTTTCGTTCGACTATGATGACGGGACTATGCGGACGCTTGTCGATACGGAAGACAGGGGCGACAATGTTTCTCTTGTGAGCAATGGCATTTATGCCTTGCTGAAAGACAGGTTTGGTAATCTGTGGGCCGGCAGCTATACCGGAGGCGTTACCGCGTTTACCTTTTCCAAAGCGTTGGCGCAAGTCTATACGCATGAAAAGGGAAATCCTAATTCGATTGTTAACGACAATGTGAACGCCATAGCGGAAAACGTTGACGGGGATTTATGGTTTGCCACTGAAAACGGCATCAGCATTCTCAAGAACAGTGATGATAAGTGGCGGCATTTGCTTCATAATGAAGTCTGCGTTTCGTTGTGTCCAGGTGAAAACGGAGAAATGATGGTGGGGACTTATGGGAAAGGCATCGAAGTCCTGGACCGGAACGGAATGCTTGTAAAACAGTTGACCAAACATTCTGCCGGACTGACTTCCAATTATATCTTTTCCATCCGGAGAGACCGTGACGGGGACTATTGGATAGGAAGCATTGATGGCGATTTGATGTGCCTCGATAAAAACTGGAAACTGAAGAATACTTTCGGAATCAGCCTTGTGTTTTCCATCGAATGCATCGGCGGCGATAGCATTGCGGCGGCAACAGGCGATGGCTTCTGTATAATCGACAAGACAACGGGCAAAGTCAGCCGCTTTGCACGGTGCAGGAACTGGCAGAACTTAATGTCAGTGTCTATATAGTGCCTATGCTTTTCAACGGTGACAATACGGTATGGCTCGGCACCGAAGGGGGAGGACTTTTCCTCTACGACATGAAGGAAAAAAAGATAGTGAGGCAGCTTACGGTCAAAGACGGTTTGCCTTCAAATGACATATTCGGTCTGCTTACTGATATAGACGGACGTTTGTGGATAAGTACGGGAAATGGCATTGCCGTTTTGGATGGGTCTGAAATATGGAATCTCAATTATATCAAAGGGATTGAAGCGGAATATAACAAATCGGCGTGCATGATGTCCGGTTCGGGAAGCCTTTTGTTCGGAAGTTCTACCGGGGCCGTCAAGATTTTTCCTGATGAAATATCCGAGGCGGATTATACGGCTCCCCTAAGGTTGACGAAATTTACTGTCGACAACCAGTCTGACGGCAATCTTCAAATTGCGGAAAAGATGTTCAGAATGCTGTCCAAAGAAAAGGATATGAGGCTGAAATATAATCAGAATACATTTAGCATCAATTTTGAATCGATAAATTTCTGTTATCAGGATGACATCGTTTATAAATATATATTGGAAAATTATGACAACGGGTGGAGTGAACTGTCGGCAGAAGAAACTGCACGTTATAAAAATGTTTCCCCCGGTGATTACGTATTCAGAATTTGCAATATCAGCAAAAGCACAGGGAAAATCATCAGCGAAGCCAGTCTGCCGATAACTGTAGCCCGTCCGTGGTGGAATTCGTGGTGGGCGTGGGTGACGTATGCCGTTTTATTCGGAATGCTGTGCTATTTCATATTCCGTTATAAATGGTATCAGTTGCAGCAAAAGTATTCTGAGGGGAAAATTAAATTCTTTATCAATGCCGCCCACGACATCCGTACTCCGATTACTTTGGTGATGGGGCCGTTGGAGGACATCCGCAAGGAAAAGAACCTTCCTGAAAGCGTGAACTATCTTTTGGATCTTGCACATGCAAATATCAGAAGATTGCATTCAATCACTTCCCAATTGCTCGAATTTGAAAAGATTGATACACATTTTCGCAAGGAAAGGACTATCTCAATCGATTTGGGCAAAATGTTGGAAGAGGAGGCGGAATGTTTTCAGGCCGCTTGCGAGAAAAAGGGAATATCGCTGGAACTGTCATTGCCACAGGAAGCAGTATGCGTAAAAGCGACCCAACGGATGCTTGAGATAATTTTTGACAACTTGATATCAAATGCCTGCAAATACACTCAAAAGGGCGGAAGAATAAGTATCATTGTAACCGGTAATGAAAAGAAAGCGGTTGTCAGAATAGAGGATACGGGCATAGGCATTCCGCGGAAAGGGCATAAGTATATTCTTTCGGATGTCTATCGGGCCGAAAACGCCAGAAAATCACAGGAAACGGGAATGGGATTCGGCCTTCTTCAGGTGAAAAGAATGGTCAGACTGCTGCATGGAAGTGTAGAGTTCTCATCAGAAGAAGGTGTCGGCACTTGTTTCATCGTTTCGTTCAACAGAATATATGCTGAGCCTCAGCCTACTTCACGCCAGTCGGCATTTAATAATGTGTGGAATGAAGTCTTGCCTTATGAGGTCATGTCTCCGGCAGGAGAAGGGGGAAAGAAGGATGAAACCATTCTCGTTGTAGAGGACAATGATGATTTGCGACATTATCTGAACATGATACTTTCGTCGGATTTCAACGTGGTGGAGATGCCGTCGGCTGATGATGCCTTGACTTATATGGAGTCTGAATATCCTGACCTGATAATATCGGATGTCATGATGCCTGGCCTTCAGGGGGATGATTTCTGTAGGACGTTCAAGGAAAATCCGGACACCGCCGGTATTCCTATCATTTTGCTTACGGCAAAGACCAGCCATGATGCCATTGTTGAAGGATTCCAAAAAGGGGCGGATGATTATCTGACCAAACCGTTCAATACGGAAATACTGAAACTGAAAGTGCAGGGACTGCTTGACAACCGGAAGCGTTTGCGTGAATATGTACTGAATCAGGTCGTCAGTCGGATTGGAAATAAAGAGCAGGCTAATATGGACGACGAAGCGGATATCAGTAAGAATGAATTGTCTGATACCGACCGGCTATTCGTAAAGAAAGCTACTGACATCGTGTCCGATAACATCGCCAGTACTACGTTTAGCATAGATACATTATGCCGTGAAATGGCTATGAGCAGGACATTGTTTTATAGTCGGCTTAAATCGCTGACAGGTAAAGCCCCGCAAGAATTTATCCGGATCATACGATTGGAAAAAGCGGCCGATTTGTTGAGGCAAGGACAGTCAGTTGCGGATGTGGCGGAGGCGACTGGTTTTATAAATGTGAAATATTTCAGTACTGTGTTTAAGAGACACTTCGGAATACAACCCAGCAAATTTACCGGGGAATGACGGTATAGTCCGTTTGAAAGCTGGGTTTTATAGCAGATATGACAGGAAACAAACCTATTTAAAATCCTTTATAATTCAGTAGGTTACATGATATAACAGATGTCAAACTCTAAATATCGGAAATCAAACCGCATGAAATGCGATAGTGCACTACCTTTGAACTGTTTTGAAGAAATCCGCAAGGATACAGAAAATTCAATAAGTATTAACCTTAAAAAAGAACAGAATGAGAAACAGGAAGGTATGCACGGTTCTCGTTTTTCTTTACGGAACCCTGGCGGCATGTTCTTCTGACCTGAAAGGAACCGAACTGTCGGTTACGGATGGAGAAGAAAATGTGACATTTTATGATGAGTTCAGGTCTTTCGACGAGAATGTATGGACAAAAGAAACACACGAAGCAGGATGGACTAACCAAGAACTTCAGTCTTATGATCCGGCACAAGTCAGCGTAGGGATGGATGGGGATAAATCCGTACTGATGATTACCGCAGAGCGGAAAGACGGTCATATCGTTTCGGGAAGAATCAACTCGAAGGGAAAAAAGAACTTCAGGTATGGGACTTTGATTGCAAGTATCAGATTGCCCCAAACGGGAAACGGCCTGTGGCCGGCTTTCTGGATGATGGGCGATAACGGAAAAGAATGGCCTGCGAACGGTGAGATTGACATTATGGAGATGGGGGATGCCGAAGGTATAAAAAGCGGCACAACTTCCACAAGAGTCAACACCGCACTTCATTTCGGGAAAGATACGTCATCGCATGAGCAGGAATATTATGCCACTTCTTTTGTACATAATCTTCAGGATGGGAAATATCATACTTATACTCTTGTCTGGAATGAATCGGATGTAGAAATTCGTATCGATGATGTCGTATTTCATTCGTTTGACATCAAGGATAATCCCTATTTTCATGACAATTTTTTTATTCTGTTCAATCTTGCAGTGGGAGGAACTTTCACCGGTATTACTGATATCAATGCAGTTACTGCCCTTCAAGAAGGACAGAAAGCTACGATGTACGTCGACTGGATAAAATTCATTCACCAATAATTAATCTATGACTCATGAACACAAAGATGTTTTCAAAAATCACGCTATGCTGTACTTTGTTTTGTGGCTTTCCAGCCATGAGTATGGTATATGCAGACACGGGTAATGTCCCGGCGCAATCGCCGCTCCAACAGACCGTTAAAGTTTCCGGAACAGTGACGGATTCCGAGGGCGCTGTAATCGGGGCGAATGTTGTTGAGAAGGGCACCACTAACGGGACTGTGACGGATCTTGACGGGAAATTTACTTTGACCGTGAAAAAAGGCGCTACTCTTGTTATCAGCTATGTTGGAGCAAAGGATGTGGAGGTAAAGGCCACAACGGCTCCTATGAATATCACATTGGAAGAAAATTCGCAGTTGCTTGACGAAGTGGTGGTCACTGCTTTGGGTATTAAAAGAGACCGGAAAGCATTAGGATACGGATTAGATGAAGTCAAAGGAGATGTGCTTGACAAAGCTAAAGAGACTAATGTCATCAATTCGATGGCAGGACGTGTGGCCGGACTCGTAGTGAGCCAGACAGCCGGCGGTCCTTCCGGGTCAACCCGCGTCATATTGCGAGGAAGCACAGAAATGACAGGAAACAACCAACCGTTGTACGTGGTCGACGGTGTACCTTTGGATAATACGAATTTCGGCAGTGCGGGGGCATCCGGAGGCTATGATCTCGGAGACGGTATCTCCAGCATTAATCCGGATGACATCGAAAGCATGTCTGTGTTGAAAGGTCCTGCTGCTTCAGCCTTGTACGGAAGCCGTGCCAGTCATGGCGTCATCCTGATTACTACCAAAAAAGCTGGCGGAAAAGAAAAATATTCGGTTGAATATAACGGTACATTGACTATCGACAAGCAGCTGTCAAAATGGAATGACATACAGCAGGTTTATGGTATGGGAAGTAATGGAAGCTATAGCATTGATGCCATATCAAACACAAACAAAAGCTGGGGGCCGAAAGCTGACGGTGGCAATATGCTGAAATATTTCGACGGAGTGGAACGGCCGTATCTGATTATTCCGGACAATACGTCGGGTTTCTTTCGTACCGGATTGACTGCCAACAATACGGTTACCGTTTCATCTAATGTAAAGAATACAGGACTTCGGTTCACGTTTACGGATATGAGAAACAAGGATATCGTACCCAATACGAATATGAGCCGCGATATTTTTAATTTGAGGGCTAATTCCAGTCTTGGGAAGGTAGATTTGGATTTTTCTGCCAACTATACGCATGAAGGAGTAAAGAATCGTCCGGCTTTGGGAGACAGCAAGTCGAATATCGGAAAGAACCTGATGACGTTGGCCACGACCTACGACCAGGAATGGCTGAAGACCTATCAGGATGAAAACGGAGATTATGCCAATTGGAATGGCATGGATCCCTATAACGTAAATCCATATTGGGATGTATATAAGAACTCGAACGATTCTAAAAAGGATTTGTTCCGTTTTCGTGCAGCAGCTACTTGGAATATCAATGAACATCTGAAAATCAAAGGTACGGCAGGAACTGAATTTAACTGGTTTACCTTCCAGGACTTTAAAGCTCCTACCACTCCGGGTTATGAATCCGGTTATTTGCAACAAAGCAACTTTGAAAACAAGATGTATAACTTTGAACTTTTGGCTATCTATAATAATCGTTGGGGTGACTTTGATTTTACCGGCACTTTTGGCGGGAACATTTATAAGGTGGACAACAAAACGACAATTCTGACAGCTAAAGATATGCAGATTCGCGATGTGGTCGCATTGATGAGTTTTAATGATACCAGTGTAGAGAATACAACGTATAGGAAACAAATCAATTCCATATTCGGAGCCGTGAATGTAGGCTGGAGAAGTCTTATCTATCTGGACGCTACGCTGCGGGGTGACAAGTCATCGACTTTGCCTTTGAACAATAACATCTATGTATATCCGTCGGTATCCGGAAGTTTTGTCTTTTCAGAACTGGTTAAAAACAAAAATGCGCTTCCTTATGGCAAAGTGCGTCTTTCGTGGGCACAGGTCGGGAGCGATACGGACCCTTATCAGCTGGGACTGGTATATACCAAATCAAAATTTTCATATCCCGGCTATACTATCGGGTATATCAGCAATGAAACCATACCTAACAAGAACTTGAAGCCGACAAGGACCAATTCGTTTGAAGTGGGCTTTGAAACCAAGTTCCTGAACAATCGTATCGGACTTGATTTCACTTATTATAACCAAATCAGTAAAGACCAGATTATGGGAATAGCAAGCAGTTGGACAACGGGTTATCCTTATCGTCTGATCAACGCGGGAGAAATTCAGAACCAGGGAATTGAAATATCATTGAATACCCGTCCGGTACAAGTGGGAGACTTTTCATGGGATTTGAATTTCAATTTTGCCAAGAACAGTAATAAAGTGAAGAAGTTGGTTGAAGGCATGGACATGTTTGAACTGGAAAAGGCAGCATGGCTGGACGTACAGATTGCAGCTAAAGTGGGTGAGAATTTCGGGGCGATTGTGGGTCCGGACTTTGTAAGAAATGCAAACGGTGATGTCTTGATTGATCCTCAGACCGGTTTGCCGCAATACGATAAAAGCAATCATGTGTTAGGCAATGCTTCATGGGACTGGACCGGTGGTATCAGTACTGCTTTTCATTACAAGAACATTTCTTTGTCGGCATTATTTGACGTGAAGGTGGGAGCCGACCTATATTCCATGTCAGCCCGGGCTGCATACGAATCCGGAAAAAGCATGGCAACCTTACAAGGTCGTGAAGAATGGTATAAGTCTGAAGAACAGCGGCAAGCGGCAGGCATACCTAAGGGATCTGCCAATTGGACGCCGACCGGCGGATTCATCGCTCCTGGTGTCATCGACAATGGTGATGGAACTTATCGTCCGAACGATATAATTATCAATCCGGAAGATTATTGGATGAGCGTATGCCGTAATGCCCCGTCGATGTTCATTTATGATAACTCTTATGTAAAGTGCCGGGAAATAGTCCTGTCGTATCAGTTCCCGAGAAAATGGTTGGGAAAATTTATTGAGGACATGTCTATCTCTTTTGTAGCCCGCAATCCTTTTATCGTTTGGAAGAATATTCCGAACATTGACCCGGATTCAAACTATAACAATACGACAGGTATGGGACTTGAATACGGTTCGTTGCCGTCAAGACGGAGCTATGGCTTCAACTTGTATATTAAATTCTAATTAATCTGATGCACCAATGAAACAGTTAATAAAAAAATATATATTTGCATTGGCAACGGTATTGGCTGGAATTACCTGCTCATGCAGCGACAGTTATATGGAAGACCTGAATACTGACCCGTCGAAGGCGAGCAGTCTGGATCCCAATGCACAACTTACCACGGCCGAACTCCAGACGTATGGTGATTTGGGTATGATAGAAATTTACCGTAATTATCTTTATGCTTTCACTCAGCAGCTGATGGGTTGTTGGAATACGACCAATTATGGCGGCCGTCATACGATCGACAACAATGAGATGAGCCGGATGTGGACTTCGTTTTATCCTAAAGCGATAAAGAATCTCACGGATGGCATATACCGTACATCGCAGGATGATTCCAAGACAAATATCAATGCGGCACTTCGCATTTACCGCGTTTATATTATGTCATTAATAACCGATGTATATGGCGATGCTCCTTACAGTGAAGCCGGGCTGGGGTATATTGATGAAAAATACAATCCGCATTATGACCTGCAGGAAGATATTTACACTGATTTCTTTGCGGAATTAGAAGCGGCAGGGATGGCTTTGGATCCGGCGAAAGATGATATTACCGGGGATGTGATTTATAATGGTGACATTGACAAATGGAAAAAACTGGCAAACTCGCTCAGACTCCGTTTTGCCATGCGCATATCGGATGTCGCGCCCGACAAGGCACGTCAGGAATTTGAAAAAGCGCTTGCCGCGGATGGCGGTGTGTTTACCGATATTTCTGATGACGCGTTGATTCAATACATGGACATTTCTTTCAGCTTCGGTCAGGATGCCTATTCGGATTACAGAGGAAATACCCTTTCACAATTACTTTTCGGGAACGACCCATCCAACAATCCCAGTTATCTTTGCTCAACATTCTTCAACGAACTGCATGATTCGGGTGATCCCCGGACTTTTCTGATAGCGCGGTTTTACTATGACGGACTTATGAGTTCGACCAGTACTGACAACAGGATTGATCTGACTGACGAAATCATAGAAAAGGGGGTTACAATGAATCCTTGCGAACCGGGGGCATATTCCTGGGAGCCGTGGCCGACGGGTTATGACAGTGACATAATGGCTGGAATAGCTGAAACGAATCCGTCTGTCGAGACGACTATGGCACGGGAAACAGAACCGAAGCTGGCGAATAATTTCTTGCAAGGGGATAATCCGGGAGTTATAATCACCTATGCTGAGGTCAACCTGCTTCTTGCCGAGGCAACCCTGAAAGGCTGGAATGTCGGAAAAGGAGCGGTTGAGGACTTGTATTGGCAAGGAGTACGTGCCGCAATGGATTTTTTGACCGACAACTATGGTTATAGCAGAATTTCGGACGATGATTTCAATACGTTTAAGGCAAACAATGATATCGGGCACACCGACGAACAGAAAAAGGAAAGCATCAATACCCAGGCCTGGATTCTTCATTTCACTAATCCGGCAGAATGTTGGGCTAATGTGCGTCGTTCCGGGTATCCCAAGTTGAAATCGCCGGCAGAATATGGCTTCGGTCAGTATCTGACAGGCGGAAGTGAAATTCCGGTAAGGCTCTGTTACCCCACTCTTGAGTCCTCGTACAACAAGACCGGTTACGACGAAGCGATCGAACGCATGGGTGGCACTGATAATTGGCACATCCATGTATGGTGGGACATTGAATAAGAATCCGTTAACTTATAAAAGAAACAACAAAGATGAAAGCAATATTCAGAATATTATTCGCAATGTCGTTGTCCGGCACATTGCTTTTCTCCTGTAGTGAGGAGGAACCATTTTCAACTGCGGGACCCAATGACGAACCGCATATTCTTTCGCCGGTGTTCCCGGACAGGAATGATGACGGATCACTTCCGGTTGTGGCTAATATAAACCGTGACGCAAACTTTTCAATGACATTGACGGTCACTCCTTCAGAGTACACTGACGTAGTATGGTATATTGACGGGAATGAAGTGACGCAGGGAAACAGTATTGATATGGCTTTGCCGGCCGGTTCGTATAATATGAAAGTAACGGTTACTACTGTGGAAGGTAAATCAACCTTCCGTGAAGGCATTGTTCAGGTTAACCCGCTCGACGGGGACCCGTGGGCTACGGAACAGAGTTTTGAACGGATTATTGCTCCGGGTAATGAAGCGGTGCTGTACGGTGATAATCTTGATAAGGTAAAAAGCCTTAAAATAGGAGAAATGGTGATTGATGATGTGAACTTTTCATCCGACACAGGAACTCCCCATATCACTTATCTTGTTCCTGAAAACGTAGCGGAAGGAGAACAGAGGCTGACTCTCATTGATGCGGAGGGGAACGAGTATGGAGCGAATAAAGTTACGGTAAGTTCGACGTCGCTCGTCACTTCCGGGGCGGACCGTATTACATCTGCTGCGGCATGGACTATGACGGGAATCAACCTCGACAAAATCGCTTCGTTCACGATAGGTGACAAAACCATTACGGAATTTACAGAACAGACGGCCACTGAGATTTTGTTTACGTGTCCGGAATTGGCCGATGGGGAATATACGTTGACAGGAACGATGAATGACGGGAACGCAGTCACATTCTATATTAATAAGGAAATAGTACAGCAGGCCACCGTAACGGTTTCCTCAGAACAGACACTTTGGTCTGGCCATCATTATGTCTCTTGGGATTTGCCTGACGGAGACCCTAACAAGACATTCAGCCTGGGCAAAGAACTTTTCAGCGGAGTCACGGCGGGAGCCGTACTGTCTGTACATTATTCGATTGAGCCTGGAGACGAATACCATCAGATACAGCCTACTTCTGGCTGGTGGACACCGCTCCCCGGTACTACAAAGACAGATGTAAGCGCTGATGGAATTTTGGAGGTGGTTCTCACTCAGGAAGTGCTTGACATGATTCAGGCGGAAGACGGGTTCTTATGTACCGGACATGGATTCTATGTAGATTTTATAACCATTAAATAACACACTATGCACTATTCATTTAAAAAAATTGTATTATTGGCTGCATCCGGCATAGCTTGTTTTCCGCAGGTAATGTCGGGGGCGGCTCCTAAAGACGATAAGCTGGAGGCTGCGGTGGAAAAGACTCTCAGCCGGATGACGCTCGAAGAAAAAATCGGACAAATGACAGAATTGTCTATTGATGTAATCGGAGAATGGAAGGATGGTAAATTCCAGCTTGATGAAAAAAAACTTCATACAGCCATTTCGCAATATAAGGTCGGTTCGATATTGAATGCTCCCGGACCGGTGGCCCAGACCCCGGAGACATGGGAGAAGTGGATTGGACGGATACAAGAACTTTCGATGAAGGAAATAGGCATCCCGTGCATTTACGGGCTGGACCAGAATCACGGGACAACCTATACTCTGGGAGGCACTTTGTTTCCGCAGAACATCAATATGGGAGCTTCGTTCAACCCGCAACTTGCATACGATGCGGCTACTGTGACGGCATACGAGACCCGTGCGGGTAATTGCCCGTGGACCTATTCGCCGACTGTGGACTTGGCACGCGACCCGCGATGGTCGCGCGTGTGGGAGAGCTATGGTGAAGACTGTCTGGTCAATGCCGTCATGGGAAGTCAGGCTGTCCGCGGTTTTCAAGGGGATGACCCAAATCATATTTCTGCCAACCATGTGGCGGTGTCTGTGAAGCATTATATGGGTTATGGACAGGCAAGGACGGGCAAAGACCGTACGCCTGCCTATATTCCGGTTTCTGAATTGCGCGAAAAATGTTTTGCTCCGTTCAAGGCTTGTGTCGAAGCCGGGGCTTTGACTATCATGGTCAACAGCGGAAGCATCAACGGAATCCCGGTTCATGCAAATAAAGAACTGCTGACCGGATGGCTCAAGGAAGGTCTTGGCTGGGACGGAATGCTCGTTACGGACTGGGCTGACATCAATAACCTGTACACACGGGAGCATGTGGCTGCAGACAAGAAAGAAGCGATCGAAATAGCCATCAACGCCGGCATTGACATGGCAATGGAACCATACGACCTGAATTACTGTACATTGCTCAAGGAACTGGTGGAAGAGGGAAGAGTTTCGATGAGCAGGATTGATGATGCGGTCCGCCGGGTACTTCGTCTGAAATACCGTCTGGGGCTTTTTGACAGGCCGAATACCTATCTGAAGGATTATCCGAAATTCGGTTCGGAGGAACATGCCGAACTGGCGTTGCGGGCAGCCGAGGAATCGGAGATTCTGTTGAAGAACAAGAATGATGTCCTGCCGCTGAAAAAAGGAATCAGGATTCTTGTGACGGGACCTAATGCCAATTCCATGCGTTGCCTTAACGGAGGATGGAGCTATTCGTGGCAGGGACATCTTGCTGATCGCTTCGCCGGAAAGTATAATACGATTTATGAAGCCGTATGCAACAAATTCGGGAAAGAGAATGTGGTGCTCGAACAGGGCGTGACTTATGTTCCGGAAGGGAAATATTATGAAGAGAATGCTCCGGAAATAGGCAAGGCGGTGGAGGCAGCTAAGGATGTGGATGTGATTCTTGCGTGTGTCGGGGAGAACTCCTATTGTGAAACGCCGGGAAATCTTACGGACCTGGCTCTTTCCGTTAACCAAAGGGAACTTGTCAAGGCTCTTTCCGGGACGGGCAAGCCCATTGTCCTTATTCTGAATGAAGGACGT
Source organism: Candidatus Phocaeicola excrementigallinarum (assembly GCA_019120125.1). Taxonomy (GTDB): domain Bacteria; phylum Bacteroidota; class Bacteroidia; order Bacteroidales; family Bacteroidaceae; genus Phocaeicola; species Phocaeicola excrementigallinarum. The sequence continues at coordinate 17,151 of DWVR01000051.1, read as the reverse complement.
CCGCGTATTATCAGCGACATCGAACCTCTGGCGGATGCGGTCGTCAACATCTTGCTGCCCGGCAATTACGGTGCGAATGCCCTTGCGAATATTTTGTCGGGCGATGCCAATCCCAGTGCCAAGATGCCTTATACTTATCCTAAGGATCAGGCGTCGCTTACGGTCTATGACTACAGGGTGAGTGAAGAAATGGATAAAATGGAAGGAGCTTACGATTATGACGCGGTGATTTCTGTGCAATGGCCGTTCGGATACGGGTTGAGTTATACGACTTTTGAATATTCGGATTTCAAAGCTTCGTCAAATAGTTTTAAAGCTCAGGATGAGATAGAACTTTCCGTGAATGTGACCAATACGGGAGAAAGGGCCGGGAAAGAGGCGGTGATGCTGTTCAGCAGAGATATGGTGGCCTCTCTTACGCCTGAGAGCCGTCGGCTGAGGGCTTTTCAGAAAGTAGAATTGCAACCCGGAGAAACTAAAACGGTATCGTTCAGACTGAAAGGCAGCGATCTGGCTTTTGTCGGAGCAGACGGAAAGTGGATTCTTGAAAAAGGTGATTTCAGAATGCAGGCGGGAGACAAGATGATAAATCTGACATGCACTGAAACTTACCGGTGGGATAATGTCAACAAATAAGGGCTGACTATGCGGATAGTAATGGAGTAAGGTTGTCTCGAAAAGAGAATATTGTTTGTCATCCTGAGTGTTGCGGAGGATTTCGGAACAAATATGCTGATGAAAATGTAAGTGGCATTATGGGGCCGTTTCCACGCACTGCTCAGGATGATTTTTTAGAAACGTATGAAGCCTTTTATTTAATGAATAAATATGCTTGCCGGATAGCGGCATATCAAAATGTCAATTTTGACAAAATGTTAATTCGGGAGGCCTAAACCCGCCATGTTTGCGGCCGAAGATAAGTCGGTCGTAAGTTTGAGAGTTTTGGAGGAATTGGAGAAATCACGAGGTAAGCGTATATGCGTAAATTGTGTTAAACTTATGCGATTATATGGATAAAGCGGATGTAAAGACTGTATATTTGTGAAAATATGGTCAATATGACAGGCGCGAACTGTCCGTTTTCCTGGAATTTTTAGAGAAAAAATCATTGCTTTTCGCTATTTAGATCCAAACTCTTAGACATTTCAATGGAAGCATTTAGACGTTTGAATCGAAACGCCTAAATGTTTTGGTCAAAATGCCGAGACGTTTTTTTAAAATGTCTCGGTGTTTTTTGGCAAAAAATACCATGTTTTTCTGAAAATATCTTGCGCTTACCCCTTCCAGAAGGCGTCTGGAGGGGGTAAGCCTTTTGTATTCGTTAACTGGCTGTCTCCATGTTGAGTGGAAAACATTGAGGGAAAGTCGTAATATCCGCTAAAAATAAGATGTTATGATAGGTATATTGCTTGTATTGCTTCTTTTTGACATAATATAAGGCTGTCCTTGAATGATAAAAATACGGCTTTTAACAATCGTTCTGAATAAAAATTCTGTTCGATTAGCAACTTGTCCCGGAATCGGAGATAATTCGGTGGAAATCTCTTATCTTTGTAAAGATAAACACGAGAACTCAGATGACACATCATATAGTATAGAAATGAGAATTTCGACGGCAAAAGGCAACGATTGGAGGACGTGTTGTCCAATAGAGTCCAATGTAGGAGAACGATTGTGTGAAGAATAGGCTTTTAAAAGATAAGGATTTTATGATGTCGGGATTATTTTCGGCTTGTGTGCGAATCTTGTTTGCCGCAGGCGTATGCGGATTGATGGGTTCATATGCCTCCTCGACGGAAGGGAAGGCGGATGAACTGACCATGTTGGTTGGTACCTATACCGGGGGAGGAAGCGAAGGAATTTATGTTTACCATTTCAATCAGGCGACGGGTAAAGCTGCATTAATCGATTCCACGTATGCTTCCAATCCGTCTTTTGTGATTGTTTCCGCCGATGCGGGCCGTGCGTATGCGGTAAGTGAGAACAATGATTCGACCGATGGGGTGAGTGCGTATGCCTTCTCGAAGGATTCGGGGAAGTTGAGTTTTCTGAATAAGGCGAGCACAGGGATGGCGCCTTGTCATCTGTCCACTAATGGGAAAATATTGTTGAGCGCCGATTATGAGGGCGGAACCCTCTCGCTCATTCCACTGAAGAAGGACGGAAGTTTGGAGAATGTTCGGGAGTCGTTTCATGGTACGGCTAAAGGGGTTGACTCTCTTCGGCAGACAACGCCTCATGTCCATTGTTCGACGTTCACTCCCGACGGCCGGATGGTGATAGCCAGCGATTTCAGCGGAGACCGGCTAATGTGTTTCAGCGTATCCGGCGGGGGCGACAGTTTGGAGCTTTGCGATTCGGTGTCGGTAGAGCCGGGTTCAGGACCGCGTCATTTTACTTTCTCGCCCGACGGGAAACGGCTTTACCTGCTTGGCGAGTTGTCCGGAGATATTGTTGTGTTCGATTATCGGAATGGTCGCCTTGTCCGCAGGCAAGTGGTCGAGGCCGACGAGGTACATGCTCGTGGAAGTGCGGATATCCATTTGAGTCCCGACGGAAAATTCCTTTATGCGAGCAATCGTCTGAAGCATGACGGGATTGCTATTTTCAAGGTGGATGGCGAAGGCCTTCTTACGAAAGTCGGCTATCAGCTTACGGGAAGGCATCCGCGTAATTTCGGTATCACGCCCAACGGGAAATATCTCCTTGTGGCCTGCCGTGACGATGACCTTATACAGGTGTTTGAACGGAATCCTGAAACCGGCCTGTTGAAAGATACCTGGCGGGATATTCCGGTGAGCCGTGCGGTATGTGTCCGTTTTGTGCAATAAAAATAGAAAGAATATGCGGCGTTTATAAGGTTTTTAGTCCATTTCCCATCTGGTTTTGTAGGTACTTTCGTAAAAAAGTGGCATCTTTGCACTATGAATTGGATAGAACACGTAACCGTACTGGATTTGTTGATAAAAGGGTTTATCGTGGGCGTGGTGGTATCTGCTCCGTTGGGCCCTGTGGGTGTGCTTTGTATCCAGCGGACGTTGAACAAAGGACGGTGGTTCGGTTTTGTGACCGGACTGGGCGCGGCTCTGAGTGACATCTGCTACGCGCTGCTGACAGGCTACGGCATGAGTTTCATGGACGAGCTGATTCTGAAGCACCAGATATTCCTGCAGGTGGTGGGCAGCATCATGCTGTTTGCCTTCGGCATCTATACATTCCGGAGCAACCCCGTGAAGGCGCTCCGCCCGTCATCGGGAAAGCGGGGCACTTATCTGCACAATTTTGTCACTGCTTTCCTTGTCACATTCTCCAACCCGCTGATCATCTTCCTGTTCATCGGACTTTTTGCCCGCTTCTCGTTTGTTATGCCGGGCAGTCCCATCGGATTCCAGCTGGTGGGCTATCTGGCCATCATTCTGGGAGCCGTAAGCTGGTGGTTCAGCATCACTTATTTTGTCAACAAGGTACGGGCGCGCTTCAATGTGCGCGGCATCTGGGTCTTGAACCGTATCATCGGGGTCGTGGTCGTGATTGCCGCGCTGGTAGGTTTTGTGCTGGCGGCCACCGGAAGATCATTTTCGTAACCAACTATGTATATCTCTCAACAGTTAAAACAGAAGAACATTGCGGAGTATCTGCTGTATATGTGGCAGATTGAAGACTTGATACGTGCCAACGGATTCGATATGGAAAGAATCCGCAAGACGGTCATCGACCCTTATCCCCTGTCGGATGAGCAGAAAACGGAGATGGCCCGGTGGTATGAGGACCTGATCCAGATGATGCACGACGAGGGTGTGATGGAGAAAGGTCACTTGCAGATCAACAGAAACATCATCATCTGGCTCACCGATCTGCACCTGCGCCTGTTGCGCTCACCCAAGTTCCCTTACTATAGTGCGGCCTACTACAAGGCGCTGCCTTTCATTGTGGAACTGCGTGCCAAGGGAGCCGACAGGGAAGAACCGGAGCTGGAGACCTGTTTTGAGGCCATGTACGGAATACTGCTGCTGAAACTCCAGAAAAAGGAGGTGAGCGAAGCCACCCGGAAGGCCATCAAGACCATCGGTGACCTGCTGGCCATGCTGGCTGGATATTATATAAAGGAAAAGGAAGGAGAATTAGATTTAGACTGATATGAAAAATGTGTTAGTTACCGGCGCAAACGGACAGTTGGGTAACGAGATGCGTTTGCAGGCCGAAGAGAACAAGGCTTTCAATTATTTCTTTACCGATGTGACCGAACTGGATATCTGCGATGAGCAGGCGGTCATGCGGTATGTGACGGAACATCAGATTGATGTGATTGTGAACTGTGCCGCCTATACGGCGGTGGACAAGGCGGAAGACAACGTGGAGCTGTGTGACCGTCTGAATCATCTGGCTCCGGGTTATCTGGCCAAGGCGGTCCAGAGCCGGGGAGGCTGTCTGGTGCAGATATCCACGGATTATGTGTTCGACGGGACGGCACACGTCCCTTACGGGGAAGAGCAGTCCACTTCTCCCAATTCCGTGTATGGCACAACCAAGCTGGCGGGCGAGCAGGAGGCGATGAAATATTGTCCGGACACGATGGTTATCCGTACGGCCTGGCTGTATTCCACATTCGGCAACAATTTCGTGAAGACCATGCTTCGTCTGGGCCGTGAGAAAGATACGTTGGGAGTGATTTTCGACCAGATTGGTACCCCTACTTATGCGCGTGATCTGGCAGCTGTCATCTATGTGGCTCTGAACAAAGGCATTGTGCCGGGCATTTATCATTTCAGCAACGAGGGGGTATGTTCCTGGTACGATTTCACGAAGATGATTCATAAGCTGGCGGGTATCGGTACATGCAAGGTACGTCCGTTGCACACGGAAGATTACCCGACACGTGCCACACGTCCTCATTATTCCGTGCTCGACAAGACAAAAATCAAGCAGGTGTATGAAGTGGAGATACCTTATTGGGTGGACAGCCTGAAGGATTGCATCTCCCGGCTTGAGAGTTGAAAACTGAAAAAGAACAACAATAAACATATGGCGAATCAGGAAATAGAAAGAAGAAGGACTTTTGCTATTATCGCGCATCCGGATGCCGGTAAGACTTCGTTGACGGAAAAACTCTTGCTTTTCGGCGGTCAGATACAGGTGGCCGGAGCGGTGAAATCGAACAAGATCAGAAAGACGGCCACTTCCGACTGGATGGACATTGAAAAACAGCGTGGTATCTCGGTAACTACTTCCGTGATGGAATTTGATTACCGTGACTATAAGGTGAATATTCTGGACACACCGGGACATCAGGACTTTGCGGAAGACACTTACCGCACGCTGACGGCTGTGGACAGTGTCATTATTGTGGTGGACGGTGCGAAGGGTGTGGAGACTCAGACACGCAAGCTGATGGAGGTGTGCCGTATGCGCAACACTCCGGTCATCATCTTTGTCAACAAGATGGACCGCGAGGCGAAAGACCCGTTCGATTTGTTGGACGAACTTGAGAATGAACTTGTGATTAATGTGCGCCCGCTGACATGGCCTATCGAAAGCGGTCCCCGTTTCAGAGGCGTGTATAACATTTACGAAAAGAAACTGAACCTTTTCCAGCCTTCCAAACAGGTGGTGACGGAGAAGGTGGAAGTGGATATCCATACGGAGGATCTTGACAACCACATCGGAACGCCGCTTGCCGAGAAACTCAGAAACGAATTGGAGCTTATCGAAGGGGTATATCCGGAGTTTGACGTGGACGATTATCTGAAAGGAGAGCTCGCTCCCGTGTTCTTCGGTTCGGCATTGAACAATTTCGGTGTACAGGAACTGTTGGACTGCTTTGTGGAAATCGCGCCGAGTCCCCGTCCCGTGCAGGCGGAGGAGCGCATTGTGATGCCGGAAGAACCGAAGTTTACCGGTTTCGTGTTCAAGATTACCGCGAACATTGACCCCAACCACCGTTCGTGCGTAGCCTTTTGTAAGGTCTGCTCAGGTAAGTTTGCCCGCAACACACCGTATCTTCATGTGCGCCACAACAAGACCATGCGTTTTTCTTCTCCCACTCAGTTCATGGCCCAGCGCAAGACAACGGTAGATGAGGCTTGGGCGGGCGACATCATCGGTTTGCCGGACAACGGCGTGTTCAAGATCGGCGATACACTGACCGAAGGCGAAGTGTTGCATTTCAAGGGACTGCCCAGCTTTTCTCCGGAGATGTTCAAGTATATCGAGAATGCCGATCCGATGAAGACAAAGCAGTTGAACAAGGGAATCGACCAGCTGATGGACGAGGGTGTGGCCCAGTTGTTTGTCAATCAGTTCAACGGGCGCAAGATCATCGGTACAGTCGGGCAGCTGCAGTTTGAGGTCATCCAGTACCGTCTGGAGAATGAATACAACGCCAAGTGCCGTTGGGAACCGGTGAGCCTGTATAAGGCATGTTGGATTGAGAGTGATGATCCGGCCGAGCTGGAAGCTTTCAAGAAGCGCAAATATCAGTATATGGCCAAAGACCGTGAGGGACGCGATGTGTTTCTGGCCGACAGCAATTATGTGTTGCAGATGGCTCAGAACGATTTCAAGCACATCAGGTTCCATTTCACCAGTGAATTCTAGGTCCTGTTCGTCAGAATACAAAGACGCGGAGGTACGGGGTTTTATATGAGGCTGATTCCTCAATAATGTATACCCCGTTCCTCCGCGTCTTTGTGCTTAGTCTTTCATTTATTTTGCCTGTTTTCTGAACCACAGGAAGAACCATACCGCGGCTATCACCGTGCATATAATGCCGATAGGATAGGCCACTGCCGGCGGCAGACTCAGTCCTTCAGGAGCAATCACGATGTAGGTGCTGCATACGCTCGTCATGAACAGCGCCGGGATGAGTGTCAGCCAATAATTCTTTCTGGCCTGTACCATCCAGACGGTGATGGCCCATAGAGTGAACACGGCCAGCGTCTGGTTGCACCATGCGAAGTATCTCCAGATAATCTTGAATCCGTCAGCATCGCTGAAGCTGTACACAAGCAGTCCCATGGTAACCAGAAAGATGGGAATGCATATCAGCAGGCGTTTGCGGATGCTCCGTTGCTCGATGTGGAAGAAATCGGCTACAATCAACCGTGCGGAACGGAGTGCCGTGTCACCGCTGGTGATGGGAGCGGCCACGATACCCAGAATCGCCAGTATCCCTCCGAAACTTCCGAGCCATTCTATCGAGATGTCGGTCGCTACCTTGGCGCCGGAGTAGGCGATTCCTGTCGTCTTGTCCACAATACCGTTTTCTTGGAAAAACCAGGTGGCCGCCGCGGCCCAGATGAGCGCCACGATGCCTTCGGTCACCATGGCTCCGTAGAATATCGGGCGGCAGTGCTTCTCGTTCGTGATGCACCGTGCCATCAGAGGCGACTGTGTAGCATGGAAACCGCTGATGGCTCCGCAGGCAATGGAGATGAACATCATCGGGAAGATGGGATTCTTTTCATATTTCGTGCCGAATCCGTTCCACATTTCAGGCAGGTCGGGAGCTTTCACGTAGAGCATCACCAGAATGCCGACGGCCATGAACAGCAGGGCCACGGCAAAGAGCGGATAGATGCGTCCGATAATCTGGTCGATGGGAAGCATGGTGGCGAGTATATAGTAGATGAATATTACCGCCATCCAGAAATAGACATCAAGGTACTCGGGGGTCATTCCTGCCAGCAGCTCGGCCGGACCGGAAACGAATACGGCCCCTACCAGCACCATCAGGATCATGGTGAACACACATGCCACTTTCTTTGTCCGCAGGCCCAGAAAGCGACCTATCTGTTCCGGAAGGCTTTCTCCGTCGTGGCGGAGCGAGAGCGTGCCGGAAAGGAAATCATGGACGGCTCCGGCGAATATCGTGCCGGCCACAATCCAGATATAAGACGCCGTGCCGAACTGTGCGCCCATGATGGCACCGAAGATCGGTCCCAGTCCCGCAATGTTCAGGAACTGGATCATGAATATTTTCCACGTAGGGAGCGGAATGTAATCCACTCCGTCGGCTTTTGTGATGGCCGGAGTCTTGCGGCTCGGGTCGGGGGCGAAGATGCGGTTGATGAAGCTGCCGTATGCCCAATAGCCTGTCAGAAGCAAGGCTAAAGCGATAGTAAATGTAATCATATCATTAAATTTGACGTTAAAACGGTGCAAAAATAATAAATATGTCACATATTACCATTCTTTTGTGTGAAACAATCTGCGCTTTCTGGAGGTGTCAGAACCGGCAGCGCAGGTCGATGCCCACTTGGAGGGGACGGCCCTGTTGGGCGAAACCGCGGTTCATGGTCTCGAAATAGAATGCCTGATAATCCTTGTTCAGGGCATTATTGATCCAAAGGCCGATTTGCGCGTGTCCTTTGTTCAGGCTGACACGTCCGTTGAGCACGCCGTAAAGCGGCTGGCTGGCGTTGTTCTGTTCCGTCCAGTAGATGCGCCCTGCCGCCCGGTAGTTGGCGTTGACCGTAATGTTGTCGAGCCATGCACCTTTGCGGAGATTGAAAACATATTGTCCGCCCAAGGTAAACGTGTGCTTGGGGACGAACGGTACATAATTCCCGTTATAGTCCTCCGTATCGCTCAGCATGTAGTCGGTGAAGGTGGCGTAAGTGTATCCGTAGTTGCCGTACAGGCTGAATGCATCCGTAATCTGAGAGCGCAGGCTGATTTCCGCTCCGATGCTGCGGCTCTTTCCGGCGTTTACGGTCACCCGTCCCAGTCCGCTTTCGGCGAAGCGTGAGATTTGCTGGTCGTGCGTGTCCATGTAGAACGCGGCCAGGTCAGCCTGAAGCTTTCCGCCGAACAGCGTCAGGTGGGTTCCCACCTCATAGTTCCACGAATATTCGGGCTTGTAGAGCGTGGCGTCCTTGATGGACGGCGAAGGGTCCTTGAATCCCTCGAACATCTGGGCGAAGCGGCTGAAGTTCGGGTCGGCGGCCAGCGCGTCAATCATGGAGTTTTTCAGTGAGGTCTGTATCAAGTCGGAGAACATCTGGATGTTGTAGCCTCCCGAGCGGTATCCTTTCGTGACGCTTGCGTACACGTTGTTTTGCGGATTCCATGCGTATTCCAGCGCGAATTTGGGCAGCAGCTGGACATAGTCGGTTGATTCTTTTCCGATGAACGAGCTGATGGCGTGCAGGTTTTCGCTGGTAAGCTGTACCGGTCCCATTCCGAACAGGAAATCGAAGTCCATGTCGGCACTGGAGTTGTAGCGCATTCGGATTTTCTCATAGTCGAGGCGGAGCCCTACGGTAAGCGACAATCCCTCTGCAAGCAGGTCATTGATGGTCGACTGGTGGTAGACGGCACCGTTGAGGGTAGGTGTGTCGAAGCTGCCCGGCACGGTCAGGGTCGGATTGTTTACTGTCAGGTGCAGGGTAGGTGCGGCCGGGTTTCCGTTCGGGAAGATGGAGTTCACATTGTCCTCAATCATAGACTTCACCCCATCGTGTTGGAAAGTGACAGGAGCTTCCGTGTCCAGCCACTGGTAGAATCCGCTCACGCCGGTGGCCCATTGCCAGCGGCCTCCCGGTTTCGATTTCATCACGATTTCCTCGCTCAGCGTTTTCGAGTTCTGTTTCTGCATCATCGTGTAGATGTTCTGTTCGGTGAAGTCCTGGTCCAGATCCATCTGGTCGTAGAGATACTGGAAGCCTGTCACACTGCTCAGTGTGAAGTCCCTGCCCTGATATTCCAGATTGAAGCCGGAATTGATCAGGTTGCGCTTGTAGCCGCACGGATTGTCGTAGGAGATTTTTCCGATGTAGTCCGCCCTGTCCTCCGTGTTCCCGTCTGTCCTTCCGGTATATTCGTAGGGGTAGCCTCCCTGGTTCGTATATTCGTAGTTGACGGTAAAGTCAAGTTTCAGGTTCTCCGTCGGAAGCCAGATGGCGCGCATCCGTCCTCCGAACTCGTTGTCAGTGTCAATGCGTTTGTCGTTGTAGCTGTTCTTGAAGAATCCTCCCTTATGGTTATAGAAGGCACCTGCCGAGAAGGCGAACCGGGGACTGATGCGGTGGTAGTGCGTCACGGAGGCCTGGTAGTTGTTGTAGGTGGCGGCACTCAGCCGGAGGTCGGTGCCCTGGTAGGTGAACGGTGATTTGGTGAAGATACGGATCAGTCCTCCCATGGTGTTGCGTCCGTAGAGCGTACCCTGCGGGCCACGCATCACGTCGATGCGTTCCACGTCGGCATAGTTGAAGTCGAAGGCCGACTTGTCAATGAACGGGATATTGTCCACATACAGTCCGATGGCCGGTGTGTTGATCCGCGAGCCGATTCCCCGGATGTAGACCGAGGTAGTCAGCTTCGACCCGTAGTCGGGAATGAAAAGGTTGGGCACGAGCGACGAGAGCGATTTGACCGAAGTCACGGCATTGTTCCGCATATCCTCCTGCGAGAGGGAGGTTGAGGAAACAGGCTGCTGCCTGAGCCGGGTATTCTCCTTGGGAGTGGCGATGACCACCACCTCCTCGATGTCAATCACCTTTGTCGTGTCGTTTGGCAATAGAGGGTATGTATTCACGTTGTCGGCCATTGCCGGGCATACGGCAGCCAGTATCAGTCCAGCCAGTATCTGATGTCTTTTCATTCCTGTCGTTTTAGTTTGTTTTTTCCGGCTGCAAAATAACAGCATCTTTTCCGTTCCCGCAATCCTAATTTATGAGGATAAGGCGAGACTCAGATGCTGTCGGCATCCACGTATCCGTGCATCACGGCATAGACGGCCAGTCCCGAAACCGATTTGATGCCCAGTTTTTCGGTAATGTTCTTCCGGTGGGAGATGACCGTGGTGAGACCGATGTGTAGCTTTTCGGCGATCTCCTTGTTGATGAGTCCCCTGGTCACGAGCACCAGCACCTCGATTTCTCGTGGAGTCAGTTCGTTTTCTGTCTGTGTCTCCGGCGTGGGATGGCGCATGTTTCCGTGTCCCGTCTCTCTCAGCCGCATGATTGATTTCACGAGCTTGTCCTGGGGAAAACAGACATTGAGGGTAGGGATGCCGTTCAGCGGCGGCTGTTCCCCTGTTGTGAGCACGATGCTTTTAGGCTTCCGTTCCAGAAAGAAGGCCGTATGCGCGAAATAGATGTTGGCCGACACGAAGTAGTGTGCGTACATGTCGGGCGTGTCGTCGATAAGTTGGGCGAATGTCTGGAACGTACGGATGACCGCCTCCGGAATCAGTTCCTCAAGGATGGTCTGCAGTCCGAGCGCCGTCAACGTATTCTGTTCGATAATCGCTATTTCCGGTGAGGTTGGTTTCATGGGCTTCTCTATCTTCTTAAAAACTCATACGCCGCTTCCGCGCAGCGCTCTCCGTCGATGCCTGCCGAGACGATCCCTCCGGCATATCCGGCACCTTCTCCGCAGGGGAACAGACCTTCCACATTCACATGCTGCAAAGTTTCCGGGTCACGGCTGATTCTGACGGGCGATGAGGTACGCGTTTCCACGGCAATCATTGCAGCCTCGTTGGTCAGGAAGCCGTGCGAGCTTTTGCCGAAAAGCTGGAAGCCTTTACTCAGGCGTGTGCCGATGAAGGGAGGAAGCCAGAAGTGCAGCGGCGACGACACCATCCCCGGACTGTATGAACTTTCCGGAAGGTCGTAGCTGAGTTTCTTTCGGGTGAAATCCACCATACGCTGCGCGGGAGCCGTCTGCCGCATGTTTCCCTGTTGCCAGCACATCTGTTCCAGCTTTTCCTGAAACCGCATCATGGCCAGCGGATGGACCCCTTCCGCTACCGGACGGGTCTGCAGCAGTTCCTCTGTCAGCGATTCCGCCGAGTTGCCGAAAGCTTCCGCCTGTACCTCCAGGGTCGGATCGGCAAGATCTTCCGGACGGATTTCCACCACCATTCCCGAGTTGCTCCATTTCGTGCCTCGGTTGCTCGGACTCATACCGTTCACCACAATTTGGTGAGGACCGCTGGCCGCGGGTACCACGAAGCCGCCCGGACACATACAGAAGCTGTACACTCCCCGTCCTTCCACTTGCTGCACGAAGCTGTATTCGGCGGCTGGCAGGTATTTGCCCCGTCCGTTCCTGTTGTGATACTGTATCTGGTCGATAAGGAGTGAGGGGTGCTCCAGGCGCACGCCTGCCGCGAGTCCCTTTGCTTCGATGTACACGTTGTTGGCAAAGAGCCAGCGGTACACGTCGCGTGCCGAATGTCCGGTGGCGAGGATGACCGGTCCGTGGAATTCCGTCCCCCGGTTTGTCCGGATTCCGGTCACCTTGTCGTTTTCGATTATCAGTCCGTCCATCCGGGTCTCGAAATGCACCTCACCTCCGCAGGCGAGGATGGTCTGCCGCATGTTCTCAATGACCCGTGGGAGCTTGTCGGTCCCGATGTGCGGATGCGCGTCCACTAGGATGGATGTGCTTGCCCCGTGCTGGCAGAACACGTTGAGAATCTTCTCCACGTTTCCCCGTTTTTTGCTCCGTGTGTAGAGCTTGCCGTCGGAGTAGGCACCCGCCCCTCCTTCGCCGAAGCTGTAGTTTGATTCCGGGTCCACCTTATGCTCCCGGCTGATGCGTGCCAGGTCCTCCTTGCGCGTACGCACATCCTTTCCGCGTTCCACGACGACCGGCCGCAGTCCCAGTTCGATGAGCTTCAGGGCCGCGAAGAGTCCCCCCGGTCCCGCGCCTACCACGACGACCGGCTGCCGTCCCTCCACGTTGCGGTATTCTGTGCGGACAAACTCTTCCGCTTCCGGTTCCTCATTGATGAACACCCTCACCTTGAGATTGATGAAGATGACGCGCTGCCGTGCGTCGATGCTCCGTCTGAGCGTGCGTACGGCCCGGATAGTCCGTATGTCGAGCCCCTTCTCCCGGCCGATATACTGTTTCAGCGACTGTTCGCTGGCTGCCTGTTCGGGCAGAATCCTGAGTTGGTATTCCTGTATCATAATTCTTTGTCGTTATTTTTTTTATTCACCACAGATTACACAGATTAGAAAAATTATTTGGCATATCTTTTAATCCCGTTCTGTAGGTTGACTGTGTTGAAGTTTATCAATAATCCGATATGAATGTTTGAAAGTTTCATGTATGTTAAAAGTTGGGCTGTATGTATAGGCTTTAGTTCATCGACAGCTTTCAGCTCTAACATGATTTTATTTTCAACCAATAGATCTATTCTGTATGCGTTTTGTAAAAGGATTCCATCATAATTGATATTTAATTCTTTTTGTCTTTCGTACTGTATCCCTTTTTTCTGTAGTTCATAGCATAGGCATGTCTCATAAGTGCTTTCAAGCAGACCTGGGCCTAGTTTTTTATGTACCTGGTAGGCACAGCCTATTATATCGTATGATAATTGGTTTAATTCTGTCATATTCTATATTGGACAAAAATAATTTAATTGAATAATCTGTGAAATCTGTGGTGAATATAAAAATTTATCCGAAGAGTTCCCGGAACGCTTCTTCCACTTTTCTCACCGGCACCAGCTGGATCTTTATTTTATTTTTGTCCAGTCCCTGCATGTTTTGCCGGGGCACGAGCATCCGCTTGAATCCCAGTTTTTCCGCCTCGCTGATACGTTGCTCGATGCGGTTCACGGGGCGTATCTCACCGCTCAGTCCCACTTCGCCCGCCATGCATACGCCCGTCTCTATTTCCGTGTCCATGTTGCTCGACAGGATGGCGCAGATTACCGCCAGGTCGATGGCCGGGTCGTTCACCTTCAGACCGCCGGCGATGTTCAGGAACACGTCCTTCTGTGCCAGCTTGAAACCCACCCGTTTTTCAAGCACCGCCAGCAGCATGTTCATGCGCCGCAGATCGAATCCCGTGGCGGAGCGTTGGGGCATGCCGTAGGCTGCCGTGCTCACCAGTGCCTGCACTTCGATCAGGAACGGGCGGATGCCCTCCACGGCCCCGGCGATGGCTACTCCGCTCATGCCCTCATGGTCTTGTGAGAGCAGCAGTTCCGAAGGATTGCTCACCTGTCGCAGTCCGTCCTGCCGCATCTCGTAGATGCCCAGTTCGGCCGTGCTTCCGAAGCGGTTCTTGATGCTCCGCAGGATGCGGTACATGTAGTGCTGGTCGCCCTCAAACTGAAGCACCGTGTCCACGATGTGCTCCAGCACTTTCGGGCCGGCCAGACTTCCTTCCTTGTTGATGTGTCCGATCAGGATGACCGGTGTACCCGTCTCTTTCGCGAATTTTAGGATGGCGGCCGAACACTCGCGCACCTGCACGATGCTGCCCGGCGACGAGTCAATGTTTTCGGTGGAGATGGTCTGTATCGAGTCGATGACCACCAGGTCGGGCGCCACATTCTTGATGTGCGTGAAAATCTGCTCCAGCGATGTCTCGCAGGCGATGAGCAGGTCGGCATTGTCGGAGTGGGGGATACGGTCGGCACGCAGCTTCAGTTGGCGACTGCTTTCTTCGCCCGATATGTAGAGCACCTTCTTGTCGGTGAGCCGGAGCACGGTCTGCAGCACGAGGGTCGATTTCCCGATGCCCGGTTCTCCGCCGATCAGCGTGAGCGAGCCTTCCACCAGTCCCCCGCCGAGCACCCGGTTCAGTTCCTCGTCGTGCATGTCGATGCGCTGCTCATCGCTCGACACGATCTCCTTCAGGCATTGCGGTTTCGAGCGTACTCCTTCGATGCCATGTGCCACATGCTTCGCCACCATAGGCTCCTTGCGCACCACTTCCTCCACAAACGTGTTCCATTGTCCGCAAGCCGGACATTTCCCTGCCCATTTGGGCGACTCATGTCCGCAGTTGGTGCATACATATACAGTTTTCTCCTTCGTTGCCATCAGTCGTTTTTTTTTGATTCGCAAAGATAGCGAAACCGTCACGGAGAATGTTGCCAGACAGCCGCACGAAAGCATAAAAAGAGTTTTAAATAGTTAATGGTTCGTAAACGAATCACTTAATATATTGCAAGTCAGTTTTTTATAAGCAAAAGTGGATCAAAAGTGAATCACCCCCACCTTATTATATAATTAATAAATAATAACCCCCTTTCCCCCTATTCTAAAGTTTTTTAGAAAGCGTTTTCTTCCGTTTTTATTGGTTAGCGGAAGATTTCGGGTGGAATTGTCGGATGGGCAGGGCTTGCCTCATCGGAGCCGGGAAGGTGCGGAAAAACGCCTAGGTGTTTCAGGTAAAAGGCCTAAGCGTTTTTTTAAAACATCAAGACGTTTTGATTGAAACGTCTAGGCGTTTTTGTGAGGGGAATGCGTGTCTGGAATATCAATCAGGGAATCCGTTGACGGGCAGATGGTTGCATATTTCCTCATTTGGAGCGTATAGACGGATTGTCTGTAATTTAAATTGGTCAGAATAACATGTTGGACGAAAATTCCAGAAATTGTGTCAGATCCGGAACAGCGATAAAAAACCCCCGTTAAAGGACGAGGGCAACCTGATGTTTTCACAACGGAATAATCCTTATTGTGATTTGCTTCAAATTAGTATTGCAAAATTAAGAAAAAATCTTGAAAAACAAATATTGTCATAAAAAATTTATAGCTTTGAAAAATATGAAGAATAAAAAAGAGAAACATAAAAAGCCATGGAACAAAAACATATCTTAGGTCTGGACTTGGGAACCAACAGTATAGGTTGGGCAGTAATAACTACATCGACAAATGAAGAAGGAAAAGAGCTGCCGGACGGCATCAACTGTGACGGTGTGAGAATCATTCCGATGGATGCGGCCGTGTTGGGTGATTTTGATAAAGGCAATTCAAAGTCGCAAACAGCCGACCGAACTCAAAGCCGCAGTACCCGCCGATTATATGAACGGAGCAAACTGCGCCGTGAAAGATTACACAGAATATTAGATTTAGTGGGATTTCTTCCACCACACTATTCCAAACAATTGAACCGCTACGGCAAGTTTATTGCTGTTGCAGAACCTAAGTTGCCTTGGTATAAAGACGAGCAAGGACATTGGACATTCATTTTCCAAGAATCGTTTAATGAAATGTTGGCTGATTTTTATCGAAATCAGCCAGATATAGTATTCAAGGGACAAAAGATTCCATATGATTGGACTATCTACTATTTACGCAAAAAAGCCTTAACGCAAAAGATTACTAAAGAAGAGTTGGCTTGGATATTGCTTAATTTCAATCAGAAGCGTGGATATTATCAGCTACGAGGAGAAGAAGAACAAGAACATTCTTCCAAAAATCGCAAGTATTTCGACAGCCAAGTAGTGATTGATATTATTGATACGAATCAGACATATAAAGGGATGAAAGTGCTTTCTGTCATATTGGAAGACGGAACAAAAGGAAAGATTTTCAATAAAGAAATTCCTGATTGGATTGGTCAGAAAAAAGACATTATCGTGACTGTAGACCTTGATAAAGAAGGAAACGACAAATACGACGAGAATGGAGAACTGAGCTGCCGTTTTAAGATTCCTACCGAGCAGGAATGGGAAGAACAATGGGAACTGATAAAAACAAAGACTCAAAATGATTTGGACGCTTCGGGGAAAACCGTCGGTGCTTATATTTATGATACTCTGTTGCAAATTCCCAAACAAAAGATTCGGGGAAAACTGGTGCGCACAATTGAGCGCAAATATTATAAAGAGGAATTACGTCAAATTTTGGAAAAACAAAAAGAGTTTCATTCCGAATTTCAAGACCGGGCCTTATACGAGGCTTGTGTGGAAGAATTATATCCGCAGAATGACGCGCATCGCAATCTGATAAGCACTTACGATTTGATTTATCTTTTTATTGACGACATTCTGTTTTATCAACGCCCGTTGAAAAGCAAGAAGTCTTTAATTGCCGATTGTCCTTACGAGGAACACACTCACACAGACAAGGATACAGGCGAAGTTCGGCATTTCGGAATAAAGTGCATCGCCAAATCACATCCTTTATTCCAAGAGTTCCGCTTGTGGCAATTCCTTTCCAACCTAAGGATTTATCAACGAGAAAAAGACGTAAACGGGAAATTATGCATTGATGCGGATGTCACTTCCGAATTCCTGCAAAACGAAGATGATTATACTGAATTGTTTGATTGGCTTAGTCTGCAGAAAAGCGTCAAGCAAGAGTCTTTCTTGAAATGCCCGCTGTTCGGATTGAAAAAGAATGACATCGCAAACTATCGATGGAATTATGTGGAAGACAAGCCTTATCCGGG
>DWVR01000050.1 GCA_019120125.1 Candidatus Phocaeicola excrementigallinarum | reverse complement strand
ATCATGTATATTTGAATATTTAAAGTTTGAAACTTTAAATATTTGCGGTAGATTTTGATACATATATCGGACATATGATACATTTAAATCTTGATAGATATATATCGGTTGATTTGTATTATCAATAATCTCAGAAAATTGAAAGACTGTTTTCCCGTTAAGATGGTTAGATAATTTTTTTCTTTGTCGGAGAATGTCTTTAGTTCCAAACCCGTCACTTATTATATGCATTTTTTTGCCTATTCTTTCTAGCAGAGACGGTTGGTATCTCAAATCATAATCAGTAATTTTATAAAAATTACTGAGAGAATTATATAATCCCCAACAAGTTCCGGACCATGTTCTCTTCTTATCCTTTTCCCATGTCACTAAAAAAGTTAGTTCCTCTTTCATTTCTTTGGAGTTATAACATTTTTATTAAATGGTGTTCTACTTTCAATACAAAAAGTACAGTTCCTCATTATAGTCAAACAGCCATTCCGCGTCTTTCAGCCGGGGATGGTGCCTGTCCTTTTCCGACAGGATGACCCTGTCGGCCGGGATGCGCCAGTCGATGCCCAGGTCGGGGTCGTCCCATGCCAGCGCGCCCTCGCTTTGCGGCGCGTAGAAGTTGTCGCACTTGTACTGGAAGATAACCTCGGGAGTGAGTACGCTGAACCCGTGGGCAAAGCCCCTGGGAATGAAGAGCTGGCGATGGTTGTCCTCCGTCAGCTCCACGGCGACATGCTTCCCGAAGGTGGGGGAACCCTTGCGGATGTCCACCGCCACGTCGAGCACGGCACCTTTGATCACCCTTACCAGTTTGCTCTGTGCGTAGGGCGGCTTCTGGAAATGCAGTCCGCGCAACACGCCGTAACTTGACTTGCTTTCGTTGTCCTGCACGAATCTCACTTCACGCACCTGCGCGTTGAAGTCCTTTTCTGAATACGACTCGAAGAAATATCCCCGTCCGTCCCTGAAGAGGCGCGGCTCGATGATGACCACGCCTTCTATGTCTGTTTTGATAACTTCCATATGTCAATTTTCATTTAGTCCAAGTTCGGTTCTCCCGTACGTTCCACCTCGTCAATTACTTTCAGCAGGTACTGGCCATACTGGTTCTTCAGCATCGGTTGTGCCTCCTCACGCAGCCTGTCGGCGGTGATCCATCCCTTGCGGTAGGCGATCCCTTCCAGGCAGGCCACCTTCAGGCCCTGACGCTTCTCGATGACCTCGATGTAGGTCGACGCTTCGGCCAGCGAGTCGTGCGTGCCGGTGTCGAGCCAGGCGAATCCGCGTCCCAGCGTCTGCACCTTCAGTTCACCGTCGGCAAGGAAACGCTGGTTGACGGTGGTGATTTCCAGCTCGCCTCGTGCGGAGGGTTTGATGTTTTTTGCCACTTCCACTACCTTGTTCGGGTAGAAGTAAAGTCCGGTTACCGCATAGTTTGACTTGGGGTGCTCGGGTTTCTCCTCAATGCTCAGGCAGTTGCCGTTTTTGTCGAACTCGGCCACTCCGTAGCGTTCGGGGTCGCTCACCCAGTAGCCGAACACGGTGGCCTTGCCGTCCTCCTCCGCCGTACGTACGGCCTCCCGGAGCAGCGCGCTGAATCCGTTCCCGTGGAAGATGTTGTCGCCCAGCACCAGGCAGGCCGCATCGTTTCCGATGAATTTCTCTCCAATGATGAATGCTTGGGCCAGTCCGTCTGGAGACGGTTGTTCCGCGTATTCAAAGCGTACGCCGAAATTGCTTCCGTCACCCAGCAGCCGTTTGAAAGCGGGCAAATCGTACGGGGTGGAAATAATCAGTATCTCATGGATGCCTGCCAGCATCAGCGTGGAGATGGGATAATAGATCATGGGCTTGTCGAATACGGGCAGCAGCTGTTTGCTGACTCCCTTCGTGATGGGATAGAGGCGCGTGCCGCTGCCTCCGGCAAGAACGATTCCTTTCATAATGTATAATGATTGCTGATAATATTATCAGGAAAAAAGTTGGGAACTTTCATTCGGCCAGGTTTGTATAAATAAGATACAGGACCGAAAAATGCCAATCGGCGATATGCCGTAAAGCATGTCCAAAGAAGATAAATAAGTTCCGCTATTTTCTTAAATGTATAGAATTAAGGTAAACTGTCCGTCCGGCATTTTCAGGCATCCCATGGGCGGGACAAAATCAGAAAGTCATTTCTTTGTATAATGGTATCGCATGGAGAGCACGTACACGACAACTGTCTCCTCGTGTACGGAATAGATGATGCGGTGCTCGGAATTGATACGTCTGGACCAATAACCGGCCAGCTCATACCTTAGCGGCTCCGGCTTCCCGATGCCGGTGTACGGATGCTCCGCCATGTCCTTGAGCAGGGCGGTTATCCTGTTCATGATGGTCTTGTTGCCCGTCTTTTTCCAGTATTCGCGGTCCTTCTCGGCCTGTTCCAGAAACACTATTTCCATAGCTCGTCAATGTCGACCGACCTGCCCTTGCCTTCCTTCATTTCCTTCTCTCCCTCACGTATGACTTCCATCATCGCCGGGGACCTCATGATGTATTCCGTCTCTTTTATCGAATTGTACTCGTCCAAGGAGATGATCACCACGCTCTCATTTCCCGCACGGTGTACCAACAGCGGCTCACTGTCGTTCACCACTCCGTCAAGATAACTCTTGAGGTTGTTTCTAAGTTCCGTATAGTTCGCTGTTCTCATGGCTTCCTGTTCTTTGTCATCAAGTACAAAAATAAGTACTTATTTCTAAAGGCGCAAATATCTTCAGGATTTTTCACCATGCCACTTCTCCACAAACCCCACCAGCTGTTTCTGCACTTCAGGCAGCTTCTCCTGGCTGTGGAAGTACTCCATCGCCTCCTTGTAATACAGGGGTTCTTTCGTGGCGAGGTAGAGGGCGGAGAGCATGAAGGCGCGCACCGACACGCTGACTTTGCTCCGGGGACGGCTGTCCACCTCGTCTAGCTCACGGCGGACGTCCTTCACGAGGTCGGCCGTGCCGTCGCGGTCGCCCAGAAGCAGGGCGCAGAGCAACATCAGGGCCTTGAACTTGCGGCGGATGGCGTCGCCTTCGAACACGCGGTAGCGGTAGTTGTAGAGGGACTCGAGCAGGGAGAGGTCCCTGG
>DWVR01000049.1 GCA_019120125.1 Candidatus Phocaeicola excrementigallinarum | reverse complement strand
GGACTGACTACCGCCAATATCGTGAAGACGACCGTTTTTCTGGCCGACATGTCCTTGTTCGGTGACATGAACGAGGTGTATGCACGTTATTTTGAAGGTGATTTTCCGGCACGTTCGGCGGTGGCGGTGAAAGCTCTTCCTAAAGGCGCGTCAGTGGAAATCGAGTGTATTGCCGTGAGATGACCTGCGCTTGCGTGGGGGCGCGGGAAAAACGTCTAAGCGTTTTGTTCAAAACGTCTAGGCGTTTTTTTAAAACGTCAGGGCGTTTTTCCTGAAACGTCTAGACGTTTTCCTTAAAACATCAGGTCGTTTTTTTAAAACGTCAGGACGTTTTCCGGGGAATGGGGGAGAACGTATTCTGGAACGGCTCCGGAAAGAATTTTACAGGTGACGTCATCTTGGTCCCAGACGATGGCGCGTATGGAGAAATAAAGGGATGCAAACCGATCAGACATGAAGACAGACAAGACTCAAGCAGGGAAGCTGAAGCGTTTTCCGCCGGCGGATTCCAACAGGTGGAAGCTGGCCACTTACGCGCTGCTCACTTTGATCATACTAGGATCTACATTATATATATACAGATACGAGCCTTTTTCGGCCAGAGTGGAGGTGACCGATGAGTTGGGCGGGAATATCTTTCCCGTCACGATACTTTCCACCGCCACCACGGAGGCGAACCTGATTGTGCCTGCCGACAGCAATTATCTGGGGAATCCGAAGTCGTGCATCGCGGTGAAGGTGAAAAGCACCCATGCCAACAGCAGGTTGCGTCTGGAAGTGGCCGAAACTCCCTTCTTCTCGTATTCCGTTTCCGAATTCATCCTTCCCAAGGCCGACCGTGAGTATTGGGTTTTTCCAGACATCGTGTGGAACTACAAGGCATTGCTCGAGAACGAACAGGCTATGCCGGTCAGTGTCTCCGTGCAGGTGTGGCTTAACGGGAGGAAGCTGAACTGCAGGGTGCGCACGCTGTCGGTGCGCAGTGTCAACGAGTGTCTGCTGGGCTATAGGGACAGCCGGATGAAGTTTCATGATACGGGCGACTTCTTTGCCGCCTATGTCAACGAAGACAATCCGAATATCAACCAGATTCTGAGGGAGGCCCTCGACTCACGTATCGTGAATCGTTTCTGGGGGTATCAGAGCAAGGACCCCAAGATGGTCGACGATCAGGTGTATGCCCTGTGGTATGTGTTGATGAAGCGGAGGTTCAAGTACAGCTCCATCAGCAACAGCAGTCTTTCATCGAACGTGGTGTTCACGCAGCGTGTGCGCACGTTTGACGATGCCTTCAAGTCGGCACAGATCAACTGTGTGGACGGCAGCGCGCTTTTCGCGTCGTTGTTGAAAGCCGTCAACATCAATCCGATCCTGATCCGTGTGCCGGGCCACATGTTCGTGGGCTACTATACCGACCGCCAGCACAGCCACATGCATTTTCTGGAAACATCGATGATAGGCGACGTGAATCTGGACGATTTCTTTCCGGAAGAGAAGTTGGACTCCACGATGGCCGGCAAGTCGCAGGAAAGCATCTCCCGTCTGATGTTCGAGAAGTCGAAGGAATATGCCACGCGTATCTACAACGAGAACAAGGAGCGCATCCATTCCGGAGAGGTGAACTACATGTTTCTGGAAATCGACAAGGCCACACGGGCGATGATCCAGCCGATAGGAAAATGATGTGGAAGGGACGGTTTGCGGAATGGATAAAAACCGTTACCTTTGTGCCGGAGCACGGGCTGTCTTTGCCTGGTTTCGCGTGAAAACATTAATTAAACACAGTATACAGACATGAGAAAATACATATCTCCGGGGTCATGGTTCGCTTTTGAGTATCCTGACTCTTGGCGTGAGTTTGAGGATACGGAGGATTCGTTCCTGTTTTACAATCCGGACAAATGGACCGGAAATTTCCGCATATCCGCCTATCAGGGCGAGAATTCAGATTATGCGAAAGAGTCAATGGAATATGAACTGGCACATGTGAAAGGTGCCCATCGGATGAGAGCGGGCGGTCTGGATTGTGTCCGCTCGACGGAGAACTTCCAGGAAAACGGCTTTTGGTATACTTCGTACCTTTGGGTGACAGGCAAGGACGATGTGTGTGTGGAATGCTCGTTTGTCGTTCCGAAAGGCGAGAGTCCTAAAGTGGCAGAGGCTATTGTGGCCTCTCTCCAGATACGCGGCAGTCGCGACAGGTTCTGGGATAAGGAGGTGATTCCGGTCAGAGTGATGGAGATCAGTGTGATCAATGAAGGTTACGATTGGGCCGTGTCGACTGTCAAGAAACAGCTCACCAAGGATTTCACCGCCTGTAAGGCGGATGTGGCCAGCATTCAGAAAGTGGTGGACAGCGGCCGTCTCAACAGCGGCCAGCGTCAGGCGTGGGAGAGTCTGGGCATCGCGTTCGGCACCATTCTAGTGAACGAGATGGACGGGATGGACTGGGTGACCGTGATTGACGGACGTAAGGAATATCCGGCCCTTCGTTTTAACGGCTCGGATCTGATGGTTTATCCCGTGGAACTCATTTGGAAGAAGGTAAGGAACGGGGAGCCGTGCAGCCTGGAGGCGGAATATGCGCGTATCCTGAAAGAGGCGGAAGCCACACTGGAATAATCTGACTAATTTTTTGATGAATATGACTCCATACCTACAAGTGGAAAAGCTGACCAAGTCGTTCGGTGACCTGGTGTTGTTCGAGAACATTTCTTTCGGTATCGCCGAGGGGCAGCGTATCGGACTCATTGCCAAGAACGGTTCGGGGAAGACCACATTGCTGAATATCCTTTCGGGAAAGGAAGGTTATGATGAAGGGAAAATCACATACCGTAATGATTTGCGGGTGGGTTATCTTGAACAAAGTCCGCATTATCCTGAGGAGCTGACCGTCATCGAGGCTTGTTTTTGGCATGGCAATACGATGGTCAATCTGATAAAGGAATACGAGAAATGTCTTCAGGCGCCGGGAAATCCGGGACTGGATGCGTTGCTCGAACGGATGGAGGCGGAAAAGGCGTGGGATTATGAGCGGCGGGCAAAACAGATTCTCTCCCAACTGAAGATCCGTGACTTTGACCAACGGATAGGACAGCTCTCGGGAGGACAGCTGAAACGGGTCGCTTTGGCGAATGTACTGATTACGGAACCCGACATGCTGATTCTTGACGAGCCCACCAACCATCTGGATCTGGATATGGTGGAATGGCTGGAGGAATACCTTTGCCGGGGGAACGTCACCCTGCTGATGGTGACCCACGACCGTTATTTCCTTGACCGTGTGTGTGGTGAGATTCTGGAGATTGATGACAGAAAATTGTATAGTTATCAGGGAAACTACAGCTATTATCTGGAAAAACGGCAGGAACGCATTGATGCGGTCAATGCGGAAGTGGCGCGGGCCAACAACCTGTATCGTACGGAACTGGAATGGATGCGGAGAATGCCGCAGGCGCGCGGACACAAGGCCCGTTACCGGGAAGAAGCCTTCTACGACCTTGAGAAGGTGGCCAAACGGCGTACGTATGAATCGAATGTGAAGCTTGACGTGAAGGCTTCATATATCGGCTCGAAGATTTTTGAGGCAGAACATCTCTGCAAAAGTTTCGGCGACCTGAAGATTCTGGATGATTTTTCTTATATCTTCTCCCGTTACGAGAAAATGGGAATTGTAGGCAACAACGGCACCGGGAAGTCTACTTTCATAAAGATTCTGATGGGACAGGAAAAGCCGGACAGCGGCAGACTGGAAATCGGGGAGACGGTGCGTTTCGGCTATTACTCGCAGGAAGGGCTGAAGTTTGATGAGCACATGAAGGTGATCGATGTGATTACCGATATTGCAGAAGTCATTGAATTGGGCAACGGCAAACGCCTTACGGCTTCTCAGTTTCTCCAGCACTTTCTTTTCACGCCGGCCACCCAGCACAGCTATGTGTACAAGTTGAGTGGAGGCGAGCGCAGGCGTTTGTATCTGTGTACGGTGCTGATGCGCAACCCGAACTTCCTGGTGCTCGACGAGCCGACCAACGATCTTGACATCGTGACATTGCAGGTGCTCGAAGATTATTTGCGCAGTTTCAAGGGGTGTGTCATCGTGGTGAGTCATGACCGTTATTTTATGGACAAGGTGGTTGATCACTTGTTGGTGTTTAACGGGCAGGGGGATATCCGTGATTTCCCCGGTAACTATTCTGATTACCGTGCATGGAAGGCGGCGAAGGAGGAACATGACCGGCTGACGGAAAAACCGAAGACGGAAGTGAGGCCGAAACGTGAGCGTACTGAGAGAAAGCGCCGCATGACATTCAATGAGAAAAGGGAATTCGAGCAGCTTGAAAAGGATATCGCCGCGCTGGAGGCAGAGAAGAAGCGGATTGAGGAGGATCTCTGCAGTGGCACGCTCAGTGTGGACGAGCTGACGGAAAAGTCGAAGCGTCTGCCTCTGCTCAACGATGAGCTGGATGAGAAGAGCATGCGATGGCTTGAGTTGGGCGAGATAGGAGGCTGACAGGAACGGAAAAATGATTTTTCCCCGTTTTATTCTTCTGAATGTGTAATTTGCTGTATCTTTGTGCCAGATACAAGGCGTATCATTATTAAAAAAGACAACTGTATGGGATTTTTTAGTTTTTTCTCCAAAGAAAAGAAGGAGACATTGGACAAAGGATTGTCCAAGACCAAAGAAAGTGTATTCGGAAAAATAGCCCGTGCCGTAGCCGGAAAATCTAAAGTGGATGATGAGGTACTGGACAACCTGGAAGAGGTGCTTATCACTTCTGATGTGGGTGTCGAGACCACATTGAAAATCATCAGACGCATAGAAGAACGGGTGGCGAAGGACAAATATGTGAATACGCAGGAACTGAACAACATCCTTCGGGAGGAAATCGCGGCCTTGCTGACGGAAAACAATACGGTGGATGCCGATGACTTCAGTGTGCCTGAAGGCAAGAAGCCGTATGTCATTATGGTGGTGGGAGTCAACGGAGTTGGAAAGACTACGACCATCGGGAAACTGGCTTATCAGTTCAAGAAGGCGGGCAAGTCAGTCTACTTGGGAGCCGCGGATACATTCCGTGCGGCGGCTGTCGAGCAACTGGTGATCTGGGGTGACCGTGTGGGTGTGCCTGTCATCAAGCAGAAAATGGGAGCTGACCCGGCTTCGGTGGCTTTCGACACGCTCAGCTCAGCCGTGGCCAACCATGCAGATGTGGTGATTATTGATACGGCAGGCCGTCTGCACAATAAAGTGGGCCTGATGAACGAGCTTACCAAGATAAAGAATGTGATGCGTAAGGTGGTGCCTGACGCTCCTCATGAAGTGTTGCTGGTGCTTGACGGTTCTACCGGGCAGAACGCGTTTGAGCAGGCCAAACAGTTCACATTGGCTACAGAAGTGAACGCCATGGCCATCACCAAACTTGACGGAACGGCCAAGGGAGGGGTGGTGATAGGCATCTCGGACCAGTTCAAGATTCCGGTGAGATACATCGGACTGGGTGAGGGTATGGAGGACCTGCAGATTTTCCGCCGGAGGGAATTTGTGGATTCGTTGTTCGGAACATCTACAGACAAATGAGAAGAGGCACAATAGATATCATTACATTGGGCTGCTCAAAGAATCTGGTCGATTCGGAGAAACTGATGAGACAGCTCGAGGAAAACGGATACAGGGTGACCCACGACAGTGAGCACCCACAGGGAGAGATAGCGGTCATCAATACTTGCGGATTCATTGGCGATGCCAAGGAGGAGTCGGTCAATATGATTCTGGAGTTCTGTCAGGCCAAGGAGGAAGGACGGTTGAAAAGGCTTTACGTGATGGGCTGTCTGTCGGAGCGCTATCTGAAGGATCTGGAAAAGGAGATTCCCCAGGTCGACAAGTTTTATGGCAAATTCAACTGGAATGAGCTGCTGGCGGATCTTGGCAAGGCTTACCGTCCTGAAATCGCCGTTGAAAGACATCTCACGACTCCCAGGCACTACGCTTATCTGAAAATCTCGGAGGGCTGCGACCGCAAGTGCTCCTATTGTGCCATTCCTATCATTACGGGGCCGCACGTGTCGCGTCCTATGGAGGAAATCCTTGACGAGGTGCGTCTGTTGGTTTCCCAAGGGGTGAAGGAGTTTCAGGTCATCGCTCAGGAACTGACCTATTATGGAGTGGATCTTTACAAAAAACAGATGCTTCCGGAGCTGATTGACCGGATGGCGAAGATTCCGGGCGTGGAATGGATCCGTCTGCATTATGCCTATCCGGCTCATTTCCCGGAAGATCTGTTCCGCGTGATGCGTGAGAATGACAATGTGTGCAAGTATATGGACATCGCACTTCAGCACATCAGCGACAATATGCTTCAGAAGATGCGCCGTCATGTGACGAAGGCCGAGACGTATGATCTGATCGGGCGTTTCCGTAAGGAGGTGCCGGGCATCCATCTGCGCACCACGCTTATGGTGGGGCATCCCGGTGAGACGGAACAGGATTTCGAGGAATTGAAGGAGTTTGTCCGTAAGGCCCGTTTCGACCGGATGGGGGCGTTCGCCTATTCGGAAGAAGAAGGTACGTGGTCGGCCGGACACTATACTGATGATGTGCCTGCTGATGTGAAACGGCAGCGTCTTGACGAGCTGATGAGTATCCAACAGGAAATATCCGGTGAACTGAACCAGGCAAAGGTCGGAAAGACATTGAAGGTGATCATAGACCGGAAGGAAGGGGAATATTATGTTGGACGTACTGAATTCGACTCCCCGGAAGTGGACCCGGAAGTGTTGATAAAGGTGGAGGACGGCCATCGGTTGAGAACCGGCGCGTTTCATTTTGTGAAGATTACCGGTGCGGACGATTTTGACCTGTATGCCACTATAGTGAAATGAGATATGAACAACAATGCGTTTGTGGGTGAGGTCTCGCGCCGTTTGGGTTACGAGGAGAAGGATGCGGAGAGAATACTTGCATCCTTGTTTGAGATTATAACCGAAGAGCTGCAGGAAGGAAACATCGTGGAGTTGGGAAATCTGGGTGATTTTAGGGTGGAAAAGCAGATGGAAAAGATCGTGTCGGATGCCTCTACCGGCCGGCGTTTTCTGGTTCCTCCGGAACTGCAGGTGATATTTGAGCCTGGAAGCGCGTGGAAAGAAGAAACTGGAAGAAGACAATCGGATGAGTGAGAGAATAACGTTACGTGGGCTTGTAGGGCTGTTGGTACAGCGGAAACAGATGCAGGAGGCGGATGCGGAGGCTTTCGTCAATACGTTGTCTACACTTTTGGAAGAGGCTTTGGTGGCTGACAGATATTTGAAAATCAAGAAATTCGGCACCTTCAAGCTGATAGATACGGAAGAGGGGAGGGATACCCTCTCTTTTGTTCCGGATAAGATTCTTTCGGACGCGGTCAACAAACCTTTTTCTCAGTTTGAGACTGTCTTGTTGAAAGATAACGTGCATTTTGACGATATGCCTGAGCCGCAGGAGGAAAATGAAGGCTCACAGGCGGTTTCCTTGGAAACTTTTCATGCTGCCGGCGGAAGAAGTGAAGAAGAACAGCCGCGCAAGACAAAAGAGGAATGGAATACGCCCGGAGAGCAAACGGATGTCCCGGGTCGTTCTGGAGAAATGGATGCCCGGTCACAGTTGCGTCGTTTTCCATGGTGTGCCATAGCCAGTATTCTTTTTGCCGGCATCTTGATGGGAGGAGTTATCGTATGGTCAGTCGTATCTGACCGTCCATACATTCCGGAACCGGTGATGAAATATCTGGAGACTCAGGAAGAAGAGGGTGAGGACTTTTCCGGGGAACAGACAGGTCACAGTATAGCGGTGGCAGATACGTCCGGTCTGTCCGGCAGCGTGGCGGAAACAGTTTCCACCGATACGGTAAAGGCTGTCCTGCGTGAGGGACAGGAGGCATCCGGGAACAGACAGGTCCTGACCGATGCCGTGAGGTATGGAATCAAAGGTACGTTGGCCACCCACATCTTACGGCGTGGAGAGTCGCTGGCGCGACTGGCCCAGAAATATTATGGCAACAAGAGGCTTTGGCCTTATCTGGCCAGGTACAACCGGAAACGGATATCCGATGTTGACAATGTGCCCGTAGGTACGGTGATTTTGATTCCGGAACTGGTGCCGGAAAAATAAAAGATGGAAATCAGGCGGCCGATTTAATGTTCTTTAGTTCAATAAGCATTAAAAGCCGATAACTGTCTGTATTTTTTAATAAACATTTGTTGCTCCAATTAATGGAATGCTTTAATTTTGGGTGCTCAATCGGAGAGATATGATTGGGCGTGTTTTTAATGACAAAATTGAAATAAAATAAGAGAATTATGGCTGAAGCTATTGACATTCGTGAATTGAATGAACGCATAGAACGTGAGAGTGCGTTTGTGACTAATCTGGTGGCCGGAATGGATCAGGTGATTGTCGGTCAGAAACATCTGGTGGAATCTTTGCTGATCGGTCTGCTGTCTGACGGACATATCTTGCTGGAAGGTGTTCCTGGACTGGCGAAGACATTAGCCATCAAGACATTGGCATCTTTAATTGACTCAAAATACAGTCGTGTGCAGTTTACTCCCGATTTGCTTCCTGCGGATATCATTGGTACAATGATCTATAGTCAGAAGGACGAACGGTTCATCGCCAATAAGGGACCGATTTTCGCCAATTTCGTGTTGGCCGATGAAATCAACCGTGCTCCGGCAAAGGTGCAGAGTGCATTGCTTGAGGCCATGCAGGAACGTCAGGTGACTCTCGGCAAGGAAACTTTTGAGTTGCCGAAGCCTTTCCTTGTGATGGCGACCCAAAACCCTATCGAGCAGGAGGGTACATACCCGTTGCCTGAGGCACAGGTCGACCGTTTCATGCTGAAGGTGATTATCGACTATCCGAAGCTGGAGGAAGAAAAGAAGATCATCCGCCAGAACATTTCGGGCGAGAAGATTGAGGTAAAACCGATAATCAAGGCAGACGACATTATGGCCGCCCGCAAGATTGTGCGTCTGGTTTATCTGGATGAAAAGATTGAACAGTATATTGCTGATATCGTGTTCGCTACCCGTTATCCGGAGAAATATGACTTGAAGGATCTGAAGGGACTGATCGGTTTCGGTGGATCTCCGCGTGCATCCATCAATCTGGCTCTTGCGGCGCGCAGTTATGCATTCATCAAACGCCGTGGCTATGTGATTCCGGAAGATGTGCGTGCGGTCGCTCATGATGTGCTCCGTCACCGTATCGGACTGACGTATGAGGCGGAAGCGACCAATGTCACTTCTGACGAGATTGTCAGTAAAATCCTGAACAAGGTGGAAGTGCCTTGATGCAGGGAGGCAACCTGAAGTGTGAGAACCGTATAAGTTTTTTATATTAGGATTCTGGGACACTCTGCCGGTGGAATGTGAAGGCAGAGTCTTCCGGATTTAAAATCCAATGGAATGGAGACAAGTGAACTATTGAAACGGGTCCGTAGGATAGAGATCAAGACGCGCGGACTTTCGAACAATATATTTGCCGGACAATATCATTCTGCCTTTAAGGGTAGGGGTATGGCTTTTTCGGAAGTGCGTGAATATCAGTACGGGGACGATATCCGCGATATAGACTGGAATGTGACAGCTCGCTTTGACAGGCCATTCGTGAAAGTATTCGAGGAAGAGCGTGAACTGACCG
Organism: Candidatus Phocaeicola excrementigallinarum; assembly: GCA_019120125.1. Lineage (GTDB taxonomy): Bacteria > Bacteroidota > Bacteroidia > Bacteroidales > Bacteroidaceae > Phocaeicola > Phocaeicola excrementigallinarum. The sequence continues at coordinate 93,218 of DWVR01000049.1, read as the reverse complement.
TCATGCTGTTGGTTGACGTGTCCAACAGTCTGGATTTCGGTACTGCCGTACAGATGAAGAAGGATATGGTGACGGAGATTGCGGCCACCATCGCTTTCTCGGCCATCCAGAACAACGATAAGATTGGAGTGATTTTCTTCTCCGACAGAATAGAGAAGTTTATTCCTCCCAAGAAAGGGCGAAAGCATATCCTGTATATTATCAGGGAACTGCTTGACTTCCAACCGGAAAGTAAGAGGACTGACTTGCAGTGTGTCATCGGTTATCTGACGAATGTCTTGAAAAAGCGATGCACGGCATTCATGTTGAGCGACTTTATTGATGACCATGATTTCCAGAACGCGTTGACCATCGCGAACCGTAAACATGATGTGGTGGCCGTTCAGGTTTATGACCGGCGTATGGAAGAGCTTCCGGATGTGGGACTGATGCGTGTACGAGATGCTGAGACAGGCCATGAGCAATGGATCGACACCTCATCAAAGGCTTTGCGGAACGCGCATCATGCCTGGTGGGCGGAACGGCAGCAGAAACTGCATGAAGTGTTCACCCACAGTAACGTGGATGCGGTGTCTGTCCGTACGGATCAGGATTACGTCAAGGCTTTGATGAATTTATTTGCTAAACGGAACTGATAATGAAACATATCTTATTATATTGTGGTAAGAGAATACTGATGGTGGCGTGTGGCATGGCTTTCATGATGCTTGCCGTGATATCAGCCCATGCACAGGTGACGGTAGAGGCGTCCATCGACTCTCTGGAGCTGCTCATCGGTGAACAGACGAAGGTCAGGCTGGAAGTGAGCATGGATGCCGGCCGGAAACTTCGCCTTCCTGTGGTGAGGGATACATTGGTAAGAGGAGTGGAGGTGCTGGATATAGCGAAACCAGACACCCAGCTGTTGAATGAGAACAAACGTTGGCTCATCTCGCAGGAATATACTGTCACTTCATTCGATTCGGCGTTGTATTATCTGCCTCCGTTTCAGGTAATGGTGGACAATAAGCCCTATAAGTCGAAGGCGTTGGCACTGAAGGTGTATTCCATACCGGTCGACACGCTCCATCCTGACCAGTTCTTTGGGCCGAAAACCATTCACGAGGTGCCTCTTACGTGGGAGGATCTTGCGCCATTGGTCTATTCAGTCTTGCTGTTGCTGGTGTTTGGTGTGGTCGTGGTGTTTCTTGTGGTGCGTTATCGTGACAACAAGCCGATTATCCGGATTATCCGGATCGAGCCTAAGTTACCACCTCATCTGGCGGCCATGAAGAAGATTGAGTCAATTAAGGCGGACAAGAACAGTCGCAAGGATGATCCTAAACAGTATTATACGGATCTGACGGATGTGATACGTAATTATATCAAAGAGCGTTTCGGATTCAATGCGATGGAAATGACTTCGTCTGAAATTATAGGGCGGCTGCAACAGGTGGAGGACAAGACATCTATTGATGATTTGAGGGCCTTGTTCGCCACGGCTGACCTGGTCAAGTTCGCCAAGCATTCACCGCTCATCAATGAGAATGACATGAATCTTGTCACTGCCATCGACTTCATCAATCAGACGAAAGAGGAAGAAGTGCCAGGCAAGAAAGAAGAACCGAAAGAAATTAAAGTGGAAGAAAAACGTTCAAAACGGGGACGGATCATATTGCTTTGCAGTATCGGGGTGGCAGGCGTAGCCGCATTGGTGACGCTGTATTTGGCTATCCGTCATATAATTGACCTTTTCTTCTGATTAAAGAGTTGAAGCTATGATTTTTGCTAATGTTGAATATTTGTTCCTTCTTGTGTTGCTCATCCCTTATGTCGTATGGTATGTGATGCAGCACAGAAAGATGGAACCGTCCATGCAGGTCTCCACTACCAGGATGTACATGAAGGCGCCCAGGAGCTGGAAAGTGTATCTTGTGCATGCCCCTTTCCTGTTGCGCGTGGTGACATTCGTGATGATTGTATTGGTATTGGCACGTCCGCAAACTACAGACAATTGGCAGAATACTGAGATTGAGGGAATTGACATCATGTTGGCTGTTGATGTGTCGACCAGTATGCTTGCCGAGGACTTGAGGCCGAACCGTATTGAGGCGGCTAAGGAAGTGGCCGCGGAGTTTATTAACGGCCGTCCGAACGATAATATCGGCTTGACTATCTTTGCCGGAGAAGCATTCACCCAATGTCCTCTGACCATTGACCACGGGGTATTGCTGAATCTTTTCAGGAGTATAAGCTGTGAGATGGTACAGAGGGGTATGATTGAGGACGGTACGGCCATCGGTATGGGACTGGCCAATGCGGTAAGCCGTCTGAAAGACAGTAAAGCGAAATCGAAGGTCGTGATTCTGCTGACTGATGGTGTGAATAACCGGGGGGACATTTCTCCGCTCATGGCCGCGGAAATAGCCAAGCAGTTTGGTGTGCGTGTGTATACAATCGGTGTGGGTACCAATGGGACCGCTCCTTATCCGATGCCTACCTATGCGGGCATACAGTATGTACAGGTACCGGTGGAGATTGACGAAGCGGTACTTACCCAGATTGCCGCTACTACCAATGGCAATTATTTCCGTGCCACCAGTAACAGTAGGCTGAAGGAAGTATACCAGGAGATAGACAAACTGGAGAAGACAAAACTGAACGTGAAGGAATTCAGCAAACGTGAGGAGGCTTACCATGTATTTGCTTTGGTGGCATTCCTCTGTATTTTGCTTGAAATCCTTCTGCGTAACACTGTGTTAAAGAAAATACCTTAAAAAAAGACGTGTAGCTATGTTTCGATTCGGAGAACCTCTATATCTATATTTGCTTATTATATTGCCGTTATTGGTGATATTTTATCTCTATTCTAATTACAGACGCCGTAAAAGACTGCGTAGGTATGGAGATATGGAATTGTTGGAACGACTGATGCCTCAAGTGTCCAAATATCGTCCCGACGTGAAATTCTGGCTGACAATAGCGGCGATGGCTATGGTGATTTTCATGTTGGCCCAACCGCAGTTCGGCTCAAAGATGGAGACGGTGAAGCGGCAGGGTATTGAAACCGTGGTGGCTCTTGATGTCTCGAACTCTATGATGGCCGAGGATGTGACTCCCAGTCGTCTGGCCAAGTCGAAGAGATTGGTGTCACGTCTGGTGGAAACATTCAATAATGATAAAGTGGCGTTGATTGTGTTTGCGGGCGAAGCTTTCACTCAATTGCCAATCACCAGCGATTATGTATCTGCCAAGATGTTTCTGGAATCCATCAGTCCGTCACTTATTTCCACTCAGGGTACTGATGTCCGGGCGGCAATTGATCTGGCATTGAAGAGTTTTACTCCGAATGAAGGGGTAGGACGGGCCATTGTGCTGATCACTGACGGTGAGAATCATGAGGGAGGAGCGATCGAGGCAGCGAAGGAGGCGGCTGAAAAAGGCGTGCATGTTTTTGTGTTGGGAGTTGGTTCGCCGGACGGCGCTCCGATACCGGTGGAAGGCAGTAATGAGTTCCGTCGTGACAAGGATGGGAATGTAGTCGTGACTCGTTTGAACGAGGACATGTGCCGTGAAATCGCGCGTGCGGGCAATGGCATGTATGTGCGTGTGGACAATACGAACAATGCGGAAAGGGCATTGAATGCGGAAATCAACAAGCTGGCGAAGGCGGATGTGGAGACTCAGGTTTTTACGGAGTTCGATGAACAGTTTCAGGTGTTGGCGTGGCTTGCATTGATTTTTCTGGCTGTCGAGGCGATGCTTCTTGACCGGAGGAATCCGCTTTTCAAGAATGTGAAACTCTTTAAATGACGGAAGGGGATATGGTTATGAAAAGATATATGTTGGGAATGCTGTTGTGTGGTGTGGCCATGGCCTCGTTTGGCCAGAAAACGGCCCGTGACTACATGCGCGGCGGAAACAAACTTTATAATGACAGCCTGTTTGTGAAGGCGGATGTGGACTATCGGAAGGCGCTGGAACAGGAACCCGGTTCGGCTGACGCGATGTTCAATTTGGGAAATGCGTTGCTTATGCAGCAGAAAGCGAAAGAAGCGATGGAGCAGTATAATGCGGCATCGAAACTTGAGAAAGACAAGACTAAATTGTCACATATCTTTCATAATATGGGTGTCATTCTACAGTCGTCAAAACAGTTGCCGCAATGTATAGAAGCTTATAAGGAAGCTTTGCGCAACAATCCACATGACAATGAGACACGCTATAATCTGGCATTGGCGCAGAAGCAGCTGAAAGACCAACAACAGCAGCAGCAGAATCAGGACCAGAACCAGCAGAATCAGGAGCAGAAACAGGACGACAATCAGCAGAATAAGGATCAACAGGACCAGAATAAACAAAACCAGCAGAATAATAACCAGCAGCAACAGAGTCAAATGTCGAAAGAGAATGCGGAACAGTTGCTGAACGCGGTGATGCAGGATGAGAAGAATGTTCAGGACAAGGTGAAGAAACATCTGCAGATGAATGGAAAGAAACTGGAAAAAGACTGGTGACAATGACTTTGATTGGAAAACAATAAAAGAAACGCAAATGATAATGAGAAAGATTTTCTTCTTACTGATAACGATGATGGCAGTATGGCAGGTCAGGGCAGCCGATGAGGTGAGACTGACGGCTGATGCGCCTGATGTGGTGGTCAGCGGTGACCAGTTCAGGCTGGTGTTTACCGTTAATTCGCAGGACATAAGGGACTTCAGGGCACCGTCTATATCCGGTTTTGATGTGCTGATGGGACCGAGTCGTTCACAACAAAGCAGCATTCAGATAATCAATGGGAAAAGGACCTCGAACAGTTCCACGGCTTTTACGTATATCCTGATGGCCGGTAAAGAAGGCACATATACAATTCCGGCCGCGAGTGTGGAAGTGGACGGCAGGAAGATCTTCTCAAACGCCATTCAGGTAAAGGTTCTTCCTCCTGACAATACGGGTGGTCCGGCCAGTGGCAGTGGTGGAGGAGGCGGTTCCTCGTCCCGCGGGCAGGTGGCAGGTAGCCGCATTACGGACAGTGATCTGTTCATTACTGCCACCGCAAATAAGACCAAGGTATACGAACAGGAAGCTATTCTGTTGACTTACAAGGTGTATACGCTGGTCAATCTGCGCCAGCTGGTAGGCAAAATGCCGGATTTGAAAGGTTTCCATACTCAGGAAGTGGAACTTCCGCAACAGAAAACTTTCTCGCTGGAGCATTATAAGGGACGCAATTATAATACAACGGTATGGAGCCAGTATGTGCTGTTCCCTCAGCAGACGGGTAAATTGGAGATTCCTTCCATCACATTTGATGGAGTTGTGGCACAACAGACTGTCTCGGACGATCCCTTTGATGCGTTCTTCAATGGAGGCGGTTATGTGGAAGTGAAGAAAAAGATTGTCACTCCGAAAGTGACGATCAACGTGTTGCCTTTGCCGGCTAAACCTGCTGGATTCTCAGGTGGTGTAGGAGAGTTCAAGTTGGCTTCGTCAATCAATGCGACGGATGTGAAGACAAACGACGCGGTGACAGTCAAACTGACATTGAGCGGTTCGGGAAACATGAAACTGGTCAGCGCGCCAGAGATAAAGTTCCCACAGGACTTTGAGTCGTATGACCCGAAAACAACGGACAACACGCGGTTGACAAACGCTGGGGTGAGCGGAACGAAGGTCTTTGAATATCTGGCCATTCCGCGTCATGCCGGCGAATTCAAGATCCCATCGGTCGAGTTCCGTTATTTTGATCTGAAGAGCAAAAGCTACAAAACGCTCAGAACGCAGGAATATACCGTCAATGTGGCTAAGGGAAAAGGCAATTCCGAACAGGTGATCGCTGATTTCACGAATAAGGAGAACGTGAAACTGTTGGCCAAGGATATCCGTTTCATCAAACTGGGGAATACGTCGCTGGTTCCGAAAGGAGAGTTTTTCTACGGGAGCCTGGCGTATTGGTTGTGGTATATTATTCCGGTTCTTTCATTTATCATTCATGTGATTCTTTATCGTAAGGAAGCGAAAGAGAATGCGAATGTGGCGAAGTTGAAAAACAAAAAAGCCAACAAAGTCGCGGCAAAGCGCATGAAACTGGCCGGAAAGCTGTTGTCAGATAACAAGAAGAACGAGTTTTATGATGAAGTGTTGAAGGCTTTGTGGGGGTATATCAGTGACAAGCTGAACATTCCGGTTTCCCGATTGTCGAAAGACAATATCGAGGCGGAGCTGTCGAAGGCGGGTGTCTCTGACGAGCTGACCAGTGACTTTATCAGAGTGCTCAACGAATGTGAGTTCGCCCGTTATGCACCTGGCGATGAGAGTGAGGCTATGGACAAGGTGTACAGTGCGTCTGTGGAGATGATCAGCAAGATGGAAAACAGCATCAAACATTAAAGAAAGGAGAAAACAAAAGATGAAGAAACTATCTGTCATATTCCTGCTTTTCATAAGCGTTGTGCAGTTTGCAGGAGCCGCGGTTACCAAGCAAGAGGCAGATGCCGCGTATCAGAAGAATGATTTCAGTGCGGCCATCGCGGGTTATGAAGAGATTCTGGCCACTCAGGGTGAATCGGCTGACATATATTATAATCTTGGAAACGCGTATTACAAGAACAAGAATATAGCAAAAGCTGTGCTTAATTACGAGCGGGCGCTTCTGTTGAGACCTGGCGATGCGGATATTCGGTTCAATCTGGAAATGGCCCGCAGCAAGACCGTGGACCAGATAACGCCGACGGCTGAGGTGTTTATCGTCACGTGGTATAAGAGCCTTGTCAACATGACAGGAGAGCGGAATTGGAGCTGGATCGGCATTTTCTCTTTCATATTCTGCCTTTTTGCCGTTACTTTTTATATCTTTGGCAAAAAACTTTGGTTGCGTAAGGTGGGATTCATTGCCGCTGCGGTGCTGCTTGCGGTCACGGTGTGTGCCAATATATTCGCCAGCGACCAGAAAGACGAGCTACTCAACCGTACCGGTGCTGTTATCATGGACCCTACGGTCTCTGTAAAGAGTACGCCTAACGAAAGTGGAACCGACCTTTTCGTGTTGCATGAAGGGACCAAAGTGTTCATTGATGACAATTCGATGAAGGAATGGAAGGAGATACGTCTTGAAGACGGGAATGTGGGGTGGGTAAAGACCTCAGCGATAGAAGTGATTTAATACCTATATGATTATGGACATACAGCAACTCATAGAAACTGACCAGTCGTTATTGTTGGCCTTGAACGACAGCAATTCATTGCTGTGGGATGGAGTGATGTGGGTCATAACCGACACCAAGACATGGATTCCGGCTATCATTGCGTTGCTGTATGTCATTTTCAAGAACAATAAGTTCACGCAGGGGTTGATTGTGATCGTAATGTTTGCGATCGCCGTCACTGCGGCCGACCAGATTGCCTCAGGTTTCTGTAAACCGTATTTTGCCCGTCCTCGACCGGCCCAGGATCCTGATATCATGTATCTTGTGCATGTCGTAAATGGCTATAGGGGAGGAATGTATGGTTTCATGTCAAGTCATGCGGCCAACACTTTCGTGGTGGCGACGCTTACCTCATTGATCATCCGCAGTCTGCCGTTCTCAATCATGATGTTTGTTTGGGCGGCCATACCTTCATTCTCACGGATTTATTTGGGAGTTCATTATCCGGGTGACATTATTTGCGGCGCGTTGGAAGGATGTGTGGTCGGAGTGCTGGTTTATCTTCTTTACGGTTATATTCAAAAAAGATTCTTCTCGCGTCCTCAATACATATCTTCCCAATATACTTCGACGGGATATGCGTATACGGACGTTACTTTGTTGTATACCATACTGTTTCTCACATACATCTATGCGCTGATAGCTGGTATGTGCGTTGCCCGGATTTCTTTTTTCTAAAATATTTTAGAAAAAAACGGGCTAACAGTTGGTGTTTTCATAATCTTTTATTACTTTTAAATCGAGATTTATAACAGATTTTGTCTAACGCTTAACACTGACTACTATGAACAGGACAATAACATTCAATGAACTTCGGAAAATCAAGGATTCTTTGCCGCCGGGCAGTATGCATCGCATCGCCGATGAGCTGAACCTGAGTGTGGAAACCGTACGCAATTTCTTTGGAGGGCACAACTTTAAGGATGGCAAAAGTGTAGGTATCCATCTTGAGCCGGGTCCGGATGGCGGTTTGGTGATGCTTGATGATACGACTGTTCTTGATAGGGCCATTGCAATCCTGAAGGAAGTACAGCATGCCTGATTCTGTAGAAGCTGCGAGACGGATTCTGTCATTCCGTGTTGCAGCTTTCTTTTTTTTGTCTAACCTAAAATGAAGTGAGCCATGGAAGAAAAACTTGTCACATTAGCCATTCTTACGTATTCGAAGGCTCAGATTCTTAAAAATGTACTTGAGAACGAAGGCATCGAAGCGTACATTCACAACGTGAATCTTATTCAGCCTGTCATTGCGGCAGGTGTGCGCGTCCGCATCAGGGAAAGTGATTTGCCGCGTGCGCTGAGAATTGTGGAAAACTCATCGTGGCTTACGGAAGAAGTCACCCCGGAAAGGGAGAAGAAGCGTTACAGCAACAAGATTCTTGTTCCGGTGGACTTCTCTGATTATTCCATGAAAGCCTGTGAGTTCGGTTTCAACTTTGCGGCGGAAATACATGCCGAGGTGGTGCTGATGCATGTGTATTTCAGTCCGGTCTATATGCCGAGTCTGCAATACGCTACTGAGGGTTTCGGACTTCCTGTAGAGCCTGAGATGGGTATCAAGCATATTCTGGATGCCGTACACAATCAGTTGAACAGGCTGACCGATGGAATCAAGGAAAAGATAAAGAACGGTGAATTGCCTGACGTGAAATACACCTGCCTGCTTCGGGAGGGTGTTCCGGAAGAGGAAATCCTGCAATATGCGCGCACGGAAAATCCGTTGATCGTCATCATGGGAACGCGTGGTGCGGGAGAGAAGGAAATGGACCTGATCGGCAGTGTGACCGCAGAGATCATTGACCGAAGTCCCACATTTGTCTATGCGATTCCAAAGGGAGCGGAAAAGAAGAATTTCAAGGAGATACGGAAAGTGGCTTTCATCACCAATTTCGACCAGCGTGACCTCATCGCTTTTGATTCGCTTATCACCACATTCAGGGACTATCATTTTGAGATTTCCTTCCTGAACCTGAACAGTGATGTCCAAAAGCGGACATGGAATGAGATCAAGCTTGCGGGCATCAAGGAATATTTCAAGAAGCAATATCCTGATTTGGCCATAGACTATAATGTGATTCCGGAAGACAACCTGCTTGCTAATCTGGATGAATATGTGAAGAACGAAAAGATTGATGTGTTGTGTATCAGCAATTACAAGCGGAATGTATTCGCGCGCCTGTTCAATCCAAGTATTGCGCGGCGGATGATATTCCACACTCAGACTCCAATTCTTGTGATCAAATGATATTTTCTGCTGAAAAGGCTGTTGTTTGGGGGTGAGGGAATCGCCCCCAATTTTTTTGTTTGATTTCTCCTTACTTTTATCGGTAATCACCTGTGGAAATCATATGCCGTCTATGCTTAATTAAACATAATGCCGATTATAGATAAAATATAAAGAAAGAAAAAATCAATGGTCTTTTAAGTTCAGAAAAACGCCTTGACGTTTCAGATGAAACGTCAGGACATTTTGAAGGAAACGTCAGGACGTTTTAAGCAAAACGCCTTGACGTTTTTGGATTATAAGATATGTGTTGGAAATCAGGTAAATAAAAAGAGGATGCATCCGAAGATGTATCCTCTTGCTTTTTGTTGTATTCAATTCTTTTCTTGTTTTGAAAGTAACTCCCTGACAGATCATTACAGCAAAGCTGAAAGTTCGTCGGCAGTTACATTTTTGGCGATGATCACGCCCTCATTGTCCAGCAGATAATTCGTAAATCCGTTCTTCAGGCCATAGGATTTATAAATGTCCGAGTTCTCACCTTCCATTTCCAGATAACAATTGTCCGCATTGATCTTGTCTTGTTCGACCGAAGCCTTGTAGACGGATTCGTAGCGGTCGAACGAAATGGAAATCAAATTAATCCGGGCGTCATTTCCGGCTATATGGCTTAAGCCGGCATTCTTTTCCCGTGATGTCGCATCATAACTCGCCCAAAAGCTGACCAGGGTGTATTTACCTTTGTCCGACTGCATATTGAGCGGTTTCGTCTCATTACAGAGAACCAGCTCAGGAGCTTCTGTTCCGAGAGACGGTCCGTCTGTGAAAGTTTTTCGTCTGTCAAATGACAGGGAAATCAAGGAGCTAAACACTAATACAACAAAAAACCACTTTACACTTTTTACCATGTAATTTGATTTTAGTTAATACTATCCGGCACTGTCCTTTACAGTAACTTCCTGCCGGAACATTATCTCACATAATCTGCAGAATCACTCCGGAGATTATTTGCTTGTTTTTGGAAGTCTGGGGCAAAGGTACGCTTTATTTTGACAGGTTGTATGAAAAATGCCCGATTTTTATGTTTTTCAACATATTTTTTATCTAAAGATGGTTCTAAGATGGTGTTCGGGACAGAAAAAGAAGCTGAAAAATTACTTCGTCTTACATTTTTATATGTATCTTTGAATGGTTACTAAACTACAATAAGATTCATGCAGAAAATATTTCCGTTTCTATTGTTGCTTCTTGCCGGTCTGGTTTCTGCTCCGTTACACGCACAGAAGGTCGGTCTGGTGCTTAGCGGAGGGGGCGCCAAGGGAATCACCCATATCGGCATTATCCGTGCGCTGGAGGAGAACAATATCCCTGTCGATTATATTGCCGGTACGTCCATGGGAGCTATTGTGGGATCGCTGTATGCCATGGGATATTCGCCCGACGATATGGAGAGGTTGATCAAGTCGGACGATTTCAAGCGCTGGTATACGGGAGGCATCGAGGAAAAATACATCTATTATTTCAAGAAGAATCCCCCTACTCCGGAGTTCATCAACATCCGGGTATCGCTGCGCAATCCTTTGCACAAGGTTAAGACGCAGTTTCTTCCGTCGAGTGTGGTCGACCCGCTACAGATGAATCTGGCGTTTCTGGAACTTTTTGGCAGGGCTACCGCTGAGTGCAGCGGTGATTTCAACCGGCTTTTCGTCCCGTTCCGCTGCGTGGCGTCGGACGTATACAACAAGCGTCCCATCATTTTCAGTAAGGGCGACTTGGGGGATGCGGTACGTGCCTCCATGAGCTTTCCCGCGATGTTCAAGCCTATAGAGATAGATTCGGTGCTGGCTTACGATGGTGGTATCTACAACAATTTCCCCGTCAACGTGATGGTGGACGATTTTCATCCGGACATCATTATCGGAAGCGTGGTGAGCTCGAATCCCGGCAAACCGAAGGAGGGAGACATCATGAGCCAGTTGGAGAATATGGTGATGCAGAAGACGGACTATACCCTTCCCGACTCACTGGGCATTCTGATGACCTTCAAATACAAGGATGTGAATCTGATGGATTTCGACCGCTACGATGAACTTCATGATGCGGGATACGACCGTGCCATTGCGCTGATGGACTCTATCAAGAACCGCATTTCGAGGAGGACGGACTTCCGTCTGTTGGAAAAGCGGCGGATCGCTTTCAGAAATTCCTTGCCTGAGTTCAGGTTCCGTGACATCACGATTCATGGGGTTACCGAACAGCAGAAAAGCTATATCCGCAAGGAATTCCATGCGGATGAGGACGGGACCTTCTCGCTTGAGGAGCTGCGCCGTGGATATTTCCGCCTGATGTCGGACAATATGATTTCAGAAATCATCCCTCATGCCGTTTATGATCCGTATGACAAGAAATATACGCTTGACTTGAAGGTAAAGATAGAAGACGACCTGTCGTTGAGAGTAGGCGGAAACGTGGGTTCCAACGGTGCGAACCAGGTGTATGTAGGCGCCACCTATCATAATCTGGACAACTATGCGAAGGAACTGTCCATTGACGGTCAGCTGGGACAGATATACAACAATCTGCAGTTTTCCGGACGCATCGACCTGCCTACACGGTTGCCGACATCGTTCCGTCTGGTCACTTCCTTGTCCACATTCAACTATCTGAAACAAGAGAGGCTTTTCAGCCGGGGGAATACGCCGATATTCAACAAACAGGATGAGAAATTCGTGAAGCTTTATGTCTCGATTCCTTTTCTCAGCAGTATGAAGGCTGAATTCGGCATTGGATATGGAGGACTCACTGACCAGTATTTCCAGACGAATGTCATAGACTTTTCTTCGGCCAAGCGCGACAAGAGCACTTACAAGATTTTCGGCGGTTCTGTTGCGATGGACGGAAACACGCTCAACAGTAAGCAGTTTCCTACGTCCGGACGCAGGGAAAGGTTGTCTGCCCACATTTATACCGGTAAGGAACGGTATTTCCCGGGAGTGGCTCCCGACGGTTACGAGAATGATTATGAGTACATCCAGTCGTGGCTCCAGCTTTCATATGAGATGGAAAAGTATCTGAACTTCAAAAAGAACTTTACGCTGGGCACATATTTGAACGTTTATTACTCGTCGCGTAATTTCAGCCACAATTATCGGGCTACGATGATGCAGGCCGGTGAGTTTACACCTACCGAACACGGTAAGATAGCCTATAACGAGGCTTTCCGGGCAAACCAGTTTGTCGGATTGGGAGTGGTGCCCATTTATCAGTTCAATAACGTTTTCCATGCCCGTCTCGGAGTGTATGGTTTTGCCCCGATATTTCCGATACTTGAGGATGAGAACCACAAGGCTTATCTCGGAAAGATGTTCACACGTATAGAATATCTGAGTGAGCTGGATCTGGTGGTAAGCCTTCCTTTCGGGGCTGTAAGCGCATACGTAAATTACTACAGCTCACCGAAAAACAATTGGAATGTGGGCATTTCGTTGGGATGGCAGATTTTTGGAGGACGATTTATGGATTAAAAATAATGGAAAAAAGTTGTCTTAAAATTTGCAGGTTTCATACAAATGCACTACCTTTGCACCCGTCAAACAAAAAGAGATGGTCGCGTAGCTCAACTGAATAGAGCATCTGACTACGGATCAGAAGGTTACAGGTTTGAATCCTGTCGCGATCACTCGGAAGGTTTGGAAGAATGATTGGCCACGTAGCTCAACTGAATAGAGTAGCTGACTACGGATCAGCCGGTTACAGGTTTGAATCCTGTCGTGGTCACAAATTCTTATATTTCATGGTTTTGGCCGCGTAGCTCAACTGAATAGAGTAGCTGACTACGGATCAGCCGGTTACAGGTTTGAATCCTGTCGCGGTCACAAAAAAGCCTCCTTTCCGGAGGCTTTTTTCATTTCCCTTTCTCATCTTCATCACCGTCATCATCTTCTTCTCCTTCAGCCTTGTAGATACCTCCACCCAAAGCCCGATACAGATGTACCTGGTTGATGCATTTCGAAGTGTTCAGGCGGATACGTTCCAGTTCACAGTCGAGATAGCGTTCGTCGGCCGACAGCACTTCCAGATAACCTACAAAACTAAGCTGGAAGAGTTCTTTCGCATTCTCGATGGAGCGGTTGTGTGTCTGGCTCTCTTCTTCTTTCAATTCGCTTCTCAGCGTGAGCCTTTCGTGGGCAGTGACCAGATTGGACACTTCTTCATAAGCCTTCAAGGCCGTTTCGTGATAGCGTGACAGTGCAATCCGCTGGTCACCCTTTGCCATGTTCCAGAGCTGCTTCAGCTCATGTCGGTTGAAGATAGGCGCGGACAGTCCGGCCGCAAGGTTATAGACCAGCGATGCGGGTGCGGTGAACCATTTGCTGACGTTGAATGCATTGAATCCTCCTTCCGCTCCGATGGTCAGAGAAGGAAAGAAAGCCTTGCGTACAGCTTTCAGGTCGGCTTTGGCGGCCAGCAGGTCCCATTCTGCCGAACGGATATCGGGACGGTACGCAAGCAGCTGGGCCGGTATTCCGGTCTGTACGGGGAATGTCAGTCTGCGCATTTCTTCAAATCCGATTCGTTTCACTTCAAACGGCAAACGTCCCATCAGCGTGGCGAGGGCGCGTTCTTTTTCTTCTGTCAGTTGTTCCGTTTCGAGCAACAGGCCTTTCAGGTTGAGCAGACGCGACTGAAACTGGTCTACGGCAAGCTGTGTCACTTCACCCTCTTGTTTCAGTTCGTAGGTCAGACGGTATGAGGCTTCCGTGTTTCCGATAGCTCCTTTCAGGATATCCTGTTGCTTGTCGAGACCGATCAGCTCGAAATATTGTGAGGCCACTTCCGCGATGAGTAGCGTACGGGCATATTGCGCCGCTTCGGCTGAAGCCATCCAGCGTGCGGCCGCCGCCTGTCTCTTGTGGTTCAGCTTTCCCCAGATATCCGCTTCCCATTGGAAGAGGATTCCCAGATTCAGGTCCTTGTAAGGATCCGGTATATGTTTGTCCGCCTCAAGGTCGGGAGTGTTTGTGGTAGCGTTTCCCACCCCGTCCATCGTATATTCGCCGAAGCGTTGGATGCCTGCGCTCAATCCGGCTGAGAGCTGTGGGAACATGGCCTGCCTCCCCTGTCTCATCTGGCTTTGTGCCTGGCGCACGCGTTCCACAGTCTGCCGGAAAGAATGGTTGTTGCTCAAGGCCTCACGGATATAACCTTGCAGTATCGTGTCCGGGAAAAAATTCTCCCATGAGAGCATGGCGAGTGTGGTGGTATCTGTCGGGAGATGGCCGTCCGCATAAGTATCGGGCAGGATTATTTTCTCGTCTGCCGCGAGCTGCGGAGCTTTACAGCTCCACAGCATGATGCCCGTCAGGGCCGACAGGCTATACAAGATCAGGTTGCGTTTCATTTTTCTTGCTATCATTATGTTTTTTACGTTTCATTTTTGTTTCAAGTGTCTCAAACAGCATGTACAGTCCCGGAACCAGAAAGATTCCTACCAGAGTCCCGACCAGCATACCGCCGGCGGCCGCTGTTCCGATTGAGCGGTTGCCCAACGCGCCGGCTCCTGTGGCGAATACCAGCGGAATCAGTCCGCAGATGAACGCGAACGATGTCATCAGGATGGGGCGCAGACGGCTGGTGGCTCCTTTCAGGGCGGAGTCCAGAATGCCCGCTCCACGGCGCCGGTATTGGTTGGCCATTTCGATAATCAGAATGGCGTTCTTGCCCAACAGACCGATCAGCATCACCAAAGCCACCTGAGCATAGATGTTGTTTTCCAGACCGGCCAGCTGCAGGAGGAAATAGGATCCGAACATTCCTGCCGGAAGCGAGAGGATGACCGGGAACGGAAGCAGCAGACTTTCGTATTGTGCCGCCAGCAACAGATAGACGAACAGCAGACAGATGGCGAAAGTGACGAGCGTCTGTCCGCCTGATTCTTTCTCTTCCTTTGTCACGCCCGACCATTCGATGTGGTAGCCGCGCGGCAGGATGTCTTGTGCGATTTCCTCCACGGCGGCAATCGCCTCGCCTGAACTGACGCCTTCTGCCGCGTCGCCGGTTATCAGCGCGGAAGTAAACATGTTGTATCGTGTAATCTGGCTCGGGCCGTAGATTCGTTCCATGGTCATGAAGTTGGAATACGGCACCATGTTTCCTTCCTTATTCTTGGCGAAAAGGCTGAAGATGTCGTCGGGGTCCATGCGGTATTCGGGAGATGCCTGGAGCATGACCTTGTACATCTGGCCGAAGCGGATGAAGTTGGACGAGTAGAAGCTGCCGATGTATGACTGTAAGGTCTCCATCGATTCCTGCAGGTTGACACCCAGTTTGGCCGCTTTCGCCAGGTCCACTTTCAGCAGATACATCGGGAAGTTCGGATTGAACCCGGACGAGACGCCCGAGAGGCGGGGATCCTGATTCAGCCGCTCCACGAGTTTGTCTGCCACGCTTGCCAGGTCTTGGAACGAACCGGCCGTACGGTCCTGCAGACGCAGTTCAAAACCGCTGGCGTTGCCGAATCCCGGAACGGACGGCGGAAGGAAGAACTGGATCTGCGCATCCTTGATGTGCGATGTACGGTCGGCGAAGGTCGACATAAGTTCGTCGGCACTCTTGTCGCGCTCGCTCCATGGGGTCAGGTTGATCATACCCATACCGAAGCTTGCTCCTTCCGTTTCGGTCATCAGACTGTAGCCGGCCAGTGTGGAGACGCTTTCCACTTCGTCGAACGGCAGCAGTGCGGCCTGCACACTGCTCAGTGCGGCCTCGCTCCGTTCGAGGGTCGCTCCCGGAGGCGTGTCGACATTGACGTAGATCATGCTCTGGTCCTCGTTGGGTATGAAACCGGTGGGCAGAATGCTGCTCATGCCCCATGTGGCGAGGAAGAACACTATCAGAGTGGCGTATGTAAAGAAACGGCGTCCCAGAAAACGTTTCAGTCCGCGTCCGTAACCTGATTCAAACTTCTCATACCGTTTGTTGAACGCCCGGAATCCACGTCCCAGCAGTCCTACCTTCTTATGGAGCTGGCCGGGAGGTTTCAGCATCAGCGCACAGAGGGCCGGCGAGAGTGTCAGCGCATTGATGCCGGAAATGGCAATGGCCGCCGCCAGCGTCAGCGAGAACTGCCGGTAGAAGATGCCGACCGTCCCTTCCATGAAACCTACAGGCAGAAATACGGCCGACATGACCAGTGTGATGGCGATGATGGCCCCGCCGATTTCCTTGATGGCCGCTACAGAGGCTTCATAGGGCGAGAGCCGCTGTTCGTGTATCTTCACATGGACCGCCTCGACCACCACGATGGCATTGTCTACCACAATACCGATAGACAGGACCAGCGCGAACAAGGTCAGCATGTTGATGGAGAATCCCAGCGCTTCCATGAAGAAAAAGGTACCGATGAGAGAGACCGGCACGGCGATGGCCGGAATCAGCGTGGAACGGAAATCCTGCAGGAAGATGAACACCACGATGAACACCAGGATGAACGCTTCGAGCAGGGTGCGCAATACGGCGGAGATGGAGGCGTCGAGAAAGCGGGACACGTCGTATGAAATGTTGTAGTCCATTCCTGGCACGAAACTGCTTTCCTTCACCTCTTCCATCTTGGCCTTGATGTTCTGGATGACCTCACGCGCGTTCGAACCCGGACGCTGCTTGATCATGATGGAGGCCGACGGACGGCCGTCGGTCATGGATATCATGTTGTAGTCTTCCGAGTCGAACTCGATTTCCGCCACGTCTTTCAGCCGGAGCAGAGATCCGTCGGACATGGCCTTCAGCACAATCTCCCCGTAGTCTTCGGGGGTGGAGAACTTTCCCGTATATTGCAGCACGTACTGCAGATGCTGCGGAAGCTTGTCCGAACTGATGCCGGTCTTTCCCGGAGCCGCCTCGATGTTCTGGCTGCGGATGGCTTCGGTCACGTCCTGTGGCGACATGTTGTAGGCAGCCAGTCGGTTAGGGTTCAGCCACACGCGCATCGCATAGTCGCGGCTTCCCATGATTTCCACCAGACCCACACCGTCGATGCGTTTCAGCTCGCGGAGAATGTTGATGTCGGCAAAGTTATAGACAAACTTTTCGGTATGCGTGCTGTCGGTGCTGAATATGTTCAGATACATCAGCATACTGTTCACTTCCTTTTCAGTGACCACTCCGGCACGGATCACTTCTTCCGGGAGCTCGTCGAGCACGGTAGTCACACGGTTCTGCACATTCACGGCTGCCACGTCGGGGTCGGTCCCTACCTTGAAATAGACAGTGGTCAGCGACATGCCGTCGTTCGTACATACTGTGGTCATATACGTCATTCCCGGCACACCGTTGATGGCCCGCTCCAGAGGAGTGGCTACCGTTTTCGACATGACATCGGCACTTGCGCCCGTATAGCGGGCAGTGACGGTGACAGAAGGCGGCACGATGTCCGGAAACTGCGTGATGGGCAGACTTGTCAGCGACATGATGCCCAAGCAGACAATCAGCACGGAAATCACGCAGGATAAGATGGGGCGTTTTATAAATGTTTCAAACATGGTTCTCTGGCTTATTTGATTAAAGTCGTATCTGTCTGTGAATAGGCTTCCTTCAGAATCTGGCGGAAGTCTACCGTGTCAGGCTTCACGCTGGAGCCGTCCTTGACGCTCTGTATGCCTTCGTAGACGATGGTCGTGCCCGGCTCGAAATCCTGGGTCACGTAGAACTGGTGGTAGCGTTCCAGCGGCTGGAAACTGCGCACCTTGGCCACGCCTTTTCCGTCCACCACATATACGTAGGTGAAATCTTGTATTTCGAAAGTAGACTTCTGCGGCACCAGATAGACGTTGTCCATGCGTGTGAGCATACGGATTTTTCCCGTTACGCCGTGTTTGAGCAGGCCTTCCGGATTCGGGAAGCGGACACGGAAGGCGATGGAGCCTGTGCCGCGCTCGAAATCTCCCTCCACCGTCTCCACCTTTCCTTTGTAGCGGTACACGCTTCCGTCGGACAGGAGCAGTTCGATGTCGTTCATTTCCGGCTGTTGCTCACCCTGTATCTGCGCACGTTTATATTTCAGATATTCGCTCTCGTTCACGCGGTAGTAGGCGAACACTTCCGACACGTCGCTGACGGTAGTCAGCAGGCTGGCCGGCGTGACCAGACTTCCCACCTTGTAGGGGATGCGGTCTACGTATCCTTCGAAGGGCGATGTCACGGTGGTATAAGAATAGTTGGTCTGCGCTCGCTGCAGCTGGGCTTTGGCCTGCTCCACTTTCATCCGGGCCACCTCCTTTTCCGTATTGGCCTGGTCCAGACGGATTTTCGCGATGATATTCTTTTCCACCATCCGCTTGATGCGCTCCGATTCATATTCGGCCATCTGATAACCTGCTTCCGCCTGCTTGAAATTGGCCTGCGCCTCTTTCACCTGCTCGGCATATTCTTCCGAGCTCAGGCGGAACAGCGGCTGTCCTTTGGAAACTTTCTGGCCTTCGTCTACCAATATCTGCTCGACGAAACCTTCCACTTTCGGCTTGACTTCCACAAACTGGATGGCCTGCACATCGGCCACATACGACTGGGGAACGTCGATGGTTGTCGGCTGAAGGGTGGTGATCGGTGTGGAGGCGGTCCGGAACACTGAAGAGCCTTTCTTCTCGTCACACGAGTTTAGCAGCCCCATGCATACGGCAAGGGCTGTAAACGCTTGAAATGCATTTACTTTCATAAAATAAAAAAAGGAT
This sequence comes from Candidatus Phocaeicola excrementigallinarum, assembly GCA_019120125.1. Lineage (GTDB taxonomy): Bacteria > Bacteroidota > Bacteroidia > Bacteroidales > Bacteroidaceae > Phocaeicola > Phocaeicola excrementigallinarum. The sequence goes on along the minus strand of DWVR01000049.1, from coordinate 74,085 downwards.
AAAAATGTTTTTGGTGTTAGAATCAATATGTTTTCGCCTGACACTTAGAGCTTGTTCCAATTTTGCTCAGGTTTATCTTTTTGAGGATGTTTTTCCTCCTTTATGAGGACAACAGTGGCCTGTCCTGACGGATGCGGGTAAACGGGCCGGATACAGACTCAAAAAAGGTCTGAGGGCATTGCCTTATTGGAAAACTCAAACAGGCTCTTGATTATAAACGGCTAAATGAGATAGACACAGCATACCCTATGGATGCTGCGGCCTTTAGTGGCGGAGACACGGACAGGACTGTCCGTTGCTTTCGGTTTGAAATCGGAAGTGTGGAATCCGGCGGACAGAAACGAGACAAGGATGAACAGCGTGTCCGGACAAAGGGGACCACGCGTGTGCTTTCTGCAAAAATCATCCGCTTCGGTTTCGGCTTCCGGTTGTGTGATTTCTGTGGTGTGTGAAGGGAAAAGGCTTGTGTCGTTGGCCAATACATCCGTCTGTACCATCAGCAGCATGATGGCACACAGCAGTCTGAGAATGAAACTGTAGATGTTTTTTCGGATCAACATTAATGCCTATGTTATGTTATGGACGCAAATGTAGGAAAAATTTTTCTCACATACAAATAAAAACGCTTCGGCGTTTTTTTGATTGAGGCGTCGAAGCGTTTTTATCGTGATGGAATGGGCACAGGCTTTTCAGCACTTTATCTTCAGTTCATCAAGAATGTGGCGCATCTGCTCATAGGTGGTGATGCGGGTGGGGACCAGAGGCAGGCGCAGACGGTTCTTGATCATTCCCATCATGCTCAGCATGGCTTTCACTCCGGCCGGATTACCGTCGACGAACAGCAGCTTGAACAGTTCCGTAAACTTGTGGTGGATGGTCAGCGCGTTCTGGTAGTCGCCGGCAAGAGCCAGACGGGTCATGCGGCTGAACTCACGGGGAAACGCGTTGCCAATGACAGAGATCACGCCTACCGCCCCTAATGTGATCAGCGGGAAAGTGATGCCGTCATCGCCGGAAATCACATCGAAATCCTCAGGCTTGTTCTTGATGATGTCGTCCATCTGGGTGATATTGCCGGAAGCTTCCTTGATGGCCACGATATTGTCGAAATCACGTGCCAGACGCAGGGTGGTTTCCGCTGTCATGTTCACGCCTGTACGTCCGGGTACATTATACAGCACGATCGGCAGCCTGGTTGAGTTGGCTATGGCCTTGTAATGCTGGTAGATGCCTTCCTGTGAAGGTTTGTTGTAATAAGGCACGACCACCAATACGGCGTCCACTCCTGTCATGTCGTCATTCTGTAAGGTGTCGATAACCGCTTGTGTGCTGTTGGTGCCGACCCCCAACAGAATGGGCACACGTCCGTTTACGCGCTCAATCACCAGTTTCTTGATCTTGCTTTTTTCTTCGGCTGTCAGTGTAGGGGTTTCCGCGGTGGTGCCCAACACGCACAGAAAATCCACTCCGTTCTGTATCTGATATTCCACCAGACGCGTCAGCGCCTGATAGTCTACGCTGCCGTCCTCGTTGAAGGGAGTGACCAGCGCCACTCCCATTCCTTTAAGTCTTCTCCGTATCATAAATGAGTTCTAAACACTTTAATAGATGCACAAAAGTACGAATATTTTCGTTTTGGCCTACGTTTTTAATTGTTTTTTTACGTTTTGCCGGAATATGGTAGCAGGTTTATTCTCCGATCATTTCCAGAAACTCATCTTCGCTCACGATACGGACACCCAGCTTTCCGGCTTTCTCCAGTTTGCTCGGTCCCATATTCTCGCCTGCCAGAATGAAGCTGGTCTTTTTGGATATGCTGCCCACGTTCTTGCCTCCGTGTTTTTCTATCAGGGTCTTGTACTCGTCGCGCGAATGACGGGCGAATACGCCGCTGATGACAACGGACTGTCCCTGGAGCCTGTCGGTATGTCCGCTCGTGTCTTCCTCGGCGGCTTCCATCTGTAGTCCGGCTTCACGCAGACGGCCGACGAGTGTCTTGTTCTTCTCGTCATGGAAATAATGCAGAATGCTCCGGGCGATCTTTTCACCGATCTCGTCCACATGGATCAGGTCGTCGAGGGTGGCCGCCTCCAGCTTGTCGATTGAGGGGAATGCCCTGGCAACCTTCTTGGCCACGGTTTCTCCCACGAAACGGATTCCCAGCGCAAAGAGCACGCGCTCGTATGGCACCTGTTTCGACCGTTCGATTCCGCGTATGATGTTTTCGGCCGATTTCTGTCCCATGCGCTCCAGACGGCAGATGTCGGCGGCTTGCAGTGAATACAGGTCCGCCGCATCGTGGATCATGCCTTCCTGAAAGAACTGGTCCACCGTTTCCGGACCGAGTCCCTCGATGTTCATGGCGCGTCGGCTGATGAAATGTTCGATGCGTCCTTTTATCTGAGGCGGACAGGTTGACTCGTTGGTGCAATAGTAGGCCGCCTCGTCCTCATAGCGCACGAGTCTGGTGCCACACTCAGGACAGTTCGTGATGAACGTCACTTTCCCGCTTCCGGCCGGACGCGAGGCCAGGTCGACTCCCGTGATCTTCGGGATGATCTCTCCTCCTTTTTCCACATAGACCATGTCGCCGAGGTGAAGGTCGAGCGAAGCGATGATGTCCGCGTTGTGGAGTGAGGCGCGTTTGACCACCGTGCCGGAGAGCTGTACCGGTGTCAGGTTGGCTACCGGTGTCACGGCTCCCGTGCGTCCCACCTGGTAGGTGACTTTCTCCAGCCTTGTCAGCGCGCGTTCGGCCTGGAACTTGTAGGCGATGGCCCATCGGGGCGACTTGGCCGTATAGCCCAGATTGCGTTGCTGCCGCTGGGAGTTTACTTTCAGGACAATTCCGTCAGTGGCCACCGGCAGGTTCTTGCGTTCCGTGTCCCAATGGTTGATGAAGTCGAACACTTCCTGCAGGCTGCGCGCCTTGCGCATGTGGGAGGAAACCTTGAAACCCCATTTGGCCGCTTCCTGCAGGTTCTCGTAATGGCCGTCGTGAGGAAGGTCCTCTCCCAACAGATAATAAAGGTAGGCGTCCAGCTTGCGCGAGGCCACCACGGCGGAGTTCTGTGATTTCAGTGTGCCCGACGCGGCGTTGCGCGGGTTGGCGAACAAGGGTTCCTCTTTCAGCTCGCGTTCACGGTTGAGTTCCTCGAACACTTTCCACGGCATCAGAATCTCGCCACGGATCTCAAAGCTTTTCGGATATCCGGTTCCCTGGAGCATCAGCGGAATGCTCCGTATGGTCTTTACGTTGTCGGTCACATCGTCACCGCGCACACCGTCGCCCCGGGTTACAGCCTGTACCAGCCTGCCGTCCTCGTAAGTAAGCGAGATGGAGGTTCCGTCGAACTTCAGTTCACAGCAGATCTCGAAGTCCTCGTTGAGCGATTTCCTCACACGTTCGTAGAACTCCGTCACTTCAGTTTCCGAGTATGTGTTTCCCAGGGAGAGCATCGGATACCTGTGTTCCACCTGTCTGAATTCCTTGTTCAGGTCACTTCCCACCCGTACGCTCGGCGAGTTCTCGTCGTAGAGTTCCGGATGTTTTGCCTCCAGGTCCTGCAGCTCGCGCATAAGCCGGTCGAATTCCTGGTCGGAGATGGTGGGCGCGTTGAGAATGTAATAGTTATGGTTGTGCGCATGAAGCTCTTTGCGCAGCTGGTGGATTCTTTCAGTTTCAGTCATGTCATTTTTAAGAATGGTGATTTCTGCAAAGTAACGAAAATATTCGTACTTTTGCAAAAAATGAGACAGACGCATGAGAATAGACATCATTACAGTTTTGCCCGAGATGATCGAGGGCTTCTTCAACTGCTCCATCATGAGCCGCGCACAAAAGAAGGGTATCGCTGAATTTCATATACATAATCTTCGTGACTACGCGTACGACCGTTACAGGAAGGTGGACGACTATCCGTTCGGAGGATGTGCGGGAATGGTGATGAAGATTGAGCCGATAGACCGCTGCATCTCGGCGCTGAAGGCGGAACGGGAGTATGACGAGGTGATCTTCACCTCGCCTGACGGGGAGAAATTCGACCAGAAGATGGCGAACACGCTTTCACTCTCGCAGAACCTGATCATCCTTTGCGGACACTTCAAGGGCATCGACTATCGTATCCGTGAGCATTTCATCACGAAGGAGATCAGCATAGGCGACTACGTGCTTACGGGCGGTGAGCTGGCTGCCGCCGTGATTGCCGATGCGGTGGTGAGAATCATTCCGGGGGTGATTTCGGATGAGCAGTCGGCCTTGTCCGATTCGTTTCAGGACAATCTGCTGGCGCCGCCGGTATATACCCGTCCCGCGGAATACAACGGTTGGAAAGTGCCCGATGTCCTGCTTTCGGGTCATGAGGCCAGAATCCGTGAGTGGGAGTTCCAGCAGTCGGTGGAACGCACCAGGCGGTTGCGGCCTGACCTGCTCGAATGAGTGACAGATTGTCATGCATCGTAACAGGCTTGTTCACAGCGGATTGCCTCATTGTTGGCCGCTCGTCCACATGCCGGGGGAGCTTTCGAGAAAACGCCTTGACGTTTCAGATAAAACATCAAGGCGTTTTGACCGAAACGTCAGGACGTTTTCATGGAAACGCCTAGACGTTTTTTTCCCTGTCAGAATGACAGCTTTTCCCTTATACTTCCAAGGCTCCGATGATGTCCTTCACCGACTTGTATCCGTGACGCTCCAGATAGTCGTTGATGCCGTCGGCCACCTTTACGGTAACGGCCGGGTCGATGAAGTTGGCAGTGCCTATCTCGACGGCCGAAGCTCCGGCGAGCAGGAACTCTACAGCGTCTCTCCAGTTCATGATGCCACCCAGACCGACCACTGGTATCTTGACTGCTTTGGCCACTTGCCATACCATGCGCAAGGCAATGGGTTTGACTGCGGCTCCGCTCATGCCGCCGGTTACGGTGGACAGAACCGGTCTGCGCTTTTCCGCATCGACCGCCATCCCCAGCAAAGTGTTGATAAGCGATACACTGTCGGCTCCGGCGCCTTCGACTGCACGGGCAATCTCGGTAATGTCCGTGACATTGGGTGAAAGTTTCACGATCAGTGTCTTTTTGTAGACTTTGCGTACGGCGCTTACCACCTCTGCGGCTCCATGTGCGGATACTCCGAAAGCCATTCCTCCCTGTTTCACGTTCGGACAGGAAATGTTCAGCTCAATGGCGGGAATACCCTCCAGCTCATTGATGATGGATGCCGTTTCCGCATAGTCCTCCACTTGCGAGCCGGACACGTTGACTATCATGTTTGTCCGGATGTCCTTTATCTGCGGATAGATGTGTTCCACGAAATAGTGCACTCCTTTGTTCTGCAGGCCTACCGCGTTCAGCATGCCCATGGGTGTTTCCGCCATGCGTGGATAAGGATTCCCCTCACGCGGCATCAGGGTGGTGCCCTTGACAATGATGCCGCCTATATCCTCCAGATTGACGAAATCCTGGAACTCCAGTCCATATCCGAATGTACCCGATGCCGTCATTACCGGGTTCTTCATCTCAAGTCTGCCGATGTTTGTTCTTAAATCTGCCATAATAGTTTCTTTATATTGAATACCGGACCTTCTTTACATACGCACACATGTCCCTCGTCGGTCTTTTCCACGCAGCACAGGCAGGCGCCCAGGCCGCAGGCCATGGTGTTTTCCAGCGACACCTCACATTCTATGCCGTTCGCCTTGGCATATCTGGCCACGGCCATCATCATGGGTTTCGGGCCACAGCTGTAGATCATGTCGAACTTTTCCTTCTGCAGGATGCTGTGCATCGTGACATAGCCTTTCTCGCCGGCTGAGCCGTCTTCGGTGGTGGTGTACACTTCCCCGTAAGCGGCGAACCGGTCAAGCTGAAGAAGGTCCTTCTGTGAGCGTGCCCCCAGAAGGAATACAGGCTTGAAACCTTTTTCCGCGAGCACCTTTCCGAAGTAGAGCATCGGCGCGGTTCCCACACCGCCTCCGACAAGGAGGACTTTCTTGCCGTTGTCAGGCAGTACGGTGAAGCCGTTGCCCAGAGGCAGCATCACATTGACAATGTCGCCCTTCCTTACCGTGGCCAGCTTGCGGGTTCCGTCGCCCACAAGTTGCACGAGGAACCAGACTTCGTTTTTTTCGTAATCCACAAAATTGATGGAGATGGGCCGCCGCAGGAAAGTGGTCTGGGAACCGTCTATACGGATCTCGGCGAATTGTCCCGGCCGCATTTCCGGCAACGGGGCATCCTGGGTCAGCTTGATCAGCACATAATTGGAATGCAGGCTGATGTTTTCTGTAACCGTCAAATCTAAAACGTATTTCTTCATAAAAATCTGATAAATCATTTCATGAAGCAAAGATACTAATTTTGATGCCAATTACAGAAAAATCGTCCCTCACAATGGTCATTTTTCCGGTTTGAACACCTCAAAGGTGCCGTTGTCGAAGAAAATTCTTATTTCAGTGATTTTGGGATGAGGCTTCTCGATGTATTTAATCTTCTCTACCACAGACTCTTTAGGTGGAAAAACATGGTTGTCCGACCGGATTTCCCTGCCGAATTCGGAATCTGTCGGAAGTTTGTCCGCGAATTCCGGATTCTCGGGCGTTTGAGTGGCGAGGGCAAATCCTGAGATGTCAGGACCTGCTGCTTCCATATCTCCTTCGCCATAAAGAAGCCAGTTCAGGTTTACGTATGGACAGGCCTTGTGGATGCGCATCACCACATCCAAGCTGGGATTGTTCCTTCCACTGAAAATATGGGACAATGAAGAGTTGGATATGCCCAGTTTGTCGGCGAATTCCGCATTGGTCAACCCTTCTTTCTGCATGATTTTATAGATTCTGTCCTTCATTTACATCTGGAATTTAAAAATATTTTCAATTACAAAAGTAATAAATGTAAATCACAAATGCAAACATCCACATGTAAATAATTCCTGTTACAGATGTAATCAGCAAAGAACCCATGTGTGATATACAGATGTAAAACAACCTGTATACAAGCGTATTCTACTTTATTATTAATGTTTAAATCATTGGATTATAGTATAATATGTATGTATGTACAAATGTGTTCGGGCATTTGTTTACCGTTAAACCTGTAAATTTGAATATTGATTAATTACGGAGTTCAACTGTTAGATGCAGTATATTGGTTTTTAGTGGTTTATTATGATATTACCACTTAGTATATTTATCCGTTTACTCATGCGAACTTAAATTTGTATGCATGTTATTACTGGTTTACATTTGGGTAATATCCCCTGCTCTTTTATTGCTTATTACAATTGTATTAGTCGAAAGCTGCTTTTGTTTTACATTAGGAATGTAAATATTTACTTATGTATAAATAATGGGTATTTCTGTAAACGAACAAAGCTGTCATACAAAGTCCGGAATTGACCGATGTCATTTCTGGATTTTTATATGACAGCTTGTGAGACTGCCGGATTTCCGGCAAAGTCAGAATCCGTGCACGGTTAATGCAGTATGAAGTAAACCAGTTCCCGGAGCAATTCTCCGTTTGTCGCGGACGTATTTCCCACGCCTTTTGATTTTGCGTCACAGTTGCGGATGGCGTTGATGATCTGCATGACTTTCACGCCTGTATAACGTTGCATGGCGTTCATGTAATCTTTGGCTTGCCAGGCGGATCGCAGTCCGAGTTGTGCGGCGATTCCCTGGTCCGTCTTCTGGGGGGCGTAGTATGCCAGCATGAGGTTCGAGAAGAAGTTGAACAACACCGCAAGGGTCATTTGCAAGGGATTGTTTTTTGGATTCTCGTCGAAATACTTTACAATCATGTTGGCTTTCAGCACATCTTTTTCTATGAGCGCGTTTCTCAGCTCGAAATTGTTGAAATCCTTGCTGATGCCGATGTTCTTTTCGATCTGTTCCGGCGTGATGCGTTTTTGTCCTTCCGGCAGTGTGATGATGAGTTTGTCAAGCTCTCCTGTCATGCGGCTCAGGTCTGTTCCTACAAACTCGGCCATCATTTCCGAGGCCTTTGGCTCGATCTCGACCTTCTTCCGCTTCAGATAGGTTGAGATGAAGCCGGGAAGCTGGCTGTCCTTCAGTTTTTTTGACTCAAACAGCACACCGTTCTTCTCTATTTCCGCCGCGATTTTTTTTCTCCTGTCAAGCACTCCATGCTTGTAGCAGAGCACAAGGATGGTCGACGGCATGGGTTTCTGAAGATAATAAGTCAGGTTCTCCAGATTCTTCAGGTTCTGTGCCTCCTTTACGACAACCACCTGGTGTTCCGACATCATGGGATAGCGTCGCGCCGCGTTGATGACAGTGTTGATGTCCGTATCCATTCCGAACAGTACGGTCTGGTTGAATTCCTTCTCTGTCTCGGTCAGGACCGTATCGAGGATATAGTCAGAAATGCGGTCGATATAATAGTCTTCTTCGCCCATCAGGAAATAGACAGGGGCATAGGTCCGGTTCTTCAGGTTCCGGACAATTTCTTCGTAGGTAGTCTCTTTCTGCATGTGTCTTACCAGTCAAATTTCAGATGTTTCACGGTTCTCTTTTCATCGATAATCATGCGGAGGGCCGATACGCCTGTCTCCACATGCTCATTGGCATAATTTCTTGTCACCATCGTGTCGCTTCTTTCCGTCTTGATCCCTTCGGGAATCATCGGCTGGTCGGACACCAGGAGCAGTGCGCCGGTTGGGATATGGTTGGCGAATCCGCAGGTGAAGAGTGTGGCGGTCTCCATGTCTATGGCCATGGCACGGGTTTTCATCAGGTACTGCCTGAACGCCTCGTCGTGCTCCCAGATTCTCCGGTTTGTGGTGTACACTGTCCCTGTCCAGTAGTCCCGTCCATGGTCGCGGACGGCTGTGGAGACGGCCCGTTGCAGCATGAAGGCGGGAAGCGCGGGCACTTCGGGCGGATAGTAGTCATTGGAGGTTCCTTCACCCCGGATTGCCGCGATAGGAAGGATAAAGTCTCCGATTCGGTTTTTCTTTGAGAGTCCTCCGCACTTTCCCAGAAAGAGACATGCTTTTGGATGCACCGCGCTCAGCAGGTCCATGATGATGGCTGCGTTCGGGCTTCCCATTCCGAAATTGATGATGGTGATGCCTTCCGCACATGCCGAGGTCATGTTCGCGTCTCGTCCCAGGACAGGAACACCGAAGCGGTCGGCGAATATCTCGACATATCTGTTGAAGTTGGTGAGGAGGATGTATTCTCCGAAGTCTTCCAGTTTTCGTCTGGTGTAGCGTGGCAGCCAGTTTGCCACTATTTCTTCCTTGGTTTTCATTTCTTTTCGTACCTTTGTATGAGAAACAACAGTCATTAACCGCAAATTTACGAAATGTTGGCATTAAACTTACCCGCTTACTCCCATAAAATTGCCGTGAAGGAAGGGAAGAACTGCATTTGGGATGATCTTAGGAGAAAATATGTGGCTCTGACACCAGAGGAATGGGTACGGCAGCATTTTGTCCATTTCCTGATTGAGCATAAAGGTTATCCGGCCGGATTGATGGCCAATGAGATCCAGATAAGGCTCAACGGGACGAAAAAACGTTGCGATACGGTGCTTTATGACCGCAGTCTGACACCGCGGATGATTGTGGAGTACAAGGCTCCTGACGTGGAAATCACTCAGGCCGTATTTGACCAGATCACACGTTACAATATGGTGCTGCGTGTGGAGTATCTGGTGGTGACGAACGGGCTCAGACATTACTGCTGCCGTATTGATTACAGTGCCATGACCTGTCGTTTTCTTCCGGATATACCTTTTTACTCAGACCTGTAGACGGTTCACAGGCCTTTATGGGGATGAGTCTGACAGACAAAGGGCTGCCTCAAGAGGATTTTCCCGTCTTGAGGCAGCCCTTGTGATTTTCTTGGCGGGTGCGGAGATTACTTGCCCACTTTAGTTTCAAGATGCTTTTCCTGTTCCACTCCGGCCAGTTCCGGGTCGATCATGATTCGTCCGCAATATTCGCATACGATGATTTTTTTCCGCATGCGGATATCAAGCTGTTTCTGAGGCGGAATCTTGTTGAAGCAGCCGCCGCACGCATCACGCTGTACGTATGTGATGGCCAGACCGTTGTGTGAGTTCTTGCGGATACGTTTGAAAGCCTGAAGCAGACGCGGCTCGATGGTGGCCTCCACGGCTTTGGCCTTTTCACGCAGTTTTTCCTCTTCCTGCTTCGTTTCGGAGATGATGTCGTCGAGCTCGGTCTTCTTCATTTCCAGATCTTTTTTTCTCTCTTCCAGTGCCTCTTCGCTCTTTGTGATCTCTTCCTCCTTCGACTTCATGTCGGCCGTGTATTCACGGATCCGCTTTTCGCAGAGTTCCACCTCCAGTGTCTGGAACTCGATTTCCTTGCTCAATACATCAAACTCGCGGTTGTTGCGCACGTTTTCCTGCTGTGTCTTGTATTTCTCGATGGAAGCCTTTGCGGTCTCGATCTCGATTTTCTTGTTCGCGATGCTCGATTTCAGCTCGTCGATTTCTTTTTTGATATTCTCGATGCGGGTGGTCAGGCCAGTCACTTCATCTTCCAGATCCTGGACTTCAAGCGGAAGTTCACCTCTCAGTGTCTTGATCTTGTCGATTTCAGACACCAGCGTCTGCAACTGGTAAAGTGCTCTCAGCTTTTCTTCCACACTCATTTCATTGGGGTCTTTCTTTACTTCTTTTGCCATAATTCCTTATAGATATTTGACGGGATTTGTATTGACACGGGTCATGCTGACCTCAAGTGCCGGGAACATTTCCCTTATGATTGAATATAATATTTCTTTCGTATACTGTTCGCTTTCGTAGTGACCGATTTCGGCTATCAGGATGTCGTTCTCGTAGCTGAAATAATCGTGGTATTTCACCTCGCCTGTGATGAACACGTCCGCATGTGCGGCTACGGCCTTGGGCAGCAGGAATGCTCCCGCGCCTCCGCACAGTGCCACTTTCCGGATGAGGCGTCCGTTCATCCGCGAATGCTTCACGCACCCTACCTCAAAGGTCTTCTTGATGCGGCGGAGAAAGTCGGTTTCCGTCTCCTCTTCTTTCAGTTCACCAATTACTCCCGACCCTACCTGGTTCCATTTGTTCTGCAGAGGATAGAGGTCGTAGGCAGGTTCCTCATACGGATGCGCGGCCAGCAATGCTTTCACTGCCCGGCTCTGCAGATAGGCCGGAAGCACGGTCTCGATGCGTGTCTCTTTTTCCTCGTGCAGTTCTCCGATTTTGCCGCAATAAGGATGGCAGCCCTCCTGGGCGCGGAATGTCCCCTTGCCTTCCCCGTTATAGCTGCACGCGTCATAATTGCCGATACAACCGCATCCGGCCTCAAACAGGGCTTGACGGACATCGGCGGCTTTTTCGGTGGGGACGAAGGTAACCAGCTTGAGCAGCATCTGGTCTTTCGGTTCAAGAATCCTTACGTTCTTCAGTCCGATTTTTTCCGCAATCTTGTAGTTCACCCCTTGCGGCGCGTTGTCCAGATTGGTGTGCATCGAGAAGATCACGAGGTCGTTTCTGACGGCCTTCATGACGCAGCGTTCCACATAGTCGCGTCCAGTGAGCGACTTGTATCCTTTGAATATCAGCGGATGGTGCGACACGATGAGGTTGCATCCCAAGGCGATGGCTTCGTCCACTACCGCTTCGGTCACGTCCAGACACAACAAAGCCCCTGTAGCTTCCGCATCTGTCAATCCTACTTGCAGTCCGGCGTTGTCGAATCCGTCCTGCAACGGCAGAGGCGCGAATGTCTCAAGGGCGTTCAGAATTTCCTTAATTTTCATGTTCGCGAAAATTTTCGTGCAAAGATAAGATTTTTTGCCGACTTATTCAATTTTTTTTGCCGATTTGTATATATTTGCCCATATATCGGATGTGCCAAGTTTTCTGTTCATGGCAGTAAGGCTTTGACACGTACCTTTTTTAATCATTTAACCCATAAAAACATCTTATCATTATGAGAAAGAAAAATTGGCTGGCGGCAAGTGTGCTTTGCGCGTCATTGAATCTGTTTCCGGTGGGCGCGCAGGAAGGATACGTGCCTTCCGATTCAAATGTGAAAGCCCGTCAGGAGTTTGCGGACAGCAAGTTCGGGATTTTCCTTCATTGGGGTATCTACAGCATGTTCGCCCAGGGAGAGTGGTATCTGAACAACGGGAACCTGAACCGTGAGGAATATGCCAAAGCCGCGTCCGGGTTCTATCCCGCACAGTTTGACGCGGATGCGTGGGCGAAGGCCTTCAGGGACTCAGGGGCCAAGTACATCTGTTTCACGACACGCCATCACGATGGATTCTCGATGTTCGACACGGAATACTCCGATTATGACATCATGGATGCCACTCCCTTCAAAAGGGACATCGTGCGTGAGCTGACAGAGGCTTGCAGGCGTCAGGGACTGAAGGTGCATTTCTATTATTCCCATATCGACTGGACACGGGAGGATTATCCTGCCGGATGGACGGGCACGAAAACCGGCAAGGACCCCAAGAAGGCGGACTGGAACGCTTACTATCGGTTTATGAACAATCAGCTGACCGAGCTTATTACGAAATATGGCCCGGATGCCATTTGGTTCGACGGGATGTGGGACCAGCCCGCTTCGTTCGACTGGCAGTTGGGTGAACAGTACGGAATGATTCACCGTCTCAGTCCGGCCTGTCTGATTGGGAACAACCACCACAAGTCTCCTTTCCCCGGCGAGGATTTCCAGATGTTCGAGCGTGACCTGCCGGGACAGAACACGGCTGGACTATCAGGACAGGAGGTAAGCCGGCTTCCTCTTGAGACTTGTCAGACGATGAACGGAGCATGGGGGTATATGGTGGCCGACCAGAACTACAAGTCGACGGACGCACTGATCCGATACTTGGTCCGTGCGGCAGGGAAAGGAGCCAATCTGTTGCTCAATATCGGTCCCCAGGCCGACGGAGAGCTTCCGGCCCTGGCGTTGGAACGCCTGAAAGGTATGGGTGAATGGTTGGCGCAATATGGGGAAACGGTTTATGGTACGACAGCGGGCGATGTGGCGGAGCGTCCGTGGGGAGTGACCACCCGTAAAGGCGACAAGCAGTATGTGCATATCCTGTCGTTGGCCGACCGGACCTTGTTCCTCCCTGTCACGGAGAAAGTCTCCAAAGCCACGGTGTTCGCCACAGGCGAGAAGGTCCGTTTCGAGCAGGACAAGGACGGCGTGCTGCTGCATTTGGGGAAAGTGCCCGGCGAAGTGGACTACATCGTAGAGCTGACCATGAAATGACGGATTTGTAATCATCTGTCGCTCAACCGGGAAGAGTTCCGGAAAACGGCACAGAAAAACGTCTAGACGTTTCGGATAAAACGCCTAGACGTTTTTTCAAAACGCTTCGGCGTTTGAGGCAAAACGTCAAGGCGTTTTTGAGAGGTCATTATTGGGTCTCTTTTTTCAGGGCCTCACGGGCCGTAAACTCATACTTCCCGTCATACCATCCGTCCTCTTTTTCCACTTGCTTGCTTTCCATATCTTTCAGCCATACACTTTGGGAGCGGAACTTTCCTCCGTTCTCCTCTCCGTCCACGTCATCGAAATAGGCTCTCTGCTGTCCCAGTCCGAAGCTGTCCATCTCCTTGCTCGCGAAGTTTCCGTCCCGGTCCGTGTAGATTGTGTCGTCCATCCACGGATTCGGTTCATTGTCGTAATTGCCGCGTACGATGACACGGATGTTCTCGATCGGATTTCCGGCTTCATCCGTCACGGTGCCTTTCACCTGGAACTTGACGGAAGGAGTCCCGTATTCCTCTGGAGTGTCCGAACCGTCGCAGCCGGTGAATCCCAGTGCGACCAGCAGTCCCGACAGTACGCGTGATAAGATTCTGTTCGTTTTCATGACTTTGTCTTTATTTTTGGTTCAGTTTATGCAAATGGCAGAACAGCAGTTTTCCGTCCCCGTCGCGCAGGTGCATTCCGTTTCCGCGGCAGTAACGGAAGAACTTGCATGAGGCGCATTCTCCCGTCCGCATCCATTCCCGGTCCCGATAGGGTTGGAAGCGGTTTTCCCACACGTCCATGAAATTGTCCCGGTAGATGTTTCCCTGATGGTAGTCCGCGCGGATGCTCGGGCAGGCGGAGATGGAGCCGTCAATCAGTACTGAGCCGACCACGATGCCTGCCTGGCAGGTGAAAAGCTGGTCACGCACTTCTCCTTCGTAATTTCCAAGAAAGCCCTCGCAGCCGTAACTGACCCTTATCTTTTTCTTCCGGCGGGTGTCCTTGATGAATTCCATCAGTCCGCGGAACTCGTCGGGGGAAAGCTGCAGTTCGGTGTCACGGGCGGCCCGTCCTACCGGAAACACGGTGAAAAGCCGCCATCGTTTCAACCCTATATTGATAAGGAACTGCTTGAATTCTTCCAGACGGGGATAATTGCGCCTGTTGACGCAGGTCACCACATCGGAGACCAGGTCGGGTACGGAAGCCATCATGCGGATAGCGGCCACTGCCCTGTCGAAACTTTCCGGATGGCCGCGCATCCAGTTATGGTCGTCGGAAAATCCGTCCAGACTGACCGTAGCCGAGTGCATGCCCGCACGGAGCAGTCCTTCCAGACGGCGGGGCGTGAGATACAGGCCGTTGGTGACCATGCCCCATGGGAATCCTTTCTCATAGATGGCGCGTCCGCATTCCTCTAGGTCCTCACGTACCAGCGGCTCCCCACCTGTCAGGATGACAAACACCTTATGTGGGTCGGTCCGTGCCGCCACCTCATCGAGCACTTTCAGGAAATCTTCTTTCGGCATGTCCTTGTAGCCGGACTGTTTCTTACAGTCGCTTCCACAGTGACGGCAATGCAGGTTGCAACGCAACGTGCATTCCCAAAAGAGATGCCTGAGCGGATGCTCCGCAATTGTCAGGTCCGTAAGCTTGCGTGCGATTTCCAGCCCCAGCCGTTTCCGTAGCGACAATGTATCGTTCATCAGTGGTAGTTTTTTTATCCTTTAACTTCAAAGTTACGTAAAAAAGCAGGACCACAAGCCTGACATAAAGATATTTAACATGTTTTCAAACATTTCCGAGGTATACATATCGGATGCCGCAGTCCAAAGCGGTTTGGCGGGCCTGTACCAGCGTGTCCACAGGAGTCGGAGGCAGGTCGCGCATACGATAACGGGGGAAGAACCGCGAGAAATGCAGGGGGTTGTCCGCAAACCCATGCCCGGCCAGCCAAAGGCACATCCGGCGGATCATCTCCATGTCGTCGTTCACGCCCGGAATGAGCAGGTTGGTGATTTCCACCCATACCCCAGCCTCACCCATCATTTCGAGCGTGCGGAGCACCGGGGAAAGGCGTGCGCCGCTTACCGAACGGTAAATCTCGTCAGAAAAGGATTTCAGGTCCACATTGGCCGCATCGAGATATGGCAACAGGTCACGGAGCGGCTGTTCGTTGACATAGCCTGCCGTAACCAGGATGTTCCGCATTCCGGCCTCCCGGCAAGCCCGGGCACAGTCGCGCGTGTATTCCAGATACGTGAGAGGTTCGGTATATGTATAGGCCACCAGCCGGCAGGAGGTATTCCGAGCGAGTTGTACCACTCCGTCAGGTGACAGCAGACGGTAGTCCGCATCATCGGGGGCAGCCTGCGAGATGCTCCAGTTCTGGCAGTTCAGGCACGAGAGGTTACATCCCGTGGCCGCGAGCGAGAGGCATTCCTCCCCCGGATGGAAATGCAGCAGCGGCTTCTTTTCCACCGGGTCGACATGCAGGGCGCAGACCCTTCCGTATACGTCAGTCCACAAGCGTCCTCCCCGGTTGGCCCGGCTGCGGCAACGGCCATGCCCTCCCTCCCGTATGCGGCACTCGTGGGGACAGAGGCGGCATGTCACTGTGCCGTCCGCCATACGGTCGTAGTATTCCGCCTCGCGTGAGGCCGGAACGGCATTATTGGTCTGAACATTCATCGAACACCTCCGCTTCATATACATACAGTTCCGCATCGCGCCATCCGTTCCATCCGATTCCGGCTTTGTCGCGGGCGCAGTGTCCCAGAAATTCCTCTTTTGTCCAATGAGTCTCTTCAGCTACCTGAGGCAGGAAAGTGCCCCGGTATGGACCTTTCACGATAAGGATCCCATGCTTTCCCAGTTGAAACTCATCGATGGAAGAAATCCGTTTCAGTGGAGAAAGTACGGATATGTCGATATGGATGCCGGCCATCTCGTCTTGAGTGACCGGGCTGAACCGCGGGTCCTCGAAAGCCGCCGCCCGGGCCATCGACATGACAGTGAGATAGAGTGGTTGCCGTCCTGTCAGCGAACCGATGCATCCGCGCAGCCTGCCGCCTGTCCGGAGGGTGACGAACGCTCCGCAATTCATCCGGAGGGTGCCGGTCAGACGGGCAGAGTCATAGGGCAGTCCGTCATCTCCCTCCAGCGCGGTCTCGATGCTTTTCCGTGCAATGCCGAGCAGGAGGGCTTTTTCCTCTTCAGTCAGCGAGAACGTCTGCCCGGAAGTGTTGCTCTTCCCTTCTCTGGTCACGGCGAACGCATGGTAACCTACCACCTCGTCACGTCCGCCATAGGGAGAGTCGCCGGAGTTGCAGTAAGCCAGATGCTCCATTTTCAGGTTGCCTGTCTGCTGCATCAGCATCAGCAATACAGTGATGGGAGCCTGTCCGCAGGCACTGGTCAGCAGATTATGGACAGGCTGCCGGGAATTGTCGGCAAGCGTTTCCAGGAATTTCTCCGGCGAAGCGGACAGAATCGCTTCCGCTGTCGCTTTGTCTATCCGGCAGGCATCTTCATACGGAGGATAGTGCGAGAAGTCGCTACTGACGACAAACAGATTGTCCGGAGTGAAATACGGGCGGAGTGCTTCCGCGATGCGTTCCAGCTTGCCGTAACGGTGTGTGCCGATAACTATCGGCACAATGGGAGGCATCGTCTCCAGCCGTGTCTGAAGGAAAGGTAGTTCCACTTCCAGACAGTGCTCTCTCAGATGGGCCTCAGGCAGGCAGGTGAACACACCGTCTGCCTGGAGCAGTCGGTCGCATGTCTCATCGTCCACCTCTATCTCTCCCAGCGGAGTGGCATAACGGTGTGCGGAGATATTGACCGAGGCACCGTCGAATGCCGCCTGATGACTGGGCCCCAGAAGAAAAACACGCTTGTAGTTTGCGGACGGAGCGATACGCGCGAATGCCTTGGCCGCGGTGGCGCCGGAGAACACGTATCCCGCATGGGGCACGATGACCGCCTGCACATTGGCGGAACTTCCGGTTCCGGCCTTTTCCAGCAAGCTTTTCACGTCCGTTTCAAGCGTATCGGAAGCAGCCGGGTAGAAACGTCCCGCAACGGCCGGCCTGCGAATCTCATCCCTGCCTTGCGGAGATGAGGAGATAACATGAGTTGCCATAATGAATATTGCGAATAGTAATTTGAATCGGTTGTTCATTCGGATTGGATGTTTGGATGAGCCTAAAGATAGCGATTTTTTGTATAGGGTGCATGACTCGGTTCTTGTTTTTTGCGTACCTTTGTCCTGCTAACCGCAATCAAATGACAACTGATGAAAACGACACGGCTGATTATCTTGTTTTTTTACTTATGGTTGGGAATCTCACAGGCCTATGCGGAGTATTTCAGACGCATCGGACTGGCTGAAGGGATGAGCAGTCCTTCCGTCATGGCCATCTATCAGGACCAGCTGGGAAGGATGTGGTTCGGTACACGCGAAGGCATCAACTTGTACGACGGCGGACAGATAACCGTTTTCAAAGGATGGATGCGTGTGTCGGAGCAGGATACAGCTTCTGTCTGGCTGGGGAATGAGGTGTCGGCCATAACGGGCGACCGGAACGGAGACGTCTATTTCCTGATAGACGACACCCTGTTCAAGTATTTTCTGCGCAGCGGACGTTTCCAGCCGCTTTCATCGTCAGACGTTTCTGTACTTGCTTCGTTCGAAGGGGACATCTGGTACATCAGATACGATTCTCTATTCCATTTGAAGAACGGAAGCGAGAAAGCGGAAATGGCTTTCAGCCTGAAAGGAAAGCCTGTGGTCACATGCCTTACCGTTAAAAGAAATCATATTTACGTAGGTACAAGGAATGGACTGCTTGTCATTGACAGGCGCATGCCGTTCGGGCAGAAGCATCTGCTGGAGGGTACGGACATCTACAGTATCTTTGAAAGTTCGGAGGGTGAGTTGTGGATCGGAACCCGCATGCATGGCCTTTACCGGATGGACAGCCGTGGAAAAATCTCCAAAGTACCTCATCTGCAAAACTCTCCGGAAGGGATCAGCAGCGAACAGATACGCGACTTTGTGGAAGACGATCAGGGCAACGTCTGGTTCGGCACGTTCGACGGCCTGTATGAATGGCATGCATCCACCGGACAATACTGCCTGATACAGATACCTCACTATATGGGAGGCTTGAGCCATTCCTCCATCTTTTCGCTGTACAAGGACAAGCAGGGCACTCTTTGGGTAGGCAGTTATTACGGGGTGTAAACTATTTCAATCCCCAGCACGATGATTTCGTTCATTATAACTATGCGGAAAATGTTTCATCCGACTTGTATTATTCGTATATCGGTGATATTGCCCGCGACAAGAACGGTAATCTGTGGATTGGCACGGACGGTGGAGGAGTCTGCTGTTTGAACCGGGACTGGGAGATACAGAAGCGGCTTACGGCAGGTCCGGGCAATTCCCTCCCCCACAACAACATCAAGAGCCTTTGCTACGACCGGAAAAACGACTGCCTCTATATTGGCACTTATCTGGGCGGCTTGTCGCGTTATGACATTTCCACCGGCCGTTTCCATAATTATCTGAAAGAAACCAAGGGCGGAGAGAAAATGCCCAACGATGTGATTTTCCATGTGGAGATGTGGAAAGACCGGCTTTATGTGTCCGCCCGTAACGGACTGTTCTGCCTGGACACGCGTACGCAGACCTTTCAGGAAGTCCCCGTGCCGCCGGTATATTACGAGCATTTTGACATTGATGAAGAAGGACATATCTGTCTGGCCAAATGGGGCGAGATTCTGCTGGCCGATTTGGAACTGCCTGACTCGGTTACCCGGATACCGCTGACCATTGAAGGTCATGTGCCTGCCTTTACCCAAGTGTTGTGTACTTCGCAAGGCACCTGTATCAGCTCATTGGGAAGCGGCGTATTCTTTTGCAACAGGAATACACGGGAGCTTACCCGCTTTACAGCAGAAAACGGCCAGTTGCCCAGCAATTTCTGCTATAACTTATGTGAAACGCCGAACGGGAACATACTTGTCACCAGCGAAAAAGGGGTTACCAGCTTCAAGCCGGGCGGCACCGGTTTCACGACCATTGATTTCATGAGGAATTTTCCGTCGGCTCACATCATCAACGGATGTGGTGTTTATGCTTCATCCGACGGGCGTATATACATAGGCGATACGGAAGGAGTCACTGTATTCTCCGAAAACGAGTTCGAAAGGACAGGCGGCAGGGACAGCGCCGCTCATTTTTATTTCTCGAAATTATGGGTCAACAATCGTTCCGTATCGCCGGGAGACGCGGACGGTATCCTGAGCGAGTCACTTCCTTTCGTGAAGGAGCTGAAGCTGAAACACTACGAAAACAATCTCGTTATCCGCTTCGCGCATTCGGATTACCGACAGCAGCTGTCGGAGAAATGGTACCGGTATAAACTGGAAGGATTCGACCCGCAGTGGGTCGAGACCCAGCAGACCACTCTTTATTATACCAACCTCGATCCGGGTGAATATACATTACGGGTTGCAGCCATAGAAAGGAATGGGTCGGACACGCCTTCGGATGAAATTTCACTGCAGCTTGTCATTGCCACGCCCTGGTATGCCACCTGGTGGGCATGGAGCGCCTATGTGATGATTTTCATCGGATGTGTCTCTTATTTCATTTCAAGCCGCATAGCGAAACGCACGCTGGCGCTTTCGCTTGAAAAAGAGCGTTTCGAGAAACAGCAGATTGAGCGGCTGAACCATGAGAAACTGGTGTTCTTCACCAATGTCAGCCATGAGTTCCGTACACCGCTCACGCTGATCATCAGCCATATCGACATGTTGCTGCAACGTCATTCGTTGTCACCGGTGGTCTACAATCCTATCCTGAAAATCCGGAAAAACGCACAATATCTGAGTAACCTGATATCCGAACTGCTGGAGTTCCGCAAACTGGAGCAGAACCACGAGACCCTTCATCTGATGCGGCAGGACATCGTGGCTTTCCTGAAAGAAATCTATCTCTCGTTTGCGGACTATGCCCAGAAGCGGAACATCACTTACACATTCCAGCTGCCCGAGGCGGAGGTACTTTGCTGGTTCGATGCACGGCTGATGGAGAAAGTGTTTTTCAACCTCCTGTCGAACGCCTTTAAGTTCACGCACGACGGTGGAAAGATCTGTATATCGGGCACGGTAACCGATGATGATGTGTATATCCGCATATCGGATACCGGCGTGGGTATCTCCCGACAGGACTCCTCGCTGATCTTTACACGTTTCTATCAAGGAAATAACCAGTCGGAGAAGAAACAGGATATATTCAAGGGTACGGGCATCGGGCTGGCTCTGACAAAGAACATCATAGAAAAGCACCATGGAAATATTGGCGTGGAAAGTGTGCTGGGAGAAGGAAGCACTTTCACCGTCAGGTTGACACGCCGCGAAGATGTGTATCGTGGTGACGAGAATGTAGAGATATCATACGGAAAAGCCGAGCCGTCCATCATAGAAAATTCGCAGTACCTGCCGACTGACAGCAGTGACGGGGCGGAAGCTCCGGCCGTCGAGGAAGGTGTGACCGACCAGTCGCGCACGGTGCTTCTGGTGGAGGACAACGAAGAGTTGCTTCAGGTGCTGAAAGACTTGTTCTCCCCTCTCTACAAAGTGATCTGTGCGCATAACGGCAAGGAAGGGCTGGAACAGATTTATGCCCAGAAGCCCGATCTGGTGGTCAGCGATGTCATGATGCCGGAAATGACAGGTACGGAAATGTGCCTGCAGGTGAAAAACAACCTGGATTTCTGTCATATTCCTGTCATTCTGCTGACGGCACTCAATTCGCCCGAACAGAATCTGGAGGGACTGAACCGTGGGGCGGACGATTATATCACCAAGCCTTTCCATGCGCAGCTGTTGCTGGCGCGTGCCAACAATCTGATACGCAACCGCCTGCTGATCCAGCATCAGTTCCACAAGAAACCGATGTCGGAAATAGACCTTACCGGCATCAATCCTCTGGACAAGGATCTGCTGAAACGGGTGACGGAGATTATCGAGAAGCATATCGATGATACGGAGTTCGATGTGCCCGTCCTTTGCAAGGAAGCCGCTATCGGACGTTCGCTGCTTTATTCCAAGTTCAAGGCACTGACCGGGATGACTCCCAACAACTTCATTCTGAACTACCGTCTGAAGTACGCTGCCTCGATGCTGCAGAAATATCCGGACATACCCATTGCGGAAGTCAGCGACCGGTGCGGTTTCAGTACTTCTGTCTATTTCAGCCGTTGCTTCAAAAACCAGTACGGCTGTACGCCGCAGGCATACCGGAAGGAAAAGCGGAAGAGCGGACCTGTTTCGGAGGAAACGGCCAGTCAGGTCTAGAACATAGAGACACAAAGACACAGAGTTATTTTATCTGATTCGCAAATATGCTCTCTCTGTGTCTTTGTGTTTTTATTTTCCAGTCATGACACATTTTCATCCTTGAAAGTGCCGTTTGTTTTCGGGAGACAGTGCCTCATGGACGATTTTACCGGTATATTCGGAAAATTTTGCTGTATTTGTTTGCCGTAAAGCCTGACATTTGCGTAGACTCCTCCGAAGTACGGAATCCGGAGTCGGGAAACGTTAAAATGGAAAAGGAATATAGTATGAAAGGCATCGCATTTTCTTTGGTTATCTGCGTTGGCATTGCGGCTGTCACGTTCTCCGTATGCGGGAAGATGGATTCTTCCGGCAGATGGATTGACAAGTCCACACCTGTCGATGCGCAACCTTGTAACAAATTTGTCGGTTCCGGCTGGAAACTGGAGTTCCGCGATGAATTCAATGACGGCAGAATAGACACTACAAAGTGGGTCGTAAAGGATGAGTACAGGGGGTCCCGTCCGGAACTGGGAATCGAACGGTGGTTCTTCAAACCGGAGGCAGTGGAAGAAAGAGACGGCAACCTCTTTCTGGACGTGAGAAAAGTAGGGAAAGACACGATGTATTGCGGTTCGGTCTATTCGAACGGGAAATATTACATCCACCATGGCTATGCGGAAGCGCGCATCAGGCTGGCGGATATCCGCATGTCGGCCCTTACCGCATTCTGGCTGCAAAGTCTGACGATGAGAAGCATAGACGGAACCGGAAACGACGGTGCCGAGATTGACATATTTGAATCGGCGTACACATCGGACACAATCATCACGACCATACATATCGACGGTTACGAAGAGGCCCATCGGGAAAAGAATTTCCGGTATGCCGCTCCCGGGATACACGAGGACTATCATATATGGGGCATGTGGTGGGACGATGACGGAATCAGGATTTTTCTGGACGGGGAACTGAAAGCCGAATTTGATGGTATATGGGTCCCCCGCAAGGAAATAGACGAGTATCTGTATCTCTCGACGGTGGCTACATTCAGCGGTGAAGGGGATTTCGTCTCCCAGCCTGCGGACAGCAGTCTTACACAAGTCTGTTTCGACTATGTGAGAGTATGGACAAAAAGCAGATAAAATGAAAACCTAACATCATTATCATGAAACCCTATCAATTTTTATTATTCGTCTTCTGCCTTTTTCTCCCTGCCGGAGTCAGTGGAAAAGAGGACAGTCAGTTACGGGCCGCTTATGACCTGATAGCCCGTGTCACTCCGGGATATGAGACGCAGTTTGAGCTGGAACTCATCGGCCAGGTGGACGGGAAAGACGCCTACGAAATCATGCCCGGCGACGGGAAAGTCGTCCTGAAGGGAAACAATGCCGTCTCGATAGCTACGGCGTTCAACCATTATCTGAAATATACATGCCATGCGCATGTGTCCTGGCTGGGCGACCAGCTGGATCTGCCGGAACGGCTGCCCATGCCCTTGCCTGTCAAGAATACGATCCAGGGGAAATACCGTGTGTATATGAACTATTGTACGGTCAGCTATTCCGCCGCCTGGTGGGATTGGGAACGCTGGCAGCGCGAAATCGACTATATGGCCATGAATTCCATCAACATGCCTCTTTCCGTAGTCGGTCTGGAGGCCGTGTGGTACAACACCCTGCTGAAACACAAGTTCACCGATGAGGAGGCACGCCGCTTTCTGGCCGGTCCGGGACATTCGGCCTGGCAATGGATGCAGAACCTGCAGAGTTATGGCGGTCCTCTTCCCAAGTCGTGGATAGACAAGCATATCACGTTGGGCAGACAGATCATCGCACGCCAGCTGGAATTGGGCATGCACCCCATCCAGCAGGGATTTTCGGGATATGTGCCCCGTGAGCTGAAAGAGAAATATCCGGACGCGCAGATAAAATATCAGAACTCATGGTGCGGATTCAAGGGGGCCGCACAGCTGGATCCGACCGACCCGCTGTTTGCGGTCATCGGGCGTGATTTTCTGGAAGAGGAAAAGAAGCTGTACGGTGCCCACGGATTCTATGCCGCCGATCCTTTCCATGAAAGCCAGCCGCCGGTCAATACTCCTGAGTATCTGGGTGCGGTAGGAAACTCCATCCACCGGCTGTTCGAGGATTTCCATCCGGGATCGGTGTGGGTCATGCAGGCATGGAGCATCCGGGAACCGATTGTAAAGGCCGTTCCGCAGGAGAATCTGTTGATTCTGGACTTGAACGGGGCGAAATATCAGGGGACGGACGGATTCTGGGGATATCCTTTCGTGGCGGGAAACCTGCACAACTTCGGTTCGCGCATCAATCTGCACGGTGACCTCCGTCTGCTGGCTTCCAACCAATACCGGAAAGCAAAAGAGACAAGTCCGAACGTGTGCGGATCGGGACTTTTCATGGAAGGTATCGAGCAGAACCCGGTCTATTACGACCTTGCGTTCGAAATGCCGCTGCATGATGATTCTGTAGACATTGCCGGATGGCTGTGCCAATATGCGGAACGCCGTTACGGACATTCGTCGGAAAAGGCATGCCGGGCATGGGAACTTCTGCTCGAAGGACCGTACCGGCCCGGAACCAACGGCACGGAACGCAGTTCCATCATTGCCGCGCGCCCGGCCTTGGATGTCAAGAAGTCGGGACCGAATGCCGGACTGGGCATCCCCTATCCGCCGCAGCTGCTGGTGGAAGCCGAGGGACTGCTGCTTGAAGACGCGGAGGTGCTGGAAGCTTCGGAAGGTTACCGTTTTGATGTGACGGACATCCAGCGTCAGCTCATGTCGAATCTCGGACAGGCTATCCACAAGAAGGCGGCCGAGGCGTTCCGGGCCAAAGACAAGGAGGCGTTCCGGCTCCACAGCCAGCGTTTCCTCGATATGTTGCGTGACGCGGACAAACTGTTGCGCACACGTACGGAATTCAACTTCGACCGATGGCTCACGCAGGCGCGCAGCTGGGGAGACAACGAACAGGAAAAGAATCTGTTTGAGAAGGACGCCACTTCGCTGGTCACTGTATGGGGAGCGGACGGAGACCCGCTGATATTCGATTATTCCTGGCGCGAATGGGCCGGACTGATTGACGGCTATTATCTGAAACGGTGGGAGAAGTTCTATGCCATGCTTCAGGATTGCCTGGACAAAGGTGTGGAATACAAGGAAGAAGGATTGCCGATGACCCACGGACGCGAGGCTTTCCGCGCCAATGCTTTCTATGACAGTCTGGGTGACTGGGAACTCCGGTATGTGAACACGTACGGCAAGGCGCGCAACCCTGTCTCGGAAGGAGATGAGGTAGAGACGGCCAAGCGGTTGTACCGCAAATACCGTGCGCTTGCCGCCGAATATTACGGTGAGGGAGTCCGTGCGGACGAAATCAAGGAAGGAAACATTTTTGAGAATCTGGGAGAATGAGAAAGCAGTCTCTGTGTTTATCCTATAAATATGTATATGACATGAAACAACTTTTATTGCTGCTTGCATTTCTTGTTTCGGCCGGAAATCTCGGCGCGAAGGAGACAGGAAGTCTGGAAGAATATATGGCTACCCAGTCCATGAAATGGGAACAATTGCCCATGCAATGGAACGAAGGGGCGTTTTTGGGTAACGGACGTATCGGAATGATGGTCTATGTGGACTCTACGGACAATTCGCTGACGTTCTGGCTGAGCCGTCCGGATGTGACGGACCACCGGATGGCACCCCACCGGAAGACCTCCATGGGAGTGATGGGCGCATCTGTCCTGACCGACTTCTGCCGGATGGACATCGGGAAGATGAAGCTGTTTCCGCAGGCCCGCATCCAGTCCGGAACGATGGAGCTTGACATTTATGATGCCGAGCTGACCGGTGTGCTGCACACCGATGCGGGCGACATCGCTTTCCGTGCGTTCACTCCATACGGCCGTGAACTGAATGTGGTGGAAGTGGAAAGCAGGGTCCCCTGTTCGTGGAAGCAACTTCCCGGAAGTCCCCGCTCCCCCCGTATCATCGTGTTCCCCAATCTGAAGGAGGAAATGAACTACGTGGACAACCCTGCTCCTCAATGTGTGGCCAGGGAGCATGAAGGCTGGAGCGTGCATCCGCTTCTGGCCGGAGGTGATTATGCCACATACTGGAAAGAGACGTGCGGCAAACGCCGGTCTGTCCTGTATCTTTCCACCATGAACGAGGTGCCCGCTTCCAGCCTTTCGTTGCCCAAGGCCATGGCCGAAGTGGAGGCGGCTGTACGCAAAGGCGCTGACGCGCTCAGGGAAGAGACACGCGACTGGTGGCATGCCTATTATGAAACGGGAACGGTCTGCATTCCTGACAAGAAGATGGAGAACTTCTACCATCTGCAGCTTTACAAGCTGGCCACCTGCTCGCATCCGCAAGGGCCGGTGATGGATACGTTCGGCACATTCTACAAGACCAGCCAGTGGCCCGGAATCTGGTGGAACCTGAACGTGCAGCTGACCTATATGTCCACCCACGCCACCAATCGTCTGGAACAGGGCGTGAATTATCAGAACCTGTTGGATACGCTGTTTGTGGACATCATCCGGTCGCGCGGTGCCGCGAAGGTGGGCGATTCCGCCTGGGCACTCCACACCTATTATTCCTACATGCGCTATGCCGGACTTTCCTGGCAGGAGATTCAGGAAAAGTTCATGCCCAAGGCGGAGGCCATCTATGCCATGTATCTGCCCCATCTGCAGGAAAAGGACAACGTAATCAATCTGCTGGATACCGAGTCGCCCGAATACGAGGGCTTCAAGACCTACGACAACAGCAACTACAATCTGGCCGCGCTCCGATGGCTGCTTCAGACCATGACGGAGCTGGGAGACCGCACCGGACACAGACCGGCGAAGTATGATGAATGGAAGCACATCCTTGAAAAGCTCCATCCGGCTCCGGTGGACGAGAACGGATATATGATCGGTTCAGACAAGCCTTTGGCGAAATCTCACCGTCATTATTCGCACCTGCTCTCGTTCTATCCGTTAAGGTTGCAGGACACGACCCGTCCGGAAGTGAGCGCTGTGCTTGAAAAGTCCATCGACCATTGGCTGGGCATCGACCACGGCAACGCGCTGGCCGGATATTCCTATACCGGAGCCGCCTCCCTGTATGCCTATCAAGGCAACGGCGACAAGGCGTATGCCCAGCTGCATCATTTCCTCAACAAGCCCATCGGACTGGCCATCCTGCTTCCCAACACGATGTATGTGGAAAGCGGCGGCAAGAATCCCGTGATAGAGACTCCGCTCAGTGCGGCTACCGCCGTCACCGAGTTCCTTCTGCAAGGCTGGGGCGAGACCTTGCGCGTGTTTCCGGCCGTGCCGCAGGATTGGAAGGACTGCTCTTTCCGTACGTTGCGCGCTGAAGGGGGATTTGTGGTCTCCGCTTCCCGAAAAGGTGGCAAAACGGAGTGGGTACGCATACATAGCGATGCCGGACGGCCCTGCCGGATATATTTGCCGGGCTGGAAGAAGGTCTGTCAGCTGCAGGAGGGCAAGGTGAAGGTCACGGCGGAGGGCAACGGTTATTACCGGCTGGAGATTCCCCGGGGAACCGATGTGGTGCTGGCGGAAAATGTCCGTACCGCGACAGACAACACGTATTGCCTGCCCGACACGGGAGAATGGAATTTCTATGGTGTGAAAGAAGGCAAGGGGCTGTCCAGACAGATGGACTGGCCGCTGGCCGAAGAATAAAGGAAGGGCATCTACTATATATATAATTACTGATTTAAATTTAGTGTGCAGATTCATGTGGAGCTTGCCGGACGGCGACTCCCATGAATCTGTTTTTTTATGCAAGGATGTCAGGAGTTGTCTGATTGTCAAAATGACAATCCCGATGCATGAGAATCCATCATTTCCGGCTTCGGGAAAGGCTTGTCGGGAATGATGGATTCTCGCGCTTTTGCCGGAATTCATTTTGGCAGGATATATGTGAAGTATGGCTTCGGATGGCGGGGTATGCAGGGTAAATGTTTTATTATGTCATGATTCTGTCTGCTGTTTTGTCTATATGCCATGGCGGAAATATTCTGAGAAACGGTCCGTCTGGAAGAGAATCAGGGTGTTTTTCTCTCCGGAATCAAACGCCGAAGCGTTTCGCCTGGAACGTTTCGGCGTTTGTTCAAGAATGTTTCGATGTTTTCCTTGAAATCCCGGGATGTTTTTCGAGGGAAAATTCTGTTTTTTTCTACGAAAAGTCCGTTGCCTACCCCTTCTGCAGGTACTTCTGAAGGGGGTATACCGTTAGCATTCGTTAAGGATTCCGTACAGATGAAGAAAATTTTCGCAAGTGTCTGTCATCGGTATGGGTTAATTTTGAACAAAAAGAAAGTTGAAGTAATATTAGTGTGTATAAAATGACAATTGGCATTTCCCGTTGAACGCGGGGATGCGGAAGCACGGAGAAGCGGTTTGGGTGCGGATACTTTCTTGCTGAAGCAAGTGTCCGCACTTCTATGTTCAGTCCCGAACACATAAGACCTCCCCCTTCTGCCAGCCGGAAAAACGGATTTGGACAATTTTGCCAGATTGTTCGGATAAAATTGCCAGAACAACCGTGTATATTGAAATATTTTTGTGGTGTTTAAAAAACGAACCTTTAAAATCCTTACAAAAAATGAAGACTACAAGACACCGCAGTTTTCCCCAAATGAGAATCCGGGGAACTCCCTCCGCTTTTCATGATTATGTTCTCCACAGGAACATCCTTACGAACCTGTTGTCCGGAAAGGATGACCGACTTAATTTAAAAAGATTACAAACTATGTAAAAACAACTTGTATGAAGAAGATGAGAATCCGAATGCATCTCAGCATCTTATTTTTATTTGCATTCTGCATACCTTCTTTGTTGCTTGCGCAACAGGCTGCTTCCATCTCCGGTAGAGTGGTAGACATGCAGGGTGAGCCGATTATCGGAGCGAATGTAGTGGTGAAAGGGACCACAAACGGAAGTATTACGGACCTTGACGGCAATTATACGGTGAAAACCACGCCGGGCACCACATTGGAAATTACCTATATGGGATATAAAAAGGTGGAAGTGAAAGCCAAGGAGGGACTTGTCACCACCTTGCAGGAAGATACGGAAATTCTGGACGAGGTGGTTGTGGTAGGTTACGGTGTACAGAAGAAAGTGAACCTGACCGGTTCCGTAGCCTCTATCGATGCCGAAAAGATTGCCAACCGTCCGGTGATGAACGTAGGACAGGCTTTGGCCGGCGCTGCACCCGGTGTGCGTGTCACTCAAGGAAGCGGTGCTCCGGGCAACGAGAACATCAATATCCAGGTACGTGGACAAGGCTCATTCAACAACAGCAGTCCGCTGATTCTGGTGGACGGGGTTGAAGCTGATATGGGTCCGCTGAACTCGGACGATATCGAGAGCATCTCCGTGTTGAAGGATGCCAGCTCAGCCGCCATCTACGGTGCGCGTGCCGCCAACGGTGTCATCCTGATCACGACCAAAAAAGGTAAGGCCAACGAAAAGCCGAGAGTGACACTGAATGCCATGTTCGCATCCGAAAAGCCGGTGACGGACATGTCGTTCCTGTCAAGCACGGCCGATTTCATGGAACTGCACAACATCGCCAAGAAGAATGCGGTGCCCAACTCGAACACACCTGACTTCAGTTATGAAAGTATCGACGAATGGCGCGCGGCCGACGCCGACCCGAACGGCATCTACACCAATCCGGTTACCGGACAGCAGATTCCCAACTGGCTGGCCTATCCGAATACCGACTGGGCGCAATATATCTTCCAGCCGTCTTTCTACCAGCGTTACGGAGTGAGCGTGTCGGGCGGCAGCCAGAACACCACTTATCTGCTTTCTGTGGGTTACCAGAACAACCCCGGTACGCTGGACAACACGGCCATGGAACGTTTCAACATCCGTGCCAACATAGAAACCAAGATTGCGGACATCATTACCATCGGTACGCAGACTTACGGCACGAAAGAGTTCAAGGAACCGGGCAACACTTCCATGACCTACCTGCAACAGGCATGGCCGGGCGTGACCCCGATGTATGACGGAAAATACGGAGCGAACGAGAATCCGGATGTGGCCAACAACACCAATATCCTGAGAGATGTGGCCTCACAGGGCGGACAGAACACGTACACCCGTATCAATACCACCTGGTATGCCAATGTGGAACTTCCTCTGGAAGGACTGGTGGCGGAAGCCAAGTTCAACTGGAGCCAGTATAACCGCTATGACGAGCACTATTCGCGCTATCTTCCGCGCTACAGTTTCCGCCAGAGCTTCGACATACCGAAAGAAGACGGCGGCACACTCGACCAGGCCACCACTTACCGTTACTATTACGAGTCGACCAGCTACACTGCCGACCTGTTGCTGCGCTACAACCATACGTTCGGCAAACACGATGTGGCAGGTGTGTTCGGTTATGAGCAATACCGTGCGGAGACCACCGGCTTCAAGGCCCAGAAACAAGGACTGATTGACTGGGGTATCACCGACATCACTTCTGCAGCCGAAATGAGCTCTATCGACGGAGACGCTAAATCAGTCAACGCACGTATCTCTTATCTTGGCCGTGTGAACTACGCATACGACAACCGGTATCTGTTTGAGTTCAGTTTCCGTTCAGACGCTTCGTCCAAATTCGCTCCCGACCATCGCCGCGGCTTCTTTCCCTCAGGGTCTGCCGCATGGCGCATCAGTGAGGAGTCTTTCTTCGAGCCCCTCAGAAATGCGGTCAGCAACCTGAAGCTCCGTGCTTCCTACGGTTCTCTGGGTAATACGGTGAGCGGCAACTACGACTGGCAGGCACTCTACAAGAAAGTGAACCACGTGTTCAATGAGTCCGTACAGAACGGTCTGATCCAGTCGTCCATCCAGAACCTGGGACTTTCCTGGGAAAAGGTGACCTCTTACAACATCGGTCTTGACGCGGGCTTCCTGAACAACCGGTTGACGGCGGAACTTGACTTCTATGTGCGCAATACCTCCGACATCCTGACCAACTCTGTCATCTACAAGACAATGGGAACCATCACTGCTCCCATGTCGAATACGGCGAGCGTACGCAACAGAGGTTTCGAGTTCACACTCGGATGGAACGACCGGATCAAGGATTTCAGCTACGGAGTCAGCCTCAATATGGGATTCAACAAGAATGAGGTGACGGATTTCCAAGGCGGACTGATTTATGAGCAAGACCCCAACACATTGGACATCTGGGGTAATCCTACCTGGCGTTATACCAATCTGGCTGACGTGAGCACAGGCACTGATACCCGCCGTGTGGAAGGTCACATGATTGACGAATGGTTCCTCCGCCGTCCGTATAGCGGTGACGGTTCATACTATCTGGCCGACGGAAGCGTGAATCCTAAAGGAGGTCCTAAAGACGGTATGATACGCACGAAAGCTGACCTCGACTGGGTGGCAGCCATGATGGCAGCAGGCTATACTTTCAACAACAACCTGAAGACCATCGGTCCGGAAGGTTCCAACCTGTGGTATGGTGACCTGATTATGGACGATGTGAACGGTGACGGAAAATACGGCAACGATGATGACCGTGAGTTTACCGGAAAGAGTGCCACTCCGAAAGTCACTTTCGGTCTGAACCTCTATGCGGAATGGAAAGGCATCGACCTCAGCATGACCTGGTCCGGACGTTTCGGAAGCTACCATTACGTCAAGGGAAGAGGCGTGAATGAATCCGTTCTCACGACCCAGTTCGACGGTCTGCCCAGCGACGCATGGGACAAATATTATTTCTACGATG
Source organism: Candidatus Phocaeicola excrementigallinarum (assembly GCA_019120125.1). Taxonomy (GTDB): domain Bacteria; phylum Bacteroidota; class Bacteroidia; order Bacteroidales; family Bacteroidaceae; genus Phocaeicola; species Phocaeicola excrementigallinarum. Next base: position 42,694 of record DWVR01000049.1, on the reverse strand, counting down.
CAGAAGCGGCTTATGAAGGAGTCATCACCGATGCGGAAGGAAACATAATCGGTTCGTCATACGATCCGGCTTCCGACCCCGATGCCCGTATCAACGGGAAATATCCCCGTCTGCTGACTTCCGGCGGTACGGCCCCCAGCAGCACCTGGTATCTGCAGAACACCTCATACGTGAAACTGCAGTCGCTCCAGATCGGCTACACACTGCCCCAGAAATGGCTGAAGTCAGCTCACATCAGCAATCTGCGCATTTTCTTCACAGGTGAAAACCTGCTGACCATCAAGCACAAGGGTTTTGAAGGAGTGGATCCTGAACTTGGAAGCTCACTGATTGTTTATCCGCTGCCGCGTATGTTCTCGGGCGGTATTTCAGTAACCTTTTAATTAAACGACAACAGATATGAAAAAGATATTCAATTTAATGGCTATGGCAGCTGTGTTCGGTGCGGCGACATCATGTACGGATATTCTGGATACGGCTCCGAATGACAAACTGTCAAGTTCCACCATGTGGACAACGGAAAGCAGTGTCGATCAAGGTGTCATCGGCGTGTACTATTCGTTGAAGAATCCTTTTCCGGGAAACAAGGTCGTCGGTGTGGATGTCGCTATCGGATATTACGGTTTTGATGCCTACGGTATGACAGGACAGGGAGAATATGGCATGCTGGACCTTTTCACACGTTCCGTGAATCCCAGCAATACGGTTTTCCTGAAAATCTGGCAGTGGCTGTATGATGGAGTGCACCGTGCCAATGCGGCTATTGCCGGCATACCGGGAGCACCGATAGACGATGCCAAGAAAGCCCGTCTGGTGGCTGAATGTAAGGTGTTGCGCGCATTCTTTTATACCCGTCTGAACCTTCTTTACGGTAACAACGGACTGGGAGTACCTCTTTATACGGAACCTGTGGACAATCCGGATGAGTGCAACAAGCCCCAGAGTCCGGAATCGGAAGTGTGGGCACAGGTTGTCCAGGACTTGACCGACGCAATCAATGAGTCTAACCTGCCGGACAACCAGATTAACGGAGAAGGACGTGTGAGCAAGGGCGCGGCCTACGCGTTGCGCGGAGAGGCTTATCTGCTGATGAAAGATTACGAAAAAGCCGCTCAGGACTTCGAGCAGGTAGGCAAATGCGGTTATGGTCTGTTCGGCGACTACAAGCAGCTTTTCAAGGAAGAGAACGAACGTTGCGAGGAGATGATTCTCAGTCTGCAATACATTGAAGATCCTTCAGGATACGGTACTGCTATCCAGAAATATTGCGCGGCCTTCACGCAGGGTGCACAGGACAGCCGCGGCTGCTGGACCGACTTGCAGGTAACCCCCGCATTGGTGAACCTTTATGAGGAAATCAACCCGGACGGAACTGTAAAGGACTTTGCCTGGGAAGATTATCTGGACGACTGGGAATACGTGACTCAGCGCGAGTCTTCGGAAGGGCATACACGCTACCGCAAGGTGTTCTTCATCCGTGACAAGTACGTGAATGGCATGGAAATCCATCCGACAATTACGTCCAAGATTGACGAGGAACTGAACGCAATGCCGGAAGACATTCGTGCCATCTATCTGCCGGAAGGCAATGAGGCCCGTCTGAAGAAGGCATACGCCAACCGCGACCCGCGCCTTGCCTACAATGTGGTGACTCCCTACTCCAATTTCCTTGGAGTGAACAGTAATTCTACGGAAGAGGCCTGGTACACCTACCGCTGGCCCGTGACCGGAAAGCCGTATGCCGACCAGGTGGACGCGGAACCCAACGAAAATCCGAATCTGCCGGACGACTACTATACATCCGGTTCATGCAACGCACAGAATGAGTTCAAGTACATCCATCGCAAGTTTATCGGTGAGGGACTGGAATACATGCGCCGTGAGCAGAATCCGGTGGACGAGCCGATTATCCGCTATGCCGATGTGTTGCTGATGTGGGCAGAAGCACTGGTGGAGACAGGCGACCTGAGCGGAGCGATGGACAAGGTAAAACAAGTGCGCGACCGTGTAGGCATACAGACTCCGGCTTCCAAGTTCAATGACCAGACATCTGCCCGCAACTACGTGCGTGACGAACGCCGTCGCGAGTTCGTAAACGAAGGCATCAACTTCTTCGATGAGATGCGCTGGCGTACATTGAAGGAAACCAAGTTCGACCAGGTATGTGCACAACATGCGTGGGGAGGTACTGAAAACACAGGCAGAACCACCTATCAATGGATAGGTGACCAATGGTACACATGGCCTGTGCCGAAGAGCGAGATTGAACTGAATCCTGACATGACTCCTACCCCTGGTTGGGAATACTAAATTTCCTCTTGGAGCCTGTTTAAATCCTGCTCAGGTTTATTGGAGGATTCAAACAGGCTCTTAAGGTTCTGTTGTTTTCAAAAATCTGTTTTTAATCCCCTGGAAGACGTGAAGTTTTTCGGGGGATTTTTATGTGGCCAAGAAGCGGAAAAACATCTGTCCCGACGGATCTTGTCCCAATATTTTTAATGAGAAAGCTCGGAATTGGACAATTTTCTATATATTCAAGACGATTTTAATAAACGGATTCAATTAATTCCGCCAAATTTGCTTTGCGAAAACAAAATGCATTATACCATGAAAAAACTGTATGTGTTAATCGGACTGCTGTCCTGTACGACACTGGCGTTCGGCTATACGGAGCGCAATCTGCTTCAGAAGCAGGCTGACGTGGACCGGCTGAAGGAAGTGCTCGTCATGGACCGGCAATGGGTGGACTATCCCGACTATGCGGACCGTGCGGGATGGGACTCTCTTTTGGGAAACTACAAGGAAACGTATATCCGGCGCGGCGAGAAGCTGCTCGGCTACCAGTGGCAGGTGGTGAAGGCCACCGACTATCTGGAGTTCGAACGGAGCGGAAACCGGACGGTAATGGAGAATCCGCTGGATGCCAACAACCGGGCTATCGCGGACCTGCTGATGGCGGAACTGGCCGAAGGAAAGAGGCGGTTCACCGACCCGCTCATCAACGGAGTGTTCCATGCGTGCGAGATGACCTCATGGGCACTTGCGGCGCATCTCATCGTGCAGCCTTCCCATCGTTCACTGCCCTCGTATGATTATCCGGTCATCGACCTTGTATCGGGCGACATGGGGGGACTACTCTCGTGGACGTATTATTTCATGCACGACTCATTCGACAAGGTAGACCCTGAAATCTCACGCCGGCTGCGCCATGAGATAAAGACACGTGTGATGGATCCCTATCTCACGAACGATTCTTTCTGGTGGATGGGACGCAATTACGACGGGCGTATGCTGAACAACTGGAATCCCTGGTGCAACAGCAACGTATTGATGTGCTTCCTGCTGATGGAGGACAACCGTGACCGCCTGGCAGAAGCCGTGCATCTGACCATGGAGTCGGTCGACAAGTTTCTGAACTACATCAAGGCTGACGGAGGATGCGAGGAAGGGCCTTCTTACTGGGGACACGCTTCGGGAAAGACATTGGACTATCTGAGCCTGCTGTACGATGCCACCGATGGGAAAGTCAGCATCTTCGATGAGCCGATGATACGGAACATGGGGGAATACATCTCCCGTTCGTACGTGGGCGACGGATGGGTAGTGAACTTTGCCGACGCTTCGGCAAAAGGCGACGGTGACGCTCCCTTGATTTACCGTTTCGGTAAGGCGGTCGGCAGTGACGAACTGAAAGGTTTTGCCGCGCTGATGCGCAAGCCCGGCCAGGTGCCTGCCAACGGACGTGACATTTACCGTACTTTGGCTTCTCTCACCATCGACAAGGAATTGCAGCAGGAAACTCCCGGACATGAGATACCGCCTTTCACCTGGTATCCGGAAACGGAATTCTACTATCTGAGCGGCAAGGACGGACTTTTCCTTGCGGCGAAAGGAGGATATAACGACGAAAGCCACAACCACAATGATGTGGGAACCTTTTCGCTCTGGATAGACCGGACTCCTGTGATGATTGATGCCGGAGTGGGGACTTACACCCGCCAGACTTTCAGTAGCGAACGCTACACCATCTGGACCATGCAGGGCAACTACCATAATCTTCCGATGATAAACGGAGTTCCTGAACGGTATGGAAAGCAATACAAGGCTTCCGGAGTAAAAGCGGAAAAGAATCATTTTGAGGCAGAGATAGCCGGCGCATACCCGGAAGAGGCGAAGGTGAGAAGCTGGATCCGCTCCTATCGGCTGAAGGGCCGTCAGGTGAAAGTGGAGGACTCGTTCGAACTGGACGAGGCTGTCGCTCCGAACATCGTCAATTTCATGACTTGGGGAGATGTGGACGCCTCGATGCCGGGAAAAGTCAGAATAGACGTGCAGGGAGTCAAGGCGGAACTGACGTATGATTCCGGCCGTTTCGACCTGTCCGTGGAAACAAAAGAACTGACCGACCCCAGACTGTCGAAGGTGTGGGGCAAACAGATTTACCGTCTGTCGTTCAAGGCAAGACAAATGACAGAAAAAGGAAATTATTCATTCACAATCAAGAAACTATAAGACATGAGACTGAGAACATCTATTTTGGCTGGATGTGCCGCGTTATTGACCGTGGCATCCTGCACGCAAAAGACTGCCGGACCGAAAGCTGACTGGCAGCAGAAAGCCGTTGAAAACGCACGGACACAGATCGGACTGGAGATTGACACGATTGAGGCAAGCGGAAAATGCCTCAATCCGGTTACTCTGAACAACAAGGGTGAAGTATATTACTGCGGCTATGCCGACTGGCGGAGCGGATTCTTCCCCGGCAGCGTGTGGTATCTGTATGAACTGACCGGCGATTCCACGCTGTTGCCGCTGGCACAGAAGTACACCGAGGCTCTTTATGAGGCCCGTAATCTCACCTGGCACCATGACATCGGCTTCATCATCAACTGCAGCTACGGCAACGGTCTCCGCCTGAGCCATAAGGAAGAATATAAGGACGTGATGATCCAGGCGGCCAAGTCGCTCTGCACACGTTTCCACGAGAAGCCTCAGGTCATCCAGAGCTGGGACGTGAAAGGCAACAGCTGGCAGTCGGAACGGGGCTGGGAATGTCCCGTCATCATCGACAACATGATGAATCTGGAACTGCTCTTCGAGGCGACCAAGCTCTCGGGCGACTCCACTTACTATAAGGTGGCAGTGGCTCATGCCGACCGTACACTGAAAGAGCATTTCCGTCCCGATGGAAGCTGTTTCCATGTGATCGACTACAGCATCAGTGACGGTACCGTACGCCACCGCCAGACGGCGCAGGGTTATGCCGACTCGTCCGCATGGTCGAGAGGACAGGCCTGGGCCATCTACGGATACACGGTCTGCTATCGGGAAACAAAGGAACAGAAATATCTGGACCAGGCCCTCAAGACTTTCCGCTTCATGAAGAACCATAAGAACATGCCGGCCGACCTTGTGCCCTACTGGGACATGGACGCTCCCAAGATTCCCGACGAACCGCGCGACGCGTCATCGGCATCCGTAATGGCTTCGGCGCTCTATGAGATAAGCACCTGTCCGGTGGACAGCCCGCAGGTCTACAGGGATTATGCCGACAGCATCATGGTGTCTCTCTCCTCGCCTGCCTACACGGCTCCCGTCGGAGAAAACGGCCGTTTCCTGCTGATGCACTCCACGGGCAGCGTGCCTCACAACAGCGAGATTGACGTGCCGCTGAACTATGCGGATTATTATTATCTGGAAGCGTTGAAGCGCAAGCGCGACTTGGAAAACAAATGACAGTCCGACTCTTTGTTCACATTATTAACCTTAACATAAAGAATTATGCGTAGAATCTTGTTTTTTATTTGTCTTGTAGCCGGTTGCATGATTGCCGCAACCGCAGGTGCGGCTTCTCCGAAAGCCAAACATGTAATTTATATCGGACTTGACGGCTGGGGAGCCTACAGTGTTTCCAAGGCGGACATGCCTGCCGTGAAAGAATTGATGGAGAAAGGTTGCTATACGCTGAAAAAACGTACGGTATTGCCTTCATCGAGTGCGGTTAACTGGGCATCCATGTTCATGGGGGCCGGTCCGGAACTTCATGGATACACGGAATGGGGCTCACAGACTCCGGAACTGCCTTCGCGTGTCATCCTGAAGCATAACATCTTTCCGACTATCTTCCAGATTTATCGTGACGCCAATCCGGATGCGGAAATTGGCGTGCTGAGCGAATGGGGAGGAATCCAGTTCTTGGTTGATACGCTTTCCACCAGCCATCACGCGGTAGCGCCGGACTACAACAAATATCCGACAGCCTTGTGTGAGATGGCCGAAAAGTATATCAAGGAAAAGAAGCCCGCATTGGCGGCTGTCGTGTTCGACAATCCCGACCATGTAGGCCACGTCATCGGCCACGACACTCCCGAGTACTATGCCAAGTTGCATGAGATTGACGGCTATATTGCCCGTATCGTAAAAGCCGTAGAGGAAGCCGGTATGCTGGACGAGACGATTTTCATCATCACTTCCGACCATGGCGGAATCAATAAGGGACATGGCGGAAAGACCATGCTGGAGATGGAGACTCCTTTCATCATCGCCGGAAAGGGCATCAGACAGGGTGGCGAGTTTCAGGAAAGCATGGTACAATATGACGTGGCTGCTACCATCGCCTATATTTTCGGTCTGCAACAGCCGCAAGTATGGACCGGGCGTCCGATGACACAGGTATTTGAATGACAACAAGCAAGAAGAATATGAATCCTATGAAAAAGTTTTTGATTGCTCTGATTGTGCTGATGTTCTGTTTCCAGTCTGGAGTCTCTGCCAGGAAGAAGGCTGAACCGGTCAGCGACCGGCAGCAATGGGTGGAACTCTGTTATCGCATCGCCGCTCCGGTGCTTGAAAACATGAGCAAGGGGGAGCTGCAGAAGAACATGCAGCTGGAGTTAAGTCCTACATGGGACGGACGCGACAAGCGTGTGGCTTACATGGAGACTTTCGGCCGGTTGATGGCCGGCATATCGCCCTGGCTGTCTCTTCCCGATGACAATACGGAAGAAGGCAAGCTGCGCCGCCAGCTGAAGGAATGGGCCCTGCTCTCCTACAAGAATGCGGTGGATCCGGAAAGCCCGGATTATCTGCTGTGGGAGACTCCCTTCACCCAGAGACTGGTGGATGCCGCCTACATTGCCGAGAGTTTTCTCCGCGCTCCGGAGGCCACCTGGTACCAGCTTGACGAGGCGACCCGGAAAAGCTATATCGAACATTTCAAGAAACTGCGCACCGTGCGTCCGGCCTACAACAACTGGCTGCTGTTCCGCGGACTGATTGAAGCGTTTCTGATGTATGCGGACGAGGATGCCGACCAATATGTGCTGACAGTGGCTGCAAACAAAATCAACGAATGGTATCTGAGCGACGGATGGTATTCGGATGGGCCTGAGATGGCATTGGATTATTACAATGCATACGTCATTCATCCCATGTACGTTGAGATGCTGGAAGTGCTGAGAGACCATCATTTCTGGACTCCTGTCAGTGTGGATCTTGCTGTCAAGCGCATGCAGCGGTTCAACGTGTTCATGGAACGCCTTATCTCGCCCGAGGGCACTTATCCGGCTTTCGGACGCTCGGTAGTCTATCGTATGGGAGCTTTCCAGACACTGGCCATGGCGGCATGGAAGTACGGATTGCCGGAAGGGCTGACCAACGGACAGGTGCGCAGTGCACTGACCGCCGTGATGCGTAATATGTTCAAAGTGGAAGAAAACTTCAACGAAGCCGGCTTCCTGCAGCTGGGATTCGCGGGACACCAGCCCGGACTGGCCAACTACTACACCAACAACGGCAGCCTTTACATGACTTCGCTCGTTTTCATGCCTCTGGCATTGCCTGCCGGCCATCCATTCTGGACAGACGCGCCACAGCCGTGGACCTCGCAGAAAGCCTGGAGCGGACAGCCGTTCCCGATTGACGGCCATCAATCGTTACGTACGGAATAAAGCTGTCCTTATAAATGAAAAGACACGGAGTTGCAGGAAAACATCTTTTGTCCTACAACTCCGTGTCTTTGTTTCCAATCTTTGAATTATACTTTCTCTTTTCGGTTTTCAGATAAAAATCTCTATCTTTGCTCCGTCAATCTAATAAAACAGAATTATATTATGTCAATCTTCAGAGTGATACTCTCCGTTATTTTTCCACCGCTTGCCGTATTCGACAAAGGTTGCGGATCCATATTGATTGTCTTGTTGCTGACTCTTTGCGGATGGATTCCGGGAGTTATCGGTGCCTTGGTGATACTCAATAAGTCATGATTTGTTTCTGTTGCCCTACGCTGTCGGCCATGCCGTCCAGCCGTTTTACGAGCGAGTCACGTAAAAGAATGAATTGAGGCATCAGCTCAGGCTTGACAGGTTTTTTCGGCTGCGACTTGATAAGCAGCGGATTGATGGGCTTACCGTTCTCGAATACACGGAAGTCAAGATGCGGTCCGGTGGACAGTCCGGTGGAACCGACATAGCCTATCACCTCTTTCTGTTTCACTTCCGAACCCACCTTGATTCCCTTCGCAAAACGCGAAAGATGCATGTAAGTGGTCACATAGACGCTGTTATGACGGATTTTCAGGTAATTGCCCGCTCCGTTCGGCTGATAGGCCTTGGCTATCACCTTTCCGTTTCCAATGGCATAGACCGGTGTGCCCTTCGGCGCGGCATAATCCACTCCGTGATGTGCCCGGTAGCGGCGGAGCACCGGATGGAAACGGCTGTTTGAGAAGCGGGAAGTGATGCGGTAGAAATCAAGCGGCGCTTTCAGGAAAGCCCCTTCCAGACTGTTTCCGGTCACTCCGTAATAAAGTTCCTCCCCGTCCTGCTCGAACGGAATCGCATAGTAGATGCTGTCGGAATGACGGAATGAGGCGGCAAGTACATGAAAGTTGTCGAGCTCTTTTCCGTTCACGTATTCCTGCTCGTAGATGACACGGAACTCGTCTTCTTTCTGGAGACTGAAGAAGTCGATCGACCATCCGTAAATGTTTGAGAGTACCAGTGCCAGGAGAGGCGAAGCGTCTTTTTTCTGCATGGCCAGCCAAAGCGAGGATTCCACCTCACCCCGGATTTCTTTCTCTTTCCACTCTGACGGGTTTTCTCCCCGATATACTTTGTATTCACTTCGCAGATCGAATACGACATACGATTTCGGACTTTCCTCATACACAAAGAATACTGTCTGTGGAATACTGTCTTTTGTCTTGAATACCGCGTATGCCTGTCCGTCGCGTATTTTCCGCACATCGAACGCTCCTTTGGCCTTTTCGTTCAGATCATGGACATTTCTTGTCGTCAGACCGTGATTGGCCAATATGGCCGACAGGTTCTGGTTACGTTCCACTATCCCGTAGTCCACTTTATACCGGTCCACGGGTATGCCGTATTCCAGTATCAGCTGTTCCACTTCAGCCGAGTCCGTCACTTCCACCTCGTCAGGCTCGTCGCCCGCCTTCGGTTTCGGCCAGAAGATGAATCCCAAGGCTATCACTCCTATTATCATAGCGGCTAGAATCCGCTGTCTTTTTCCTATTTTAATAATCATGACCTTCTCTGTTTTTGTCCGGCAAAGATACGGGTTTTATCCGAAAAAAGGATGAAAACAGAGAGGAAACGGTTCAAATGGGAATATCGGTGACATCGCCTTTCTCCCATTCCTCGAGAATCGGGTCGAGAGCAAGGGTATTGTCCGGGTTCAGGCGCAGATTGAATACATAGAAATAGCCTTGTCTGAACTGTCCCACTTGGGTGCCGTCGATCTGAAGCGACTCGAACGTCTTTCCGCCGGATTCCAGTTCCACGGAAAGACTGACTCCATCCAGATCGGCCGACGGAAGTATCGGCAGATAGCCGGAAACGTTACCTTTGTCGCTTACCGAGAAAGTCTCTCCCTGGAATGTCAGGGCGGTATGGCTGGTGGAGACGGTCGGAATTACTTGTGGGGACTCATCCTCATTGGCATGCAACGGAATATGAAACAAGCCTTCGGGATGGAACACGGGCTTGTCGGCCTTTACTGTTACCGATTCCATTTCAGCCGTCTTTCCGCTGCCGTTCATGATATGGAATACAAAAAGAGAGGTCAATTGTCTGAATTGTAGTCCGGTCAATACGGTATCGCTTTCCGCCCGTGTGACCGGAAGAGTGTACATGGGACGGTAAGGAGACAGATGGTGTGAATCATCCGCTTTTGTCTGTACGATGCTTCCGTCCGTAGGAACCATGACCGAAACAGATTGTTCCAATGATAATGTGCTGTGGTATGGATAATATCCCAAGTAGAAAGTGGATTCCACAGGCTGGTCCGTAGTAGCGGTAAACGTGGCGGATGTATTGCCTCCTTTTTCAGTGTGGAAACGGCAAGGAGTGAGATTTTCCGGTCCGTTACCCGTCCATACCATGATCTCATCTCCCGCATCCCATCGGATGACATTCTGTGAGTTTTCTACAGAGCCCTCGTCAATTGAGACACGCGGTCCTTTGTCTTTTGCTGATGCGAGCAAAGTGAGCCTGAATGTCCCGCCATTTGGGACCGGAATGGAATCGGGGCCCGGTGTATCTTCCACATTGTCCGATTGTCCCGGACTCTGAGGAATATCAGACGAGCATGCGGCAAACACAGCCGAGCCTATTGCCGCACTTATACAGAAAAGAGCGGTATTTTTCGAATTCTTCATGACTTCATTGTTTTTCAGATTCTGTTTCGGTTCACTCCATGTCCCTGTCCATAGAGCTTTTCCCACTTCTCCAGTTGTCTGTACGGAAAGATTCTCCAAATGAACCGCCGAAACGGTCGCCTGTGGCTGAAGGAACCGACGCACACATCACCTGGATTGTTTCAATTTCAATGACTTTGATGCGGGGACTTGCATAAGGTTCTTTTTCTGCAGTCTGTCTCAGTACTTTCTTCTTCATATTCTGTCTAGTTTTAGCGTTTCTGTAATGTCTAGAACAAAATACCGGTACTTTGGTTGTCTGTTTTCGCAGGCTTTAAGCTTAATTAAGAAACCGTACAGGAAGCGGGAGATACGGGAAATGCATAAGACATAAAAAAACTCTTCATGTCTGCACGACTTGAAGAGTTTCATTTCTTCGGAGCTTCTTTTCACCTCACGGCTGAGCTCACTGGTACACCCTCAGGGACTCGAACCCTGGACCCACTGATTAAGAGTCAGTTGCTCTACCAACTGAGCTAAGAGTGCTTTTTCTTATTGCGAGTGCAAAGGTAGTCTTTTCATTTGAAACTGCCAAATGTTTTAGCCGATAATTTCAAGAAAAAACGTTCATGAGTATTCCCTGAAGCTGTTTACAGTCGTTTCAGATGCCATATCCAACCGTCTAATGCGTTGAAACAAAACAAGAAGCCCCACCTGCAGCGTGTCCTGCAGGCGGAACTTCCATTATTACACCTTTAAACAAAAAGAATTACTGTCTTTTCTTATTTGCGGGCTTCCGCAATGTAACCAAGAGCTTCCTTACACTTTTCTGTGATATAATTCCATTCTTCGGTGTCTACTTTGTCTTTGGGGAAGAGCTTGGAGCCCATTCCTACACAGAACACACCGGCCTTGATCCATGCGGTCAGATTTTCCTGTGTCGGTTCTACCCCACCTGTAACCATCAGCTTTGACCATGGCATCGGTGCCAGCAGGCCTTTCACCAGTTTCGGGCCCAGCACATCACCCGGAAATATCTTGCAGAGGTCGCAGCCTGCCTCTTGCGCGTAGCCCACTTCTGAAACACTTCCGCATCCCGGAGTGTAAGGCACGAGACGGCGGTTGCATACCTTTGCGATTTCGGGGTTGAACAACGGACCGACCACGAAGTTGGCTCCCAGCTGAAGGTAAAGCGCTGCTGTGGCGGGGTCTACCACAGAGCCTACTCCCACCGCCATTTCGGGACATTCTTTTGCCGAGAACTTTATGACCTTGGCAAACACTTCGTGTGCGAAATCACCACGGTTAGTGAACTCGAACGCACGGACACCTCCGTCGTAACAAGCCTTGACCACTTTCTTTGCCACTTCTGCATCTTCATGGTAGAATACAGGAACCATGCCGGTTGAACCGATCTTGTCCAACACGGCTATCTTATCGAATCTTGCCATTTCTGATTATATGCTATTCTGTTTCTTATATTTCTTATCTTATATCGGAAAAACGTCAGAGTGTTTCTTGAAACGGCCTCTTGGCTCTTCAGCGCTGTACGCGGCCGCTCGCGTCGCCTCCGGCAAGGGCTTCCACTTCTTCGGCAGAAACCATGTTGAAGTCGCCGTTGACGGTGTGTTTCAATGCTGATGCGGCCACGGCGAATTCCAGCGCCTCACCTTGTGTCTTTTTTGTCAGCAGTCCGTGGATGATACCTCCGGAGAACGAGTCACCTCCACCTACACGGTCGATGATCGGGTTGATGTCGTAATGTTTTGAGACGTAAAATTCGCTTCCGTTGTAAATCATGGCTTTCCAGCCGTTGTGCGTGGCTGAATAAGATTCACGGAGAGTGGATATCACGTATTTGAATCCGAATTTTTCCGCCATGGCTGTGAATATTTCCTTATAACCTTCCGCATCAGTCTTTCCTCCTTTCACGTCAGCATCCGGCTTGAAACCCAGGCAGAGTTCCGCATCCTCTTCGTTGCCGATGCATACATCCACGTATTTCATCAGTGGACGCATGACGGACTGTGCCTTTTCCTTGGTCCATAGTTTCTTGCGGAAGTTCAAGTCGACCGAGACGGTCACTCCGTGGCGTTTTGCTGCCTCGCAGGCCAGTCTGGTGAGTTCCGCGGCCTTGTCAGAGATGGCAGGAGTGATACCTGACCAGTGGAACCAGTCGGCTCCTTCCATAATGGTGTCGAAATCGAAGTCTGACGGGTCAGCTTCTGCGATGGCAGAGTGAGCGCGGTCGTAAATCACCTTGCTGGGGCGCATTGACGCGCCTGTTTCCAGATAATAGATGCCCAGACGGTCACCGCCACGACAAATGTAGTCTGTATTCACTCCATATCTGCGCAATGCGTTGAGCGCGGACTGGCCGATCTCATGTTTCGGCAGTTTGGTCACGAAATACGCGTCGTGTCCATAGTTGGCACAACTGACGGCCACGTTTGCTTCGCCTCCTCCATAAACAACGTCAAAACTGTCTGACTGGACAAAGCGGGTATTGCCTGGCGTGGACAACCTCAGCATGATTTCGCCTAATGTTACGATTTTTCCCATTGCTTTAATATTTTATGGTTGATGGTGCTTTTGTTTGTACATAATAGCTGTTTTAAGTAAAATACACATTCTGTGTGCGCACACAAAGATACGGCTTATTTTTCAAATACCAAAAAAAGTGATATATTTGTATCGGGAAAAGACATTTTCCCCCGTCCGGGACGCGCATACATCTTTTCTTTACCGTTTCCGGAGCGGCAGGAGCCCTCGCATGTTAAAATATTAATGCAAAAGTATGGAGAAACAGCAAGAACGAATCAGAATAAAGGACATCGCGCTCAAGGCAGGTGTCTCGGTAGGTACAGTAGACCGTGTGCTGCACGGAAGGGCGGGTGTCTCAGAGTCCAGCCGGAAAAAAGTGGAGGAGATACTCTGTCAGCTGAATTACCGTCCCAACATGTATGCCAGTGCGTTGGCTTCGAATAAGAGATACCGTTTTGCCTGTCTCCTTCCGACGCATCAGGATGGAGATTATTGGACGGATGTAGAGAACGGCATGTTCAAGGCTGTGAAAGCGTTTTCTGATTTCCATGTCTCGCTCGACATCTTCCATTACGACCAGTATGAGCTCGGGGCTTTCTTTGAGGCGGGCAAGGAACTGTTGGATTCTGTATACGACGGGGTGGTCATCTCCCCTACCGTCGAGAAAGAAACGGAGCGGCTGGTGGAATGGTTCCGCCTGCACGGCATACCTTATATATTTATAGACTCAAACATCCCACGTCTTTCCCCTCTTTCCTTCTTCGGGCAACACGCGCGGAAAAGCGGATATTTCGCCGCACGTATACTCCGCCTGCTGGCACAGGACTCGAAGGACATCGTGGTTTTCCGTCTGATCAACGACGGAAAGCTCGGATCCAACCAACAGCTGTACCGTGAGGAGGGATTTTATGAGTATATGAAGGAGCATTGTCCCCGACTGCAGATTCTGGAATTGAACCTTCATGCGAAACGGCCCGGACAAGACAAACAGCTTTTTGATGACTTCTTCCGGAAACATCCGGATGTCACCTGTGGCATTACCTTCAACTCGAAGGCATATCTGATAGGTGAATATATGCTGGAACAAGGACGGAAAGACTTCCACCTGATGGGATATGACATGTTGTCCCGGAATGTGGCCTGCCTGAAAGAAGGCACCATTGATTTCATCATCGCGCAGCAGCCTACCATGCAAGGGTATAACAGCATTGAATGCTTGTGCGACAGCCTGATCCTGAAAAAGGAAGTGAGAGACTGCAACTACATGCCCATCCAACTTATCTCTGTTGAGAATATCGACTTTTATCTCGATGCCGATATCTGAAAACTATCTGGATAGCACGGGTAACCATAATGTATTACATTTGAACTTACAGACAAGACATGAATCATGACAAACTGACTCCTATCGTCAACAAGCCCAACGCGTGGGCATTAAGTCCGCTGGCGGTATTTCTTTGCATGTATCTTATCACCTCACTGATTATCGGTGATTTCTATAAAGTGCCCATTACGGTGGCTTTCATGGTATCGTCCGTCTATGCGGTGGCCATCACCAAGGGGTTGGGGCTGAACGACCGCCTCATACAATATTCCGTGGGAGCGTCCAACAAGAACATCATGCTGATGATATGGATCTTCATCATGGCGGGAGCCTTTGCGGAATCGGCCAAAGAGATGGGCGCCATCGACGCGACGGTGAATCTCACCATGCATCTGTTGCCCGGCAATCTGCTGCTGGCCGGCATCTTTCTTGCCTCATGCTTCATTTCCCTGTCCATCGGCACTTCGGTCGGGACCATTGTCGCCCTTGTTCCGGTGGCGGCCGGAATTGCCGCCAGGACGGATGTCAGCGTGGTGTTCATGACAGCCATCGTCGTGGGCGGTGCTTTCTTCGGCGACAACCTTTCCTTTATCTCTGACACCACCATTGCCGCCACCCGTACGCAGGGTTGCGTGATGCGGGACAAGTTCCGTGCCAACTTCATGATAGCCATTCCTGCCGCCCTGCTCGTGTTTGTCTACTATATCTTCTATGGCAGCCATATCGAGGTCACCCAAGAGGCCGGCCATATAGAATGGATGAAGGTGATTCCTTATATCATGGTGTTGGGTACGGCCATTGCCGGAATGAACGTGATGCTGGTGCTGATTCTCGGTATTCTGTCGACAGGCGTCATCGGCATGGCATGCGGCAGTTTCGATGTGTTCGGCTGGCTCGGCGGTATGGGCAAAGGCATCACCGGGATGGGCGAGCTTATCATCATCACCCTGATGGCCGGAGGAATGCTTGAGCTGATACGTTTCAACGGCGGGATTGATTACATTCTCCACCGGCTGACCCGGCATGTCAGCAACAAAAGAGGAGCCGAGCTGAGCATCGCCGCCCTTGTCAGCCTGGCAAATATTTGTACGGCAAACAACACCATAGCCATCATTACGGTAGGGCCTCTGGCCAATGAGATCGCAGAGCAATATAAGGTGGACAAACGGAAAAGCGCGAGTATACTCGACACTTTTTCATGCGTGGTGCAGGGGATTATCCCTTATGGCGCGCAGATGCTCATCGCCGCCGGACTTACCCGACAATCTCCGCTCAGCATCATGCAATATCTTTATTATCCTATGGCATTGGGTGTGGTGGCCTTGGCCAGCATCATGTTGCGTTATCCGAAACGGTACTCATAATTCCTGCGCAGGGAAAAAATATAACCGATAATTTGTATATTTCGGAGGAAAAGTCTACCTTTGCATCCGCAATTAAGGATGGTTCCGTAGCTCAGCTGGATAGAGCAACGCCCTTCTAAGGCGTGGGTCCTGCGTTCGAATCGCAGCGGAATCACTTAAGGCTTTACAATTCACATAAGGATGGTTCCGTAGCTCAGCTGGATAGAGCAACAGCCTTCTAAGCTGTGGGTCCCGCGTTCGAATCGCGGCGGAATCACTCTTTCAGGATGAGAATGTGTCCCCGTAAGGATATGTTCTCATTTTTTTATTGCCCTGTCTGTCAGCGGAACAGAATAAAAACAGTATATTTGTCTGACCTTATTGATTTCCGAACCATGAAGACAAAACATAAAAGACTGTTCCGTATCGGTTCCGTGCTTGTGCTGCTGGCGGCAACCGTCTGTCTTTCCCTTCCCTATTATGCGCGTCAGGCACTGATTCACTGGATGCCGGTCATTGACGACGCGGAGATATTCCACCGTGACACGGTGCGCTGTGACCCGGCCGACACATGGCATTGGCCGCTGGCCGGAAACTATAACCGTTACCGGCTTTCTCCGGAGGATTCCGCCTATCTGGACGAACTGGAAACCGTGTCATTCCTCGTCATCCGGCACGACAGCATCCTGTTTGAAGACTACCGCAACGGATGGAACGACACACTGACATCGAACATCTATTCGGCTACGAAAACCATCGTGGGACTGCTGGCGGGAATAGCGGCCGACGAAGGATACATCCACAGCATCGACGACCCGGTGAGTGAATACATTCCGGAATACGTGAAGGGAAAACAGGCGGATGTGACCATCCGTGACCTGCTGACCATGAGCGGCGGTATGGACTGGGATGAGTCGTATGCCTCATTGTTCTCTGTCACCACACACGGATATTACGGCAACGACCTGTATGAGCTTGTCACTCGGCTGGAAGTCAACGAGGAACCTGGCGTGCAGTATTCTTACCGCAGCGGAGAGACCCAGCTTCTGGCTTTCGTCATCGAGGCGGCCGTGGGAAAGACTCTCAGCCAGTATGCGGAGGAAAAGCTTTGGCGACCCATGCAGGCGGAACGCGACGCCTACTGGTTGCTGGACAAGGAAGGCGGCGATGAGAAAGCGTTCTGCTGCTTTCACACCACCGCCCGTGATGTGGCCCGTTTTGGCCGTCTGATGCTCCGTCGCGGAGACTGGAACGGCAGACGGCTCGTGTCGGAGAAATATATCGGCGAAGCCATGCGGCCGGCCGGCTATCTGAAAGACCAGTGGGGCAAGGATACGCTCGACTATTATGGTTTCCAGACCTGGATCATGCGCTATCACGGCCAGGTGAACCCTTACATGAGAGGCATGTTGGGACAATATGTGTTCGTCGTTCCGGAAAAGGATGCCATCGTGGTCCGTCTGGGCAGGAAACGCAGCGACATCTACCGCCGTGAACTGACCACTGACATCATCCGCTACATGGACATCGCCA
Source organism: Candidatus Phocaeicola excrementigallinarum (assembly GCA_019120125.1). Taxonomy (GTDB): domain Bacteria; phylum Bacteroidota; class Bacteroidia; order Bacteroidales; family Bacteroidaceae; genus Phocaeicola; species Phocaeicola excrementigallinarum. The sequence goes on along the minus strand of DWVR01000049.1, from coordinate 25,296 downwards.
TGAAGATACTCGGCGAGTGAGTACAGCCTCAGGCCTTGTGTCTCTTCACGAAACTCAGGAAACGGTTCAGTCCGTCCTCAAGTCTCGCGCGCGGACAGGCGATGTTCCAGCGCATGAAATTGTCCCCGTCCTTTCCATACATGGCCCCGGCGTTCAGCCACAATTTCGCTTCTTCTTTCAGCTTTTCCTCCAACTCCTCCGAAGGGATATGGAGAGGAGTGCAGTCCATCCACACCAGATAGGTTCCTTCAAGCACATTCAACGGGAATTCCGGCAGGTTCTCCTTGCAGAACTGCTGCATAAAGCGGTAATTCCCTTCAAGGTAAGATATAAGCTGTTCCAGCCACTCCTCTCCTTCGTTGTAGGCAGCGATTGTACCGATCACGCCAAAAGGATTCACGTCGCACACCTCATTTATATTGATGGCACGGTCGATACGGCGGCGGATTTCCTTATCGGCTGTGAGGATGTTGGCCAGCTGCAGTCCTGCAATGTTGAATGCCTTGGTGGCAGAGATGCAGGTGGAAGAATGCATAAGAAATTCTTCGGAAAGCGAGGCGAAAGGAATATGCCTGTGTCCCGGATATACCAGCTCGCAATGAATCTCGTCAGAGATGACAAACACCCCATGACGGATACAGATCTCGCCCAGACGCTCCAGCTCCTCCCGTTTCCACACGCGTCCGGCAGGATTATGAGGATTGCAGAGAATCAACACCTTGGCACGAGGATCGGAAGCTTTCCGCTCCAGGTCCTCAAAATCCATCCGGTAAGTATGGTTGGCGTAGACCAACGGATTGCTTACAATCTCGCAGCTATTGTTGCGGATAGACGAAAAGAAGCAGTTGTATACCGGGGTCTGTATAATCACTTTGTCTCCCGGCTCTGTCATGGCCTTGATGATGGCGGAAATGGCAGGCACCACTCCGGAAGTGTAGATAAACCATTCTTTCTCCACATGCAGTCCATGACGACGGCTTTGCCAGTCGATGACAGCTTCATAATACTCGTCAGGCACATGCGTATAACCGAAGATGCCGTGTTCCACACGTTTCCGCAGCGTCTCCACAATGGCAGGAGCGGTGCGGAAGTCCATATCGGCCACCCACATGGGCAGCATGTCAGGGTCGGAAGAGCCGTCCCATTTGACGCAGTTCGTGTTGCGTCGCGGAATGATTTCGTCAAAATTGAATTTCATATTGTTATAGATATTGTTTTAAGAATGTTTCGCAATATGTGATTTTCCCATCCATTTTCCCCGTTCCAGACGGATCAGGAAGATGGCTCCACGGAAACACAGCTCGATACACATGGCCAGCCATACTCCCTTCAGTCCCATGGTCGGCGCGAGCCAGAAAGCCAGTGTCAGCCGTACGGCCCAGATACTGAAGAAATTCATGAGACTGGGCACCAGAGTGCCGCCCGCTCCTACAAATACGCCGTAGGCCACAATCGAGGCGGCGAACATCGGCTCGGCGAAAGCCTCAATGCGAAGCACAGTGACTCCCAGCGTACGGATTTCCTCCACAGGAGTCATGATACCGATGATTTCCGGGGCGAACACGTACATCAGCACTCCCATGAATGCCATGACCAGCATACCCATGTAGACGGTGATGCGCGAGAAGGTCCGGGTCAGCTCACGGCGTCCCGCTCCCAGACTCTGGCCGATCAGTGTGGTGGCGGCGTCGGATATACCGTAGCCGGGCATATAGCAGAGACTTTCGGCCGTGATGGCAAACGAGTTGGCGGCGATGGCGATGATTCCCAATGGGGCCACGATGACCGTGGTCATGATCTGCGCTCCACAAATCACCACATGCTCCAGTCCCATCGGGAGACTGATCCTGGCAGCTTGTCTCAGAATGGGAATCCGCGGCAGGAAATGTCCCTTCTCGCCTGTCAGCTTCAGCTCGGGCGAACGGGTCACGAGATAGCCCATCATGAGCACGGCAACCACTACTTCGGCAAATACCGTACCGAGGGCGGCCCCTTCCACTCCAAGTCCTGCGCCAGGCATCCGTACTGTCCGTCCGAAAAGTTCCATCTCGCGTGTGGGGAATATGAGGAAAAAGTTGAAGATCACGTCAAGTACGCACATCAGCACGTTCAGCATGCTCGGTACACGCATGTTGCCGCTGCACCTGAGCATCCCTCCCGCCAGGAAATTCAGCTGGAGCATGGGAAGGAAAAGCGAGAAGATGAGAAAATACCGTGACGAGTCGTGCCGGATGGCCGGATCGCCTCCCAGCCAGAAAGGCAGGGGACCGCTGATGAGGGCTCCTGCCAGCCCCAGCGCCAGGCTGAACACGAATACGGAAATGATGGACTGACGGAGTACGGCGCGCGCGCCTTTCAGGTCGCCCGCACCGATAAGATGCGCCACCTGTACCGAGAATCCCGTGGCCGCCGCCGCGCATACTCCCCAGAACAGCCAGGTGGTGGTGGATACCAGTCCGATGGAGGCGGAAGCGCCCGCTCCCAGAGTACCGACCATCGACGCGTCGATATACTGCATGAGGATGGATGAAAGCTGTGCCACGATGGCGGGAATACTCAGCTGTATGGTCAGCCACAGCTGTTGCCTTCTTGTCATGGGCTTCCCCTCGCGTATCATGGTCAGCAGGGCGTTTGTCTCGTTCTTTATCTTACTCACGTTGTCTGTCTTTTAATTCTGATCCGTGTGCAAAAATACGGGGAAAACGTGAATTATCCGGTATACGGATTACAGGCAATCCCATCCTTTTCACAGATTATAACATTCACGGAAGATAACTCAAGGCAGTTGAAGCAGTCTGTCTGTGAATAAAGATACGCAAGTTTGTCCACACAAAAACGCCTGGACGTTTCAGGCAAAACATCAAGACGTTTCATGTAAAATGTCCTGATGTTTTAAGCCAAACGTCCAGGCGTTTCCTGCCTCACCTGTAACCGTCTGAAAATGAGTGCTGGTCAGGTGTGGCAGGGCTGTATATCTATTCAACGGTACGCATATTCATGCGTTCAATGCATATAGATGCCTTCTTTCATCGGCTTGCCTTCCGGATCGAGGACCTCCAGCTTCAGTGTACCGCCGTTGCTGTCGAAGTAGCGGACTTCAATCGGATGCATCCCCTTTGCCAGCGCGCGCTGTCCTGTCACCTCCTGAGGAGAGTGCGGACCGTCGTTGTCGACCACCATCGCACCGTCCACTTTCAGGGTGCTGCCGTCGTCGGAGAGCAGGGCGAAAGTATATACTCCGTCGGACGGGGCATTGAAATATCCCGTGATGACCAGTCCGATATCTCCTTTCACCGCACCCGGAATCGACACGTCCGCAATTTCATACGTGCCTTTCACCGGATTGCGGTCGATGAATGCGCACGAGTTCGTTTTCCCTTCATGCCATACGGCCTGCAGGCCGGTCTTTGTGGGAGCCGCGTCAGTTGCGGGAGCGTATTCCTGTTTGATGAAGGATGTGTGGAACAGATCGCCGGCTTTTCCGTTCGCGCGGAAAGAGCGGAAGATGAAATCGGTGGATTCCGTAATCCTGACAGGCGATGAGTATACCGGAGACTCCAGCGTCGGGATGCTTCCGTCGGTAGTGTAATGGATGGCGACGCTGGGATCCGGTGATACCACCTTCACTTCTGTCTCTCCCACAAAAGCGTTTGTTTTGTGGAATCCGGTCAGGTCGGGCATTCTGTAGTTCACGTTCAGGATTCCCAGACGGGGGAACTGGCCGATCATGCGGCGCTCGAAACCGTCCCAGTCCTGATTTTCCGGTTCACTCCATCCGATTTCCGCGATGGCCATCATGCGTGGGAATGCCATATACTGCATCCTCTCGCGTGAAGGGATCCATTCGCACCAGATGTTTCCCTGCACGCCCAGCACCAACGACCGCTGTGCCTCACTCAGCGAGTCCGGAGCCAGTCCGTAGGTGTAGATGTTTTGTACGGAATACTTGTCTTGCAGATAGTCCAGATAGAAGTTCGCGTTCGGGCAGTAGATGACATGGTTTCCGTGGGCCGTGGCTGTTGGAACCGCCTGAGGGTTCCAGTTGCGCCACCACATCACGGTAGCCGTTTCCGACAGTCCGCCTTCGATGATCTCATCCCATCCTATCAGCTCCTTGCCGTTTTCGTTGAAGAAATGTTCCATTTGGTGCACGAACCACGACTGCAACTCTTCTTCCGTTTTCAGCCCGTTGTCGCGCATCCGCTTCTGGCAGTCCGGACACTTCTTCCAGTTATCCTTTTCCACCTCGTCCGCCCCCAGGTGGACATACTTGTATGGGAACAGCGGGAAAATCTCCGCATACACGTTCTTGCAGAACTCCAACGCGCTTTCCTTTCCCGGGCAAACGGGCGAGGAGAACATTTTTCCCCATCCAGTCTGACGGAAGCATGACACTCCGTCGTAATTGCTCACCGCGGCGAGCATGTGGCCCGGCATGTCCACTTCTGGAATGATGTCGATGCCGCGCACCGCCGCATACTTCACCACTTCCCTAATGTCCTCCTGAGTGTAATATCCTCCATAGAGCGTATCGCCTTCCACGATTCTCAGCTTGCTTTCCGGAATCTCAAAATCGGAGTTGTGTTCTGCCTTTGCGCGGCGCATGCATACGCGGTCCTGAGAATTGAACGTGCGCCATGCCCCTTTTTCCGTGAGCAGAGGATATTTCTTGATTTCGATGCGCCATCCCTGATCATCGGTCAGATGCCAGTGAAACTTGTTCATTTTGTAGAGAGCCATCAGGTCCAGCAGTTCCATTACCTCCTCTTTTGAATAGAAATGCCGCGATACATCGAGCATCAGTCCGCGCCATTGAAAGCGTGGCCCGTCTGCGATGGAGACGGCAGGCATTGTCCACGTCTTTCCGTCCACTACGGCCGGAGACTCTATTTCGGCAGGAAGCAGCTGGCGTATGGTTTCCACACCCGCTATCACTCCCGGATAACCGGCTGCCGAGACCACGGCCTTTCCCCGGTTTACCTCCAGCGAGTAGCTTCCTTCCTTGGCGGAAGCCTCGCCCGACAGTTGGAGCCGTATGTCTCCGCCATCGCCTTCCTCAAGCTGGAACTTGTAGCCCGTAGACCTCCCCAGCATGGATGCCAGATATTCGGCCGCAGGCTTCAGCGAAGCGTCCGAATAGGCGATGGTCATGCCATCCTTCAGCGTGAACTCCCCACCCGACACTTCAACGGACTGGGGTTGGGGGATGATGTCGACAGTTGTCTGTTGTGACGTATTTGTGCAGGAACTTGCAGTCCACAATACACCGGACACGGCACATATCCACAATAGTTTCTTTTTCATGATATTGATTTTTTATTCGCCTGCAAATATACTCAAAAACAATCTGTATGCAGGCAAATCCGGGAGAATAAAAAAAGAAGTGCCAGAATCCTGAGCCTTGGATCAAGGCTCCCGGATTCCGGCACCCCATTTGAAATCAGGTCATTCAGACCGGAATATCATTTCTTGGTCATATCCGTGATGGTGAATCTTCCGTCCTGGTCCACTGAGTAGGTTTTCTTCTTGCCGTCGAGGGCAATTCTGATAATGAACTGCGAAGAGGTTGTCTCCACAGTGATCTTATCTTTCTTGCTGATGCCCGCAAGCTCTGTGCCTGTCAGTTTGAACCCGTCCACATCGCTGATATAGCTGCCTTTCGCACTGTAATTGTCCAGCTGCGCGTAGAACATGGCCCAAAGCAGCTTGTAAGCGTTCATGTCAAGGTCGTGTCCTCCCTTTATGCGTGAGCCTACAGGCGCGTCCACAAAGTTGAGGAATCCCCAACGGTCGGCCATGTGCATGTCCACCTTACCGGTCGGCGACCATACCCAGTTCTCTTCCGGCTGTCCCTTTACGAGATGCTGCACGCGCGAGAAGTTGATTCTCCACGTAGAGTAGTTTCTCGGATTGGTGAAGTTGAATGTCAGCGCCTTGAAAGGAATGGCCATTTCCACCACCCACGACTTGTCGGTATCATCCTCCTTGTTGAGGGTGCCGTTCAGTCCGATTGCCAGTTGCAGACCTTCGCAGTTCCAGGGGATAAAGAACGAACCGTTGCTGCGGTATGACTTGTCGAGCATAAGGTCGAACACCACGCCACGGGCGTTGTTCTCTATCTCAAAATACTGTACCGCGTCTCCGTCCGGATCAAGGAACACCTCGAAATCATTGTCGTGATAGATGATGGTGTCACGCTGGGTCAGATGGGCCACAATATTGTCCTCCGTCAACGTGGCGGCGATATAAAGATGATCGTAGTCCCACACCATCTTTACGGTAGTCTCCTTTGTCGGTGTGGGATAACCCTCACCGCGGATGTCTACAAAAGGTTCGGATGACTGGGCACGTGTCCACGACGCTTCGTCAAGGATTCCGTCCACCCGGATCTGGTCGACAGCCCGGAAACAGTCGTAGCTTCTCGGTGTGGTGAGCACCGCCTTATAACGTTCAAACAGTGATTGGCTGGACGCGGCAGTAGCAATGCAGGCCAGCGCGGCAAATAAACATAACTTCTTCATGGCATTTTTGACTGAATTATTTGTCATAATCATTGAAACTGAGCACTTGTCCGGCTCCGCGATAAAGTTCGATCGGCGCTTCCAGGTCGACCGCGATTACGGTAATCCTTTCGTCAAGCACATCTTTCGGGACCTGCACGTAGCATACGCCCGGAACCTGGCTCCAGGAGATGTCGTTATAACGGATCCACTTCAGCTCTGTGCCGTTGCCAACTACGCGTACGCCCTTGATCTTGCTCTTGAGGCCCTTGATCTCGATGCTTTCATTCGGAGTATAGGGAACATACAGATAGAGTGTCTTTCCGTCCAGACTCAATGAAGTGTAAGCCTGTACATGTCCGTCAGGAATGCCCGGCTTGGTGTCGTAGATCGCTTCCTTATGTTTGGATGTCCAACGGCCGAACTCCTTCAGGATGGCCACCTGTTCTTCGGGAATGGTTCCGTCCGCTTTCGGGCCGATGTCCAGCAACAGATTACCGCCCAGACTGATACAGTCCACAAGCATTCGCAGCAACGTCATCGGGCTCTTGTAGTTGTGGTCATCCAACTGGTAGCCCCATGAGTCGTTCATGGTCATACAAGTTTCCCACCATTTTGATTCCGGACGGGTAACGGGCACGCCCAGTTCCGGTGTGTCATAGTCGCCATGACCCTGGATACGGGAGTTGACGATCACGCCCGGAGTGGTCTTGCGGAGCATTTCCACGATTTCCTTGGCTCTCCAGTCCTCGGCTGTCTGTTCCCAGTCGCCGTCAAACCAATAGAGGTCAGGTTTCCAAGTCTCGTTCAGCTCTCTCAACTGCGCGAAGTTGAAGTCCACGAAATGCTGCCATCTTTTCGGTTCCTTGTGGATGTCATATTTAGCAGGACCTTCCCGGTAGATGTTCGGATAGTCTTCTCTCGGCCAGTCGATGAGCGAGTAGTAGAATCCCAGCTTGATGCCCTGTTTTCTGACTTCCTCCACAAACGGCGCGATTACGTCCCTTTTGGCAGGCGAGGACTTCACGGCACTGAAATCGCCGGCTTTTGTGTCCCACAACGCGAATCCGTCGTGATGTTTTGTCGTGATGACCGTATATTGCGCTCCACTTTCCTTGATGAGCTTTGCCCAATAGGCCGGATCGTAGTTTGCAGCGGTAAACTCGTTTTTCTGGTCCATGTATTCATCAATGGGAACAATCTTGTTGTGGAACGCCCAGCTTTCGGAAGTCCGTCCGGTGGAATAGATTCCCCAATGGATGAAGATACCGAGTTTCGCTCTCGAGAACCATTCCATGCGTTCAGCCTTCTGCTCAGGCGTTTCAGCCTGTGCCGGCACGATTGCGGATGCCATAAGAGACAGCGCGATCAGAAGTGTACTTTTGAGTTTCATGTGTTTTAGATATTGAGTTAATTAAAATATGTCTATTACTTGTTCTGTGAGGCGGCCATCTCCTCGCCTACGGCTTTCAGTGCCTTGTCGAGCTCTGCCCAATGTTCATCGGTCATTCTTGAAGGAGTGAACAGGGAAAGACCGGCTGCTCCAGCCTCCATCGCACCGTGCACAGCTTCGGAGATTTCAGACGGAATCAGTCCATGACCTTCCGGATCCTTGATGCTGGCCTTGTTCTTCCAGTCGTTGCAGATGAACAGTCCGCTATATACAGGCATCTTGCCTTCCACGGCGTCCACTTCCTGCTTGGTGATCTTGCCCACCCATGCGGCCGGTTCCAGATAGAAGTCATTATAGTTCATCGGGAACACCGCGTCAAGATTCCATTTGTTCCATTCCTGACGGACCATCTTCTTGGCATAGCCTTCCGGTCCCGGGAACACAGCGGCACTTATCTTCTTGCCTTTCGCATGTACGGCATCCGCAATCTTGTTCACCAGACTCGTGATGACATCACAACGGAACTGTTTCCATTCCTCGCAAGTGGACGGGTCTTCGATGGACTTGATGTCGATGCCTGAGGCTTCCTTGAAGTCAGCCACACACTTGTCACAATAGCAATAGTCGGCGGTAGGATATTCCTCGTTCATCACCAGTCCGTATTTGTCCCACAATCCGCGGGCCAGAATCACATCCACATAACGGATATAGTCCAGATGGATATAGTCCACTTCAGGAATGTCGGCAATCTTGCCGTATTCAGTCACCAGATAATTGATGACATCCGGATTGTTCGGACACATTGCCTTATAATAAGGCACGTATGCTTGTACTGTATAGGCAGACTCTCCTTTACGGTTCACGGCATACCAAGTAGAATCAGCATCGCCCTTCAGCATGGCCGGAATCCACGCATGATATTCAAGTCCGTTTTCATGGGCGATTTTGGAAGCGAGCGCATGCTTTTCCGCATTGAATCCGCCTGTGTTGTAGCAGATACCCTTCAGTCCATGATCTTTCCATTTCTTGAAATCCGTACGGATGGTAGCTTCCGTAGATTCCTGATTCTCACCTTCCCAGCCGTAAAGCGGGATTTCCACACTCGGTTTGTCCGCACAAGAGCCCAAGCCCAATGCGCATGCCATCATGGCAGACAACAAGAATTTTACTTTCATACAAATAAATATTTAATTATTTTACATTGCTGCGGAGACTATTCCCCTTATTGTTTCTAATCTGTCTGTTTAAAGAATGTTTTTTATATGATTGTGTAAAGGTAAGACTATAAATTTAAATCCCGAAATAAAATGCTTGAATCTTTTGTTCAGAAAGAAAAAATAAGGGGCCAGAGCCGCGATTCTTGCCTTTCTGAGGGTATTCTGGAAAGAAGTCCGGACGATAATTGCCGGAGAATCCCGTTTTTTCTGCGACAAAATCCGTATCTTTGCAACCGGAAGCCACAATCCGCTTCACGCTTAACTAAAAAGCTTTCTTTATGTACAAACTCAAACAGATTCTTGTATCGGGAGTAATCGGACTTTTTGGTATTGCCCCACTGAAAGCTTCCATTGACGAGGATTCGCTCTATCTTAGTATTGGCCAGTTGTTCGACAGGGGAATGGAACAGAACCTGCAACTGGCAGCCGACCGGCTGAAAGAACAGATTGCTGATGACCGCGCCCGCACGGCACGCGCCAGCCGTCTTCCGGAAATCAATATCGGCCTCAATGGAGGTTTTGTAGGACAACCTGTAGTTTTTGAACACGGTCTCTCCGACCCCACCTGTCCCGACTCGCCCGACTGGTCACAGAATTATGCAGTCAATGTCAGTCAGCCTCTCTATCATGGAGGACGTATCAGATATGCCATCCGCCAGGCTGACATCGAAAAAGAAATCGCCGTGCTGCAGACGGCCACCGACCGCGCGGACATCAAGCTTTCGCTTCTGAGACAATATCTGACTCTTTTCAGCCTTTACAAGCAACACGTGGTGCTGACACGCAACATCAACGAATCGGAACGGAGACTGAAAGACATCCGGCAGATGAAAGAGGAAGGATTGATCACGAACAACGATGTGCTGCGGAGCGAGATGCAACTCACCAACAACCGGCTGTCACTGCTGGAAACGGAAAACAACATCCGGCTTACCTCTCAGCAACTGGACATACTGCTGGGACTTGACGAATCGCTGCTGCTCCGTCCTGACACGACTTTGCTCGACGAAGTGCTCCGCCTGGACGAATATGAGAACTATATCAGCCAGGCTTATTCCAACGACCCTGCCATGTCACTGAGGATGCGCCAGACCGACCTGGCCAGAAACAACATTCAGGCAGTAAAGGCAGAACGGATGCCACAGTTGTCGCTCTATGCGGCCAACACGCTCGCACGCCCTGTCTCACGCACATTGGCCGACATGTATAACAACGCCTGGAACATCGGGCTTTCTTTCTCTTATCCGCTCTCGGCACTTTACCGGAGCAAGCACCGCATCCGTGAGGCACGCCGACAGGTGGACGTGTACCGGAATGCGGAGGAACAGCACCGTCAGCAAATCCGGATGACAGTGCGGAATGCCTACCTGAAACATAGCGAGGCACTTGCGCGGGTGGATGCCCTGAAACTTTCGGTAAAACAGGCGGAAGAGAACTTCCGCATCATGCGGAACCGCTACTTGAACCAGCTGGCCATACTGACCGACTTGCTTGATGCCGACAATCTGCGGCTCGATGCCGAACTGCAACTGACCACGGCACGTGCGCAGGTTGTTTATACGTATTACGAGCTGCAGCGGGCTGCTGGAAAACTGTAGGACATGTCTAAATCAAAATAAAGAAACATTATGAGTACACTCGAATCAAAATACCAACGGCTCAAGAAACGCAAGCGCCGTAATATCATATTGAACACCGTGTGCCTGCTGATTGCTAGCTCCGGACTGCTCTGGACCGTCAATTACTTCTGGCGTTACTTCAGTTACGAAATCACGAACGATGCTTTTGTCGACCAATATATCGCACCGGTCAACATCCGGGTTTCGGGCTACATCCAGGAGGTTAGGTTCCGAGAGCACCAGTTCGTACACAAGGGTGACACGCTCGTTGTCCTCGACAACCGGGAGTATCTGATCCGCCAGAAGGAAGCCGAAGCGGCACTGATGGACGCGCAAGGTTCACGCGGTGTGCTCCATTCGAACATCGAGACTTCAGAAACCCGTATCGCCGAACAGAATGCCAGTCTGGAAGAAGCCAAGGCACGGCTCTGGAAAGCCGAGCAGGATTTCCACCGTTATGAACGCCTGCTCCGGCAGGAATCGGTACCCGAACAGCAATATGACCAGGCCAAGGCCGACTATGATGCGGCACGGGCCCGCTATGAGGCACTGCTCAGACAAAAGGACGCCGCACGTTCGCAATACACGGAAACCAACAAGCGGAAAGTAAACGTGGAGGCCGGAATCCTGCGTGCGGAGGCGGCACTGGACATGGCTAACCTGAACTTGTCGTATACTGTGGTCACCGCTCCTTACGACGGATACATGGGACGCCGTACCTTGGAACCGGGCCAATATGTGTCGGCCGGACAGACCCTCTCCTATCTGGTACGTCAGTCGGACAAATGGGTCACTGCCAATTATCGAGAGACCCAGATCAGCAACATCTACATCGGACAACCCGTACGCATCAAAGTGGACGGTATCCCCCACAAGGTATTTCAGGGGCACGTCACCGCCATATCGGAAGCCACCGGCTCGAAATATTCACTGGTGCCTACTGACAATTCGGCCGGAAACTTCGTGAAAGTGCAGCAACGTATTCCCGTACGCATCGATTTCGACAATGTGACGCCGGACGACATGGCACAGTTGCGTGCCGGAATGATGGTAGAAACCGAAGCATTCAGAAGAAAATGATGACCGCACAAGAACTTGACATTCCCGTACGCCGGTGGGTACCCGACTGGCTGTCCGTAGGGCTGATATTCTTCATCATCCTGCCTGTCACCATGCTCAACGGAACATACACGGGCAGCATGGTGGAGGTGTCGAACACACTCGGCGCCTATACCGAGGACATCACTATCGGCTATTACGCGGCTTCGGCGGGCATGGCCATCGCCTACCCGATCGTACCGAAGGTGCTGAACTCTTTTTCCAGCAAGTCGTTGCTGCTGGTCGATCTCACCCTGCAGTTCCTTTTGAGCTGGATATGCGCGCGTTCCGCCAACATCGACCTGCTCATCATCTTCAGCTTCATCATCGGATTCCTGAAAGGCTTTCTCATGCTCTGGCTCATCCGCCGCATCAAGTTCGTGTTCAGCCCCACAGATGTGAGAAGCGAGTTCTACGCCTATTTCTATCCGCTGGTGTTCAGCGGCGGACAACTCTCGATGATAGTCACCGCCCTGCTGGCCTATCACTACGACTGGAAATACATGTACTATTTCATGATGATGCTCCTCATTCTGGCCATCCTGTTTGTCATCATTTTCCTGCGTCACGACCGTCCGTCGAAAGGCATCCCTCTGAAAGAGCTTCATCCGAGAGAAATGGTCATCATCTCCACCGGACTGCTGATGCTGGTCTACGTCATCACCTACGGAAAGATATCCGACTGGATGGCTTCACCCAAAATCTGCACCTACATCGTGATAGCTCCGTTGCTCATCGCCCTTTTCCTGTGGGAGCAGTTTCATTCGCCAAGTCCCTACGTCAGTCTGAAGCCCCTTTTCCAGTGGAAAGCCATTCTGGGCTATTTCTACATGATACTCGTCATGTTCTTCAGCACGTCGACCACCCTGCTGAGCAACTACATGACCACTATCCTGAGAGTGGACAACGTGCATAACTACACCTTATATATATACCTCATTCCGGGATATATATTGGGAGCCTTCATCTGCTTCTGGTGGTTCCGCTGGCAGAGATGGCGTTTCCGTTTTCTCATCGCCGGCGGCATGGCCTGTTTCGTCATCTTTTTCGGGATGCTCTATTTCACTATCTCACCCGACAGCACCTATGAGGCTCTTTTCGTCCCCCTTTTCTTCCGCGGACTGGGCATGATGATATTGCTTATCGCCTTCGGACTGTTTGTTGTGGAAGACCTCAAGCCCAAACTTCTTATATTCAACGCATTCTTTCTGATAACGTTCCGTGCGGTGCTGGCCCCCGTCATGGCATCGGCCATCTACAGCAATGTCCTCTACCGGCTGCAGCAAAAGTATATGGTACAGCTTTCGGAAAACATCACCTTGGTCGACCAGCTTGCCGCATCGCGCTATTCCTCATCGCTCAGCAACAATCTGGCACAGGGACACGGTATTGACGAAGCCATGCAGCTTGCCACCAACAGTCTTTACACTGTATTGCAACAACAAAGCCTGCTGCTTGCTCTGAAACATATTCTGGGATGGATGCTGGCGATTACTATAGTGGTAACCGTAGTTTCCCGCTTCGTCCCTTTCCACAAGACCATTCGGGTTCCTGTAGTTCGGACGGGCGAAGATATGGTCTGAATCCGTCATTGCCTGGCATTCAACTGTACGACTATCAAGAAAGAAAGTGTACCGTAATTAAAAAACGACACACGGAGGCACAAAGACACGGAGAGAACATGCTTGTGAAGCAATAAATAAACTCTATGTCTCTGTGCCTCTGTGTGTTTCAGATCATTTTGACATGTCTCCGGATGTCTTTTCCTGAGACTTCAAAAGGGATGATTTGTGATTTTCAAGAATAAATTACTGTTTTTCGATAAATTTTTCTCGATTTTCTTTTTTAGATTCAAAAATAGTATATATATTTGCATATCGAAAAACAATAAATAATTATTGAGATTAGAAAAACAATAACAAATCAAAAAACTACCATTATGAAAAAGACATCCGTAAAAACAGTCCTGGCCACCCTTTTTGCAGCCACACTGATGAGTTTCACTACTGCCGACGCACAAGAGACCTTTATATACGGCGAAGGCGACAACTCGATGATTGTGTCCACACTGAACGCTGACGGCATTTCAATCACTCCGAAACTGAAATACGAATATCAATACAGTGCCGATGGAAATCTGACGGAGAAAAAAGCTTACCGCTGGAACGCTTCAGACCTCACATGGAATCCGACATATATGCTTACTTATATCTCTGACGGCAGTGTCTGCCTGATTGAATACGCCGAATGGAACAAGGATTCAGAGACATTCAGCCAGAACTGCCAGCAGAGCATTTATTTTCAGGACATCGAAAATGGATTCCTGCTTACTGAGAATAAAAAATAAATCACTATATTTACCCATTCATAACAAAACAGACAATTATCATGAAACGAATAATCAAACTTTTCATCTACTTCTTTTTGTATCAGATTGCCGTTTTCGGTGTAATGGCCGGCGGATATATGATTTTCAGCGGCACTTTCGAGATTCCTGACCAAAACGACCCGACCTACATGACGGTTATTCTCTGGGCGCAGCTTATATTTTCCATAGCGGTAGCCGCCCACGTGCTGCTGGCCAAATACGTGAAAGGTTCCGACTTGAAATTCAATTTCCCCCATACCGGAAAAGTACTTCTCACATCCATTGTCCTCATTGTGGGCATGGGTATGTGGACCAACTACCTGAACGAGCTTGCCGGACTTCCCAACACAATGGAAGCGGCATTCGACAGAATGATGAATAATCCGCTGGGAGTCATTGCCATCGTCATCATGGCTCCTCTGATGGAAGAGCTGCTGTTCCGTGGAGCCATGCAGGGTTATCTTCTGAGCAGATGGAAGAATCCGGTGTGGGCGATTGTGGTTCCCGCCCTGCTCTTCGGAATAGGCCACGGCAATCCAATTCAGATTCCGTTTGCTTTCGTGACGGGACTGGCACTCGGATGGGTGTATTACCGCACAGGCAGCCTGCTGCCAGGCATGTTGATGCATTTTGTCAATAACGGCACCTCGGTATTGCTTTATCATCTGGTGGAGGACCCCGACGCGACCATGGTGGAAATGCTGGGCGCGAGCGGAGCCGCAGGGTTGGCACTTGCAGGGGCCGCGATCACAGTGGCATGCGTATGGTATCTGAAAAGCAGGCTGCTGCCACAACTGCCCGTATGGAGAAACAATGACAATCTAACCATCTAAACATTTTTGCCATGAAGTATATAAGTCTGTTAGCTATACTTACCATCATCGGATCATGCATAGAGCTTACATCCAGTCTTTTCTTTCACGATGATTCGCACAAGTTGTTCGATTATCTGCAGGAAGGAGAAGGATACGAAGAATATAAGGCCGGAGAAACAGAAGGACTTCCGTCAGGCTCCCTTGTACCGGTAATTTTCAATGTCATTCCGGAAAAGATACACGGCCAGGCAACGCTGCAAGCACCCGATAGGACCATTACAGTGCCTTATGCAACTTCAGGAATTGCATGCAAAGTATCGATGAGACTGTCCACGCTTATATTCATGATTGGAGGAGCTTTCATATTCGCGGGTCTTGGGATATATGCCATTTATTGTCTGGTCCGTCTGTCTCTCCGGGTCTCGAAAAGTGACATCTTTTCCAGACAGAATGTGAAGTGGATCCGCTGGTTTGCTTATGTAAATGTAGGTATCAACATTTTTATAGCCATCTACCAATGGCTGCTGGAAAGGGATGCGATGAGCCAAATAGTGCTTCATGGCTACCAGGTAACCGGAATCGAAAAGACAGATTGCGAATGGAGCATACTTCTTTCCATCATTCTGTTTACTGAAATTTATGCCGCGGCTGTGAAAATCAAGGAAGAACAAGATCTGACCATATAAAACCCTGAAACCTATGAAACCGAAAAGCAACTATTCGAAACCGATGGCGGCTCTCTACCTTATTATAGGCTATCTCGCCACCATGTTCATACAGGAAATCATCTGTTTCCTTACTTTCTACCCGATGCTGGAAGGTCATAAGACCCTGCAAATATTCAGCAACATCATCTGGCTCTATGCCGGAGTGTATATATACTATAAGTTGACACGCCGCTACACCAAATGGTGGAAAAAGCTGGAGAACGAAAATGACAAGTCCGCATAGGAAGCCATTTGCAAGGAGTCTGACTGCCGGTCCGGTGAGATAATTTGAATACGACCCCGAATGATTTGTCACAATTTCAGGGTCGTACAGAAAAATCTTTGAAAAAAGACATGTATATTCTTTCATATTTCAATGAAATGAGTTACTTTAGTAGATTAAAACAATTATCTATGGACATGCGCATTTTTCAAGTAAAGGCAAATAAGGCGCTTCCAGTGATGGGAAGTATTCTTATCGCTTCCCCGTTATTGTCTGATTATCAGTTTACCCGTACGGTTATTTTGATGGTTACCAACAATGAAGAGGGAAGTATGGGCATTGTAATGAACAAGAGATTCAGTTATCGTGTGACGTTGGGGCAACTTGTTCCGGGACTGGAGTCCATTCCTGTGATTCCGGTATTCAAAGGTGGTCCAGTCGGGAGGGACACAATCTTTTTTCTTCACACAATCCGTTCTCTCAAGGACTCTTTGGAAATCAGTGACGGGCTTTATCTGAACGGTGATTTCAACGAGCTGAAGAAGTATCTGCTTGAAGGGAATCCCGTGGAAGGCCACATCCGCTTCTTCTCGGGCTATGCCGGTTGGGAAAACGGACAGTTGGAGAGGGAAATCAAGGAAAACTCATGGATGATAGGGTATAGTGACGCGCAACATCTTCTTGCCGACCGGTACCAACGTAACCTGTGGAGCAACAGTCTCTGTGATTTGGGACAACCCTACAAGTTATGGTCGAAATATCCGGTATATCCGTCTTTCAACTGATGTGCGGATTCATTTTCTGAAACAGACATACATCCTGATAAACGGTTCCGGTCCTGATCCAATCTTTCAGCCGGGCCGTTTTTTCATATCCTGATGAACCGAAAAGATTCAGTGAAGGGAGATTGTCGGCCGGCACATAGGCATAAAGCTGATGGATGCCCAACAATCCGAAGCAATGGTCCTCAAGCAGGTGTAGCGTCTGGCGGGCGATACCACAGCCGCGCATGTCATCCCGTACAATCAGTCCTACTTCCGCCCGGTTGTGGCGGGGGTCGAAATAGCAAAGGTCAACGATGCCGACAACTCCTTCCGTATCATGTTGGATCATCAGCCGCAACTGCCGGTCGGCGTAGAGGTCGTTCTGGACTTCAGTCAGATATTGTCTCATCTGGAAGCGCGAATAAGGACCGGTCGCCGTCCCCACCCTCCACAGGCGGTCATCGTTCTCTATGGCCAGCAGAACCTCAAGATCTTCCGGTTCCGGAGCACGCAATGTAATATGTCCTTTTATTTTCATCTTCAGTCAGTCCAGATTGGAGGGCCTGTTCTGTTCCAGGTCCAGTTCCTTCAGCAGGCGAGTGCGGCCAGGCACGCAGAAAAGCGAGACCAGCAGCACCATACCGGCACACAACAGACCGGTCGTGTCGAGCGTGGTATAATAGACAGTCATGTCAAACAAGGCCGGAGCGAGCAGCATGCCCAGGCGGACCTCACTCCACCGCCGGTAGCTTACCAGGGCATCCGGCAGAGACAATCGCCTGACATAGCGTGTAAGTGAAAGACTGAACATGCGGAGGGAGAGCGGAATCATTCCCACCGTAAGCAGAATTCCCGTTGCCTGCATCACATAGCAGGCCTGCGCGTCATCGGCAAACACCCCTTGCGGAAGTACATCGTACTCATAGAGCACGACCAGCAATACGACCAACATCCATAGCATGGCGAACTCCACCTGCAGGATTCTCAACAATCTCTTGATTCCTTCTTTCATTGTGACAGTTATTTTTTCGTTTACATGACTCCCGTAAAGACAGTCCGGTTCAGAATCGAACGTCCCAGGGTCACTTCGTCCGTATATTCCAGTTCATCACCCACCGAGATGCCGCGGGCTATGACACTCAGCCTCACGTCCAGTCCCGCCAGTTTCCGGAAAATGTAGAAGTTGGTCGTGTCTCCCTCCATGGTGGAGCTGAGCGCGAAGATCACTTCCTTCACTCCCCCTTCTTTCACACGTTCCACCAGACTGTCTATCTCCAAGTCCGACGGACCGATGCCGTCCATGGGCGAGATCACACCTCCCAACACATGATAAAGTCCCCGGTACTGCTGGGTGTTCTCAATGGCCATCACGTCGCGTATGTTCTCCACGACACACACGGTCGAGGAGTCACGTGACGGATTGGAACAAATTCCACATACGTCAGTATCGGATATGTTATGGCATATCTTACAGTATTTCACCTCATGCTTCAGTGTGGTCATGGCGCTGCTGAACGCTTCCACGGCCGACGTTTCCTGCTTGAGCAGATGCAGGACAAGCCTCATGGCTGTCTTTCTGCCTATGCCGGGAAGTTTGGCGAACTCCCCCACCGCTTTCTCCAGCAGAACGGACGGATATTGTTGGCTCATATATACTCCAGTTTCAGTTTTCTGAACCGCAAAAATAAGAAAAATCTGTGTTCATCTCTTTTTTGCCGCCAAAAACTTTGCGGAGTGTGATGTGGCGCGGTCTGTCACCGTCTTTGGTAAATTGAAAACATTCCTTTACATTTGCACATAAAAAACAATTGGCATGAACGGAACTTTCATTCTTCTCACCATTGCGGTTTATTTCGGACTGCTGTTGCTGGTGGCCCGTATCACGGCCGCCCATCATACTGACAACGCTGCCTTTTTCCGCGGCAACCGGCAGTCGCCGTGGTACATCGTTTCTTTCGGTATGATCGGAGCGTCACTCTCTGGAGTCACATTCGTGTCAGTGCCCGGGATGGCAGGCAGCATCGACATGACTTATATGCAGACCTGCCTCGGCTTTTTTGTGGGCTATCTCCTCATCGCCCACGTGCTGTTGCCTCTTTATTACCGTCTCAACCTGACCTCCATATATACTTATTTGGGAAAACGTTTCGGCAATTGTGCCTACAAGACAGGGGCCTCGTTCTTTCTTCTCTCAAAAATGTTGGGAGCGGCGGCACGTCTGTATCTGGTGTGCGTCATTCTCCAGCATTTCGTGTTCGACGCCTACCACATTCCGTTTGCGGCCACCGTAATAGGGACCGTGGTACTCATCTGGCTTTATACCCGGAAAAGCGGCATACGCACCATTGTATGGACTGACAGCTTCCAGACCCTTTGCCTGCTGCTGGCGCTCGGACTGATACTCTGCCAGGTGGCTTCCCTGCTCCAGCTCGACGCGAAAGGAGTCGTGGAGGCGGTCTCGGCCAATGAGCACAGCCGGATATTCGTGTTCGATGACTGGCATTCAAAACAGAATTTCTTCAAACAGTTCTTCAGCGGCATCTTCATCACCATTGTCATGACGGGACTTGACCAGGACATGATGCAGAAGAACCTGTCGTGCCGCAACCTGAAAGAGGCTCAGAAAAACATGTACTGCTATGGATTCTCGTTCGTTCCGGTCAACCTGCTTTTCCTTGTGTTGGGAGTGCTGCTCCTGATCGCATCGGCACACTTGGGGATTCCATTGCCTGAGAAAGGTGACGACATCCTGCCTCTCTTTGCGGCCGGGGGGCATTTGGGATATACGGTGCTCGTGCTTTTCACCATCGGTATCATCGCCGCCGCCTTCTCAAGCGCCGATTCCGCACTGGCCGCACTGACCACCAGCTTCTGCATCGACATCCTCGGAATAGAGCGTTATCCGGAAAAGAAGGCGCGACAGATCCGGAAATATTCGCATTTTTTCATCTCGGCCGTGTTCATCGGCTGCATTCTGATTATCGAAGCCATAGGAAGCCGGAATGTGATTGACACGATTTATGTGTTGGCGTCGTATACTTACGGCCCCTTGCTGGGCCTGTTCGCCTTCGGCCTGTTTACCCGCCGCCGTGTCCGCGACCGTCTTGTCCCATATGTCGCCATTGCCTCGCCTGTCATCTGCTACCTCACCGACCGCCTTGTTTCCTCGGCCACCGGCTATCAGTTCGGCTACGAGATGCTGATGGTTAACGGACTGCTCACTTTCTGCGGCCTGACAGTCTTAGGATGGCGATATAGATGATTGGATTTCCAATCTATCCGGGAAATTCGCTATCTTTGCGGTCTGATTCATTATTAAAAACAAATTGTTCTTGAACTTATGAAAATAACCAGTGCTGAATTCGTGATAAGCAACTCGCGGGTAGACATGTGTCCCAAAACCGGATTGCCCGAATATGCGTTTATCGGACGTTCGAATGTAGGAAAATCCAGCCTGATCAACATGCTGACCAACCGTTCCAAACTTGCGATGACTTCCTCCACTCCGGGAAAGACATTGCTTGTCAACCATTTCCTGATCAACAAGGAATGGTATCTTGTCGACCTGCCGGGCTACGGCTATGCCCAGAGAGGGAAGGCGATGATGGAAAAAATCAAGAAACTCATTGAGGACTATGTGCTGAAGCGTGAGGAAATGACCTGTCTTTTCGTGTTGGTGGACAGCCGTCTGGAACCTCAGAAAATAGACCTGAAATTCATCGAATGGCTGGGAGAGAACGGGATCCCTTTTGCCATCATATTCACCAAAGCTGACAAGATGACCAAAGGAAAGCTGAAAATGAACATTGACAATTATCTGCATAAACTGGAGGAGCAATGGGAGGAACTCCCCCCCTACTTCGTTTCCTCGGCCGAGGACAAGACGGGACGGGAAGAGATACTCGACTATATCGGAAAAATCAATGTCTCGCTGAAAGAGCAATGACAGGAAGAGCGTCCGAACCGTAACCTGTTGGCATACGGAGCCAAGGATGTGAAGAAATCCTGAAACGGCCTTCACTTCCTTGGCTCCGTATGTCAGTTCCGTTTCAGATAAAGGGAGTGCGTGATGTTCGATGGAAGCTCTTCCTTGTAGTGCGTCACCATGATCATGGTCTTGTCCTTTCGCTCGCAGAAGGTCTCGATGATGTCCTTCACCAGACGGCGGTTAAGCATGTCGAGCCCGTGCAGCGGCTCGTCAAGAATCAGCAGTTCGGGGTCTTTCACGAACGCGCGGGCCAGAAGCACCATGCGCTGCTCTCCGCTGGAAAGCTGGAGGAAGTTACGTTCCTTCAGTCCGGCAATTCCGAATATGTCCATCCACCACCCACACACGGCACGGTCGTCCTCCTTCATCTTCCTGTACAGTCCGATGGAATCGTGGAGACCGCTCGCGACTATATCAATGGCGGGCAGGTTCTTCAGGTAGGCACGATGCATTTCGGGACTCACGTATCCGATGTGCTTCTTTATTTCCCAGATGCTTTCGCCGCTTCCTCTTTTCTTGCCGAACAGGGTGATGTCGCAGGCATAACTCTGCGGATTGTCGGCGCAGACAAGACTCAACAGGGTGGACTTGCCCGACCCGTTATCGCCGCCCAGCGCCCATTTCTCTCCGCATCTCACATTCCAGTCCAGGTCTTTCAGGATGGTCCGTTCTCCATATCGGATGCTCACTTTGTTCAGGTCCACAATATGCTCCGTGTGATACAGGCTGCCGGAATAGGGCAGATTGAGAATCCGTTGCCGTTTCTCCTCGGAAAGAATATGTGAGGGCACTTCCGGACGCCGTTCCAGATATTCCTGCAAGGTGATCTTCCCGCCGCAATGACGGTTCTCCACCGGAATCACATGGGTGATGAAATCGGGTATGTCGTCCGTCTTCGAGAGTACCAGAATCACTTGCAGATTGGTCAGTGCGGTCAGTTTCCGCAACAGCGCCTGCAACAGGTCGCGGGTCTTGGCGTCGAGCCCGATGAAGGGGTTGTCCATGATGAGCACCCTCGGACCGCCCAACAAGGTCTTGGTCAGTTGGAACTTGCGCAATTCTCCGCTTGACAGCAGGATGATATGCTTGTCGAGCATCGCCTCCACTCCAAACAGGTCGTACAACGTTTTCCGCAATTCCTCGTTCCTGCACTCCGGGAGCAGGTCGCGCACCACCGGCGTGTCGTCGATGTCGTGCGTGTTCCAACGCTGTTGATAATAATAGGTGGCATCTGAGTCACCGTACGAGTCACGGAATGTGATGTACCTGATGTTGTCGCACACCATTTTCGATTCCGAGGGAGAAAAATCGTAGACTACCTCGTTCATCAGCAGCGGATAGCGTCCTGTGATGGTGTCCACCAGCAGACTCTTTCCTCCACCGTTCGGTCCCACTATGGCTACGTGTTCGCCTGCCGCAATCCGCAGGTTGATCGGTTCCCGCATTCTGTACGCAGGGTTACGGGTCACTCCGTCCGTAATTGTAATTATATTCTGCATCTTGTATGATAAAAATGATTGCCGTTCCGCAGCCTTTCCGACTGCCGGAAAAACGTCTAGACGTTTTCATTAAAACGCCTAGGCGTTTTGGTCAAAACGTCGAAGCGTTTTTAAAAAACGTAAGGACGTTTTTCCAGTCTCGTCCCAGTCATATCGGAACGGCTGATTTTCAACTAATTGGTTTTCCGTCTTTACTGATGTACGATCATCGCGCTTCGGGGGGCCACCGTGAGCTTGTCACCTGTCAGAGTGCCCAGTCCCATGACCGTATCTATCCTTCCTTCGCTGCAGACAATCCAGTATTTGCCTTCCGGTATGTCAATCTGTGCCGGAGCCGTGTCCGCATTCAGCACCACAATGGTATTCAGCCAACTGTCCCCGCCAGGGTTTCCGTTGATGCGGTAGGCCACCACATTGTCTGAGGGAGTCGGAAGGAATTCCAGATGTTTCCTTACCAGTTCCGCCTTTTCCAGACGGAATCCGGGATGGGCCTTGCGCATGGCGATCAGTCCCTTCGTATAGTCAAACAGATCACGGTGGGTCGCTTTGTTCCGCCAGTCAATGGCATTGATGCTGTCGGGACTCGCGTATGAGTTGCCCACCCCGTATTTGCTGCGCATGATTTCATCGCCGGCATAGATGAACGGCACTCCTTGTGAGGTGAGCACAGCCGTCATTCCCAGTTTCATCAGGGCGGCGATCTCCAATGGAGAGGCGTTCGGCATCGTGGCGCGCAGGCGGTCGGTAATACAGAGGTCGTCATGACAGCTCATGTAGCTGATGAGTTGTGTCGGCTCGTCCGCCCAGTTCCTCAGCGGACCGTCTACGGAATCCGTGGGGACCTGAGGGTGAGACACGCCGCCGGCCAGTCCGAAACGCAAGCCTTTGGAGAATCCCCGCTTACCGATGAGGAAAGCGCCTTTCGAGTCATCGCCCCATGCCCCACGCAGACTGTCGCGGAACTCGTCGCTGAACGCCGCGATTCCCGGCATCCGGCTGATATTCTTTTTCAGCGCGATTTGATCTTCCGGAAGTTGAGGAGCCTTTGCTGCCCAACCTTCTCCACCGATGTAAATGGTAGGATCAATCTTGTCAAGCGCGGCACGGATTTCATTCATGGTCTCAATGTCGTGGATGGCCATGAGGTCGAAACGGAACCCGTCGATGTGGTATTCATTCACCCAGTAACATACGGACTCTACCATGAAGCGGCGCATCATGGCGCGTTCACTTGCCGTCTCATTGCCGCACCCGGAGGCATCAGCCAGTTTTCCGTCATCGGTATGCCGGTAGAAATAGCCCGGAACAGTCCGCTCGAAATTGCTTCCTCTTGCCGTTGCCGTATGGTTATAGACCACATCCATGATAACGCGGATTCCCGCCTGATGAAGCGCCATCACCATCTGCTTGAATTCACGGATGCGCACGTCCGGCTTGTAGGGGTCGGTTGAATAAGAACCCTCCGGCACATTATAGTTTTTCGGGTCGTACCCCCAATTGTATTGGGGACGGTCGAGGCGTGTCTCGTCAACAGTGGCGTAGTCGAACGACGGAAGAATCTGGACGTGGGTGATGCCCAGTTCCTTCAGATGGTCGATGCCAGTCTTGTCGCCCAGATAAGTGGCGGTTCCCTGTTCCGTCAGCGCAAGGAATTTTCCGCGGTGCCGGATGCCCGAGACCGTATCAATGGAGAAGTCACGGTGGTGCATCTCATAGATTACCATGTCTGAAAAGCCTTTCATCGGGGGACGTTTGTCGGTGTCCCATCCCTGCGGGTCCGTCGTGTCGAGGTCGATGATGGCCGCACGGTCACCGTTCACGCCGACAGCCTTGGCCAGCAGCCCGGGCGTGTCGCCCAGCCACGTGTCGTTGATCTTGACATTAAAGGTATAAAATTTCCCGTTCAGGTCTCCGCCGGCCTCCGCTTTCCACATTCCGTTCTCTGCCTCCTCCATCGGAAGCATCCGGAAGGCCGACCCTCCCTGTCCCTCCTCGTAGAGCATCACCCGTACCTCTTGTGCGGTAGGGGCCCAGAGAGAGAATTGTGTGGACGATGGCGAATAAACCATTTCTTCCCATTCGCCCTTATACACTGGATAATTCCCGTAGGAAGAGTAAGGACCGTGCTGCGACGGGCTGCATCCTGCGGCCGTGAGCACAGACATCAGAATCACATGTCTCAGTCTCATCATGACAGTTTATTTTTTTACTCGGTTCGGATTCTTGGCCATGAAGTCTTTCCAGTCGGAATAGGCTTTCGGCGTTTCCGGACGCCCCATCTGGAGATAATGGCAATAAGCCGCTCCGAGCGCGTCGGTCGCGTCGAGGAAAGGTCCCATCTCCGACTCCGGTATGTGAAGCATCCTCCTCAACATGTCGGCCACCTGCTCCTTGCTGGCCTGTCCGTTGCCTGTAATGGCCATCTTGATTTTCAGCGGAGCATATTCCGTCACGGGTATGTCGCGACAGAGTGCCGACACGATGGCAACCCCTTGCGCCCGTCCCAGCTTCAGCATCGACTGCACGTTTTTCCCGAAAAAAGGAGCCTCTATGGCCAGCTCGTCCGGGAGATAAGACGCGATAATCCCCTGCACTCTCTCGTAGATGCGTTTCAGCTTGAGATAAGGGTCCGCACATTTCCGGAGATCCACCACGCCGAGTGCCATCACCTGCGGTTTCACTCCGGTAACCTTCAGCACGCCATACCCCATAAGGTTTGTACCGGGATCGATTCCCAGAATGATTTTCTCTTTGACCGGATGTATCACCTGATGACCTCCATCAATGTCGGGAATCCTACCACCTTGTCCTTGAATATCTTTTTGATTTCCTCATTCAGGTGTTCACCGCCATTCACCAGCCAGCGGTGTAAGGTGGCGGAGTCCTCCACTTCCCATTGGAGGGAGAAACACTCGCTGTCCTGTTCCTTATGGCTCAGGATGCGGAGGACACGTGGGTTCTTCAATTCTCCGCTTTTTTCCGCTTCGGGGATATAGCACTCGTTCAGCCAGATGACGAAATTGCGCGCGTCATCTATTTCCACATGATAGGTTGTATTGTAAACCAGCATAATTCTTGTTTTGAGTTATCGGGCTACAAACTTAC
>DWVR01000048.1 GCA_019120125.1 Candidatus Phocaeicola excrementigallinarum | reverse complement strand
CGTTATTCGGAGGATCAGGAAAAATTGACCGGATTATAAACTTGAATACAGAAGCAAAGTTTGGCTTTTGACAGGTTTTACAAATAAACTTATAAATCAATTCAAATAAGAAATACATATGAAGAAGTTATTTTATATTCTGCTGGCAGCAGGGCTATTTTTCGGGTTTACATCTTGTGAAGATGATGAGCCTGTAACCGACCAGCCTCAGACTGAAACCCCTGAAAATGGAGGAGAAGATGATGAAAACGGGAATAATGATCCCGAGAATCCCAATCCTGTAGAGGGAGACATCCTTGTCGTTTATTACAGCTTCACGAACAACACGCACACGATTGTGACGGATCTGCTGACACAAATAGATGCAGATGTTGTCCGCGTGGAACCGGCAGAGAAAGGATTGGATTACGCTGCGAACAATTATGCCATAGGCAGTGCCCTGATTGCCGCCATCCGTGAAAATCCGAATGACGTCTCTTCCTATCCGGCTATCGATCCAGTGGACGTTGAACTTGAGAACTACGCTACGGTGATTGTAGCGACACCCCTCTGGTGGAGCAATATGGCGGCTCCGTTGCAGACCTTCCTGTTCAACCACGGAAGCGAGATGGCAGGAAAGAATATCGGGCTGATTGTGTCCAGTGCCAGCAGCGGCATCAGTGGTGTCGAAGCGGATGCCAAACGTCTTATCCCGGAGGGCAATTTCCTGACCCCGAGCCTTTGGATCCGTTCTTCCCAGACGTCCAATTGTCATGCGATGACCGCTGAATGGCTGAAAAATACAGGTTTGATTGAATAAAAGAATTTATAATGAAACCATATGTTATTTGCCACATGGTGGCTTCCATTGACGGCAGGATTGACTGTTCGATGGTAGACAAAATCAGCGGAGAAGAATATTATACCGCATTGGAACAACTGGATTGCCCGTCCTTGTTGGAAGGGCGGGTAACCATGGAACATTATAACTCGGCTAAAGAACCGTTCGTCCCGACAGGGTATGAACCTGTTGATCAACCCTCTGTATCTGTTGCGGAAGAATCGGATGCCTATATGGTATCTGTTGATACGTTAGGACATTTACGATGGAACTCGAACCGTATTGATGATGTACCGTTGATTTGTATTGTCAGCGAAAGAGTCTCCAAGGAATATCTGGAGATGTTACGTAACCAGGGAATATCTTGGATTGCCGTGGGAAAAGAAAATATTGATTTGAATGCGGCCATGAATATACTGTATGAACAATTTCATGTCAAGCGTTTAGCTCTATTGGGAGGAGGTCATATCAACGGAGGATTCTTGCAGGCCGGACTGATCGATGAGGTCAGTCTGCTGGTAGCACCTGGAATAGATGGCCGAAAAAACGGAACCGCCGTCTTTGATGGAATAGGAGGAGATGACCGCCTGCCGGTGCATCTTCACCTGACCAGCGTGGAAAGATTGGAGAATGATGTAATCTGGCTGCGCTACAGGCTATAATCCCATGATACGGGGAATTTAATCGGTATTTAGGGTAGCTTGCTCCCTTTTCGAATTTACTACTTTTGAGAAAAGAAAATGAAAGCAGGTCGTATGGACGATTTAATACAATTACTGCATGAAGGAAAGCATTCTTTGGTCGTTGCAAATGGTGAAGTTTGCACATTCAATGGTCGTGGTGTCATCGATCTGTATCATTTGTTGCAAGATGATCCGGGCTTCTTGTATGAAGCATCCATCGCAGATAAAGTCGTGGGTAACGCCGCTGCGGCACTGTTGGCTTTGGCAAATGTCAAAGAGGTGTATGCGGATGTCATCAGTCGGCCTGCCCTTGACTTGCTTTCAAAAACCGATATAAAGATAAGTTATGGAGTTGTAGCCCCGCATATTATCAATCGGACTGCTACCAGATGGTGTCCGTTGGAAACCCGCTGCTTTGATTGTGCTACGCCTGAGGAGTGTTTTCACCAGATAGAGGCATTCTATAAACAAATAAATGATTAACAAACAGATACATTATAAATGAAGATAAGAAAGTCTTATTTGTCAATTGCTTTGATGGCCCTTACCGTCCAGACGGGAATGGCTCAGGAACAAAAACGGGACTCCCTTGATACAGGGAAGGTATATGAAATCGGAGAAGTTGTGGTTACCGGCACCCGTAATGAAACGGATGTCCGACATCTGTCCCAAACCGTGTCTGTAGTGAACCGCAGCAAAATAGACCAGGCCTTGCAACCCTCGCTACTGCCGGTGCTGACAGAACAGATTCCCGGCCTGTTCGTAACCTCACGCGGAGTGATGGGCTACGGTGTGTCGGGTGGCGCGGCAGGAAGTATTTCACTCCGTGGATTGAGTGGCGGAACAGCCCGGTTGATGGTAATGATTGACGGCCATCCCCAATATGCCGGCATTTTCGGCCATCCGATAGCCGATGCCTATCAGTCATTCCTTGCCGAGCGGGTGGAAGTTCTGCGGGGGCCGGCTTCGGTCCTCTACGGCTCGAACGCCATGGGCGGCGTCATCAACATCGTAACGCGTAAGATGCAGGAGGACGGCGTAAAGACGAACCTTCGCGCCGGGTACGGTTCCTGGAATACACTCGAAACGGAGCTGACCAACCGCATCCGGAAAGGGCGTTTTTCCAGCGTCGTTTCCGGTTCATATAACCGCACGGACGGGCACCGTGCAGACATGGGCTTCGAGCAGTACGGCGGCTATGCAAAACTGGGCTATGAAGTGACGGATAACTGGAATCTGCGGGGCGATGTGAATGTGACCCATTTCAACGCCTCCTATCCCGGCCCGGTTGATGCACCGCTGCTCGACGGCGACCAGCGCATCACACGAGGCATGACCTCGTTTGCCGTGGAGAACCGGTATGAAAAGACCTCGGGAGCCGTCAGCTTCTTCTACAACTGGGGCGACCACTGGATCAACGACGGATATACCCCCTCCGAGGGTGAAACACCGCAGGATGACCGCTTCCTGTCGCATGACGACATGATGGGCGTGTCGCTCTACCAGAGTGCGCGGTTTTTCAAGGGCAACCGCATCACCGTGGGCTTCGACTGGTTCCGTTATGGAGGCCGTGCATGGAACGAATATGTGAGCGGGGAGCAGGCCGGTACGACTTCCGATCTGGTGGACAAGCACGAAGACGAGCTGGCCGGATATATTGACTTCCGCCAAGACATCGGTTCCTGGCTGACCTTCAACGTCGGGCTTCGTGCAGACCATCACTCCCGCATCGGATTGGAGTGGATGCCGCAGGCCGGACTGGCCTTCCATCTCCCGCACGCCATCGAGCTGAAGGCCTCCGCCTCGAAAGGATTCCGTTATCCGATCCTGCGCGAGATGTACATGTTCCCGCCGCAGAACCCCGATTTGCTGCCGGAGTCGATGTGGAACTACGAGCTGGCCTTTTCGCAGCGTCTGATGGAGGGGCGGCTGACCTACGGCGTGAACCTCTTCTACATAGACGGGAAGAATCTTATTCAGACCCTTCCGAATCCCAACGGCAGCGGTATGTTGAACCAGAACTCGGGAGCAATCAAAAATACCGGCGTGGAGGTGCAGGCGGCGTACCGTATCGACCGCCACTGGTCGGTGGACGGGAACTACAGCTTCCTGCACATGGAAAATCCGGTCATTGCCGCCCCCGAGCATAAACTGTACGCCGGAGCCAATTTCTCACATGGGCGATGGAACGTCTCCACCGGAGTGCAATACATAGCCGATTTGTTTACTGCCGTTGGCGACCAACCCGAGACCGAGGATTTTGTGTTATGGAATCTCCGTGCCTCTTTCCGCGCATGTAAATGGTTGGATATTTGGGCGCGTGGTGAGAACCTGCTGGCTCAGGAATATGAAATCAATGCCGGCTATCCCATGCCGAGAGCAACGGTTATGGCCGGATTTAATTTAAGCTTTTGAAACATTTAATACGTTACCAATATGAAAAGTAGTTTTTTAACCATGATGTTTGCAATCTTGTTTGCCACATCAGGTTGTGCCCAGGCACAAAACGAGCAGGAGCCATCCCGGCCGGAAACACCTGCGACAGAGGAGAACCTTCCGAAGGTATATTTCTACAAAGAGATTTCCTCGGAGAATCTGGTGAAAATCTATGAAGCTCTCGGACG
>DWVR01000047.1 GCA_019120125.1 Candidatus Phocaeicola excrementigallinarum | reverse complement strand
ACAAAAGTAATTAATCCTCGGGAGACGGCGGTCTCCCTTTTTTATTTTGTATTGCCGGTTGACCCGTTGCCGGGCTACCACCGCCTACCTCCGCCCTTTCCGCTACGCTCCAAGGACGGAGGTAGGCGGTGGCGGAGTTGCACTTCTAACTTGACGGTAGCGGTGACAATCCGTGTAATCTGTGGTGAAAGAAACCGATACAGACACAGGAGTATTTTCAGACAGCCGGACGGCTCATTCCAGATAATGCGCGATTTTTCCGCTGAGCTGGAGGAGTGAGATCTCGCACATCTTGGTGTCGTATTCGGCGGAGAGGATGCGCTCTTCCGCATCGAGCAGACTTTTCTGCGCCTCACGCATCTCGATGCCCGAGAGGTCGCCCAGCAGGTAGCGTTCCTTGGCGATCTCGTGGTTCTCCTTGGCCGAGACCAGATTCTGGCGTTCCAGGTTCAGCAGACGGATGTTGTTGCGGTATGCCTGCCATAGGTTGCTCAGGTCGGCACGCAGTCCCTGTTCCAGTTCCTCGCGGGCCAGTTGTGCGTTGCGTATGGCCAGGCTGGCGTTTCTCTTCTCGCGCTTGCGGTTTCCGTCGAAGATGTTGAATCCTACGGTGATGCCTCCGCTGAATCCCCAGTTGCTCCGTTTGCGGGTGGTGTTCACGTCATATTTGTTCAGCGTGTATCCGTAGCCCGCGTTCAGACGGACGTAGGGATAGTTGCGCGACAGGACCTTTTTGTAGTCCAGCTGGGCGATGGTCGTGTTCTGGTCCGCCTGCAGCAGGTTGGCGTTGGTGTTCAGCGTGCCGTTCCATAGCTCGTTGAAATCCAGATGCTCGTTCACGTCGATGAGTGAGTCCTTTACCTTGATGGGGCGGTCCATGTCCTTGGCCGCCATCAGCTCGTTCAGGTTGATGCGCGAGGTGTGTACCAGTTCCCGCTGCTTGATGTACTGCGCGCGGTCGGCGTTGAAGTCCACTGTGGCCTGCTGGTAGTCGAGTCGTGAGAAGTTGCCGATGTGGTAGCGTTCTTCCACGATACGCAGGCGCTCTCTCGACAGGGTGACGGCATAGCGGAAATTCTTCAGACGGATTTCCTGCTGGATGTAGTTATAATACTCGGCGGTGAGGCTGGCGATGAAGTCCTCGATGGCGATGCGCGTGTTGGTGGCGCCCAGTCGCTCCATTTCCTGCAGTTGCTTGTAGGTGGTGCTGATGTTGAATCCGTCGAATATGGTCCAGTTCAGGTCGATGCCCGCGTCGAGTGTCTGGTCGTAGACGCCCCGTGCCTTGGTGGTCTCGCCGGTGCTCCGTGCTTCCGTATTGCTGTTGTCGTTGTTTCCGGTGTACCCGGCGGTGAATTCAACGGTCGGCAGGTAGCCCGCGTTGCCGAGGGTGGCATTGTTCTTGCTTATCTGCTCGTCGTTGCGTGTGATCCGGAGCGAATAGTTGTTGGCAAGCCCTTCTTCCAGACATTGCCTGAGGGTATAGGTGTACTGGGCCCGGGCGGAAAGTCCCAGTCCCAGAAGGATTGCGGTGATGTACAGATGCTTTTTCATGCTTTGTTCTTTTTGGAGGATCGGTTGGTTGAGATGTACGAATAGATGGCCGGTACGATGTACATGGTCAGGAAGGTGGACACCAGCATGCCTCCCACGACGGCGGTACCCATGGCAATGCGCTGGTTGGCGCCTTCACCCGTGGCGAAGGCCAGTGGGACCAGACCGAGCACGGTGGCCGCGCTGGTCATCAGGATGGGGCGCAGGCGCTGCAGGGCCGCGTCGCGGATGGCCTGCATCTTGTCCTCACCCATCTCTTGCTTTTGGTTGGCGAACTCCACGATCAGGATACCGTTCTTCGCCACCAGTCCGATCAGCATGATGATTCCGATCTGGCTGAATATGTTCATGGTGATGTCGGCGAAGTACATGAATATCAACGCTCCGGCAATGGCCAGCGGCACGGTGAGCATGATGACCAGCGGGTCCTTGAAGCTCTCGAACTGGGCCGAGAGAATCAGATAGATCAGCACCAGGGCGAAGATGAAGGCGAACATCAGGCTGGAGGAGCTTTCCCGGTAGTCCTTCGAGTCACCCGACAAGGCGGTGCGGAACGTTTCGTCGAGCACGTTGGCCGCTATCTTGTCCATCTCGTCCAGTCCGTCGCCGATGGTCTTTCCTTCCGCCAGTCCCGCGGAGACCGTGGCGGAGACAAAGCGGTTGTAGTGATAGAGTTTCGGAGGAGCCACCGCTTCCACGAAGTCCACCAGGTTGTCCATCTGGATCATCTCTCCCTTGTCGTTCCGGATGTAGATGGACTTCACGTGGGCCGGCTGGTTGCGCTGCTGGCGGTTTATCTGTCCCAGAATCTCGTATTGCTTGCCGTTCATGTAGAAGTATCCCATGCGCTGTCCGCTCAGTCCGTACTGAAGGGTCTCGCCGATGTCGCGCACGTTTACGCCCATTGTTCCGGCCTTGTCGCGGTTGATGTTCACGCGCATTTCCGGGCTACTGAACTTCAGGTCGACGTCCGCCATCTGGAAGGTGGGGTTGTCGTACACTTGTGCCAGAAACTCCGGAAGCACTTCCTGCAGTTTCTCCAGACTGACGGCCTGGAGTACGTATTGCACGGGCATGCTGCTTCTCCGGCCGCCGAATGAGGATTGCTGGCGGACGAACGAGCGGGCCTTGGTGTGTTTCTGGATGGCCTGTGACATTTTTTCCGCCACTTCCATCTGGGTGTAGTCGCGGTCTTTGATGTCCTTCAGTGTGATCTGGATGTTTCCGCTTCCACTTGACACACGGGCGGTAACGAAGGCTGCGTCCGGGATGACCGAGTCGACGAGCGCGTTGATCTCTTCCGTGTAGTCGCGGATGTATTCATAGCTGGTTCCCTCGGCCGCCCGTGTGGTGATGGTGATCTGTGAGCGGTCCTCCAGTGGTGCCATTTCCGACGGTATCTGGCTCCACAGGATGCCGATGAGGATCATGGTGACGGCGACAATCGGGATGGCGATGACCCGTCGCCTCAGAAAAGCCTTGAGCGAGCGTGAGTACAGGTTGTTCATTCCTTCGAAAAACGGCTCCGTCTTCCGGTAGAACCAGTTCTTCTTCTCCTGATATTTCAGCATCTTGGTGGCGAGCATCGGAGTGAAGGTCAGGGCGGCGAAGGCCGAGATGATGACCGATCCGGCCACCACGAAACTGAACTCGCGGAACAGGCGTCCGCTGGTTCCCTCCATGAACACGATGGGCAGGAACACGGCGGCCAGAGTGATGGTGGTGGAGACTACGGCGAAGAAAATCTCCTTGGCCCCTTCGATGCCGGCCTCGAACGGCCTCATGCCCCGTTCGATGCGGATGTAGATGTTTTCCGTCATCACAATGGCGTCGTCCACCACCAGACCCACCGACAGGACGACCGCCAGCATGGTCAGCACGTTGATGGAGAATCCGGCGACATACATCACGAAGAACGCTCCGATGAGCGAGACCGGAATCACGATGCAGGGAATCAGCGTGACACGCCAGTCGCGGAGGAAAAGGAAGATGATGATGATGACCAGTACGAAAGCCTCGTATACGGTGCTTTCCACTTCGGCGATGGACGCGCGGATAAACCGTGTGTTGTCGAATCCGTAGGTGTAGGTCACGTCGTCGGGGAGGTCTTTCTCCATCTGTTCCATACGCTCGTATACCGCGTCGGCAATCTCGATGTGGTTGGCTCCCGGTTGCGGGATCACCACCACTCCCACCATGGGCACGCCGTTCATCTTCATGTAGCTTTTCAGGTCGGCGGGCCCCAGTTCGGCATAGCCGATGTCACTGACGCGGATGATGCGTCCGTTGTCCTCTTTCAGGATGACATTGTTGAATTCCTTGGCCGTATGCATCAGTCCCATGGTGCGCAGGGTCAGTTCCACGGTGTTTCCTTCGATGCTTCCGGACGGAAGCTCCAGGTTCTGTTCGTCAATGGCATTCTTCACGTCGACCGGTGTGATGCCATAGCCGGCCATTTTCACCGGGTCGAGCCACAGGCGCATGGAGTATCTTTTCTCACCCCAGATGGACACGCTGCTCACGTCCGGGATGGTCTGCAGCTGTTCCTTGACGGTAAGGTCGGCGATCTCACTCAGTTCGAGCAGGGAGCGGGTGTTGCTCTGGATGGCTACCATCAGGATGGGGCTGGCGTCAGCGTCCGCTTTCGACACGGTAGGAGGGTCGCAGTCACGGGGCAGGTAGCGTTGGGCGCGTGAAACCTTGTCGCGCACATCGTTGGCCGCCGTCTCCAGGTCCACGGAAAGCTCGAATTCGACGGTGATGCGCGATTGTCCCTGCTGGCTGGTGCTTGAGAGGGAGCGGATGCCGGGAATGCCGTTGATGTTCTGTTCCAGAGGTTCCGTGATCTGGTTCTCGATGACCTCGGCGTTGGCGCCCGGATAGCTGCAGGTGACGGATATGATCGGGTTGTCGACAGACGGATATTCGCGTACTCCCAGTGTGGTGTAGCCTATCAGACCGAACAACAGGATGATTACGGTGAGCACGGTGGCCAATACCGGCCGTCTGATGCTAAGTTCGGATATGTTCATGGACGTAAGGCATTAGGATTATTCAATCTTGTCGAGGATGACCGGCATTCCGGTGCGTAACTGTAGGGTTCCCGATGTCAGGATGGTGTCGCCGGCCGCCAGTCCTTTCACGATCTGTACTTCCGCCTCGGTGCGTATGCCGATGGTCACGTCCACCGGATATGCTTTTCCTGAGCGGTAGACAAACACTTTGTTCTTTCCCATTTCCGGAACGATGGCCTCCGAGGGAATGGCCAGTGCTTCCTTGATCTCTTCCTGTTTCAGGCTGATGTCGGCGTAACGTCCCGGAAGCAGTTCCCCGTTTTTGTTGGGATAGAGTGCGCGGACGGTCAGCGTGTGTGTCTCGTCGTCGATTCGTGATTCGGTGGCATACACCTGTGAGTTGAACTCGTTCAGGAATCCTTCGATCCGGAAGGTCAGGTTCGTGCCTTTTTTCACCTGGCGGGCGTAGCGTTCGGGTACCGCGAACTCCACTTTCAGCGGGGTGATCTTGGTCAGTTTGGCGATGACCGTGGTGGGAGAGGCGTATGCGCCCGTGCTGACCTGCCGCAGGCCGATGATTCCGTCGAAAGGAGCGCGCAGTTCGGTCATGGCGATATTGGCTTTCACGTTCTCGATGTCGGCGTTCAGTGTGGCGAGCTCGGTCTTGACCTGTTCGTAGGCTTCCTTGCTGACCGCGTCACGTTGCAGCAGGGCATTCTGGCGGAAAACGCGGTCCTCGGCCAGTGGCATCTGCGCTTCCAGACGCTTCAGTTGCGCCTGAAGCTGGCTGTCGTTCACTTTTGCCAGCAGCTGGCCCTTGGTGACGAAGGTGCCTTCCGTGAAATTGATGTCGATGATTTTTCCCGATGTCTCGAACGAGAGGTCCACTTCCTCGTCCGGCATCAGTTTGCCGCTCACAAAGAGTTCGTCGGTCAGCAGGTGGGGCCTGGCGATCTTCGCGTTGACGTTCAACGCCTTCTGCCCTTTTTCTATCGGGGCGGTTTCCGTCTCCGCCAGTTCCTTGTTCTCTTTCGGGGTAAATGTGCGGATGCCGACTGCCGTCAGTCCTCCTGCGATGGCCACTATCAGTCCCCATTTGATACGTTTGTCCATGATGTCTGTGTCTTTCAGGTGTGTAAATGAATCAGTAAGCAGCGCGGTATTTCCCTTCCTCTCTGTCCTCCAGTATATTAAGGTATGAGATATAGCGGGACTCGCTGATGTAATGCTTTTCTACCGCCTCGCGCACGGCGCATCCCGGCTCGTGCCGGTGTGTGCAGTTGCCATATTTGCATCCGGCGGAGAACTTGAAGATCTCCTTGAAATAATGCCCCACTTCCTCGTCTTTCATGTCGAAGGTCCCGAATCCCTTTATTCCGGGTGTGTCGATGATGTATCCTCCGTTTTCCAACGGATACATTTCGGAGAAAGTCGTGGTGTGCATGCCTTTGTTGTGTGCGGCCGACACTTCGCCTGTCTTGAGGTGAAGGCCGGGAATGAGTGTGTTGATGAGTGTGGATTTCCCCACGCCGGAATTTCCGGAGAACAGGGTGATCTTTCCGGAAAGGGCTTTCCTGATATCATCGGTCCCGCTCTCATTCAGCGCGGAAATCCTGTAGCAGGGATAGCCTATGTGGGTATAGAGCGTGACCAGCCCCTCCAGATAGCGTGACTCCTCTTCCGAATAGAGGTCTGTCTTGTTGAACACCAGACATACCGGCACGTTGTACGCTTCCGCCGATGCCAGAAAGCGGTCGATGAAGATGGTGGAGGTCTCCGGGTGGTTGACGGTCGCCACCAGCATACACTGGTCCACGTTGGCCGCGATGATGTGTGACTGTTTCGACAGGTTGGAGGCTTTCCGGATGATGTAGTTTTTCCGGTCCCCGATGTCAGTGATGAAGGCAGTGCCCTCCGTATTGGGCGTGACGCTCACACGGTCGCCCACCGCGATGGGGTTCGTGCTTTTTATGCCTTTCAGACGGAAGTTTCCTTTTATCTTGCATTCAATCAGTTTCCCGTCGTCTGTCCGGACGACATACCAGCTTCCTGTGCTCTTGATGACTAGTCCTTTCTCCAAGTTTTTCCGGTTTTTGTCCCGAAGAGGGTGTGCCTTGTCCTTCCATGTGTGGCGCCACCTTCTTCGGGAAGATTAAGACGTGTGTTTTTATACGGTCATGATTTCCTTGTCCTTTGCCGCCAGCAGGTCGTCAATCTGTTTGATGAACTTGTCGTGGGTTTTCTGCAGTTTGGCCTCGGCGTTTTTCTGCTCGTCTTCCGGCATGCCGTCCTTCACCGCTTTCTTCAGCGCGTCAATCGCGTCGCGCCGTGCGTTGCGGATGCTGACCTTTGCGGTCTCGCCCTCGCTCTTGCACTGTTTGGCGAGCTGCTTGCGCCGTTCTTCGGTCAAAGGAGGGATGCCGATGCGGATGATCTCGCCGTTGTTTTCAGGCATGATGCCCAGGTCGGAGTCGATGATCGCCTTTTCGATGACACGGAACATGCTCTTGTCCCACGGCTTGATGGCGATGCTCCGCGCATCGGGAGTGGTGACAGCCGCCACATTGTTGATGGGCACCATGCTTCCATAAGAGTTCACGCGGATTCCGTCGAGCAGACGCACGTCCGCCTTCCCTGCACGGATGTGGGCCAGCGCCTCATCCAGATACATGATCGCCATATTCATTTTCTCTTCAGCCTCGCTGATAATTGTTTTAGAATCTGCCATATTGTTTACAGTTTTAAATGATATATTGTCCTGAATGATGTTTTGTGAACAAAAGTACGCTATTTTTTATTCTTCTGCAATAGACTTGTGAAATATCTTGTGGTATGGTCCGGAATTCCGCGCATGAATTTTGTCCGTTTCCGTTTTGTCATTAAATTTGGCGCGTGTAAACCAATATGAATGAGTATGATTACGATTTATCTGGCCCGTCACGGGCAGACGGAGGAGAACCTGAAAAGGATTTTCCAGGGGCATTTGCCCGGGGTGCTTACCGAGGAGGGAAAACGGCAGGCCGCGGAACTGGGAGAGGCTTTGGAGGATATTGGACTGGACGCGGTGGTGAGCAGCGACCTGCGGAGGGTGACCGACACGGTGAGGATCGCCCTCGGCGACCGTGTGCTTCCGTGGGCCACCACACCTTTGCTGCGCGAGATTGATTGGGGGAGCTGGACCGGACAGCTCCTGTGCTCCGTGGACAGGAAGAATCCGCCCGCCGATGTGGAGACTTGGGAGATGCTTTATCAGCGTGCCGGAAAGTTTCTGGACTTTGTGCGGAGGAACTATTCCGGAAAACGGGTGCTTGCCGTAGCCCATGGACAGATCAACAAGGCCGTGCAGGCGCGTCTGGAACAGATACCCGTGGAAAAACTGAACGCCATCCCGCTGATGCGGAACGGCGAAGTCAGGGAATTCCGGTTGGATGAGTGACCGGTCTGGCGGAGAGGATCAGTTGTGTACCAATGTGCCGATATTCTCTCCCTCCATCACTTTTTTCAGGTTGCCCGTCTTGTCCATGTTGAATACGATGATGGGCAGGTTGTTTTCCTTGCACATGCAGGTGGCGGTAAGGTCCATCACTTTCAGGCCACGCGCCAGCACCTCATCGTATGTGATGTCATCGAACTTGGTCGCCGTCGGATCTTTTTCCGGGTCGGCCGTATAGATGCCGTCCACACGGGTGCCTTTCAGCATGACGTCGGCCTCAATCTCGATACCTCTGAGCGAGGAGCCTGTATCTGTGGTGAAGTAAGGGTTTCCTGTGCCGGCGGACATGATGACCACTTCTCCGTTCTCCATGGCTTCAATGGCCTTCCATTTTGAATAGAACTCGCCGATAGGCTCCATGCGCACGGCTGTCAGCACACGGGCCTTCACACCCTCTGCCGTGAGGGCCGAGCTGAGCCCCAGACTGTTGATGACGGTGGCGAGCATTCCCATCTGGTCGCCTTTCACGCGGTCGAATCCTTTTCCGGTTCCGCTCAGGCCACGGAAAATGTTCCCTCCGCCTATGACGATGCCTATCTGTACGCCCATGTCGTGGATTTCCTTGATCTGGCGCGCGTATTCTCCCAGACGTTTCTCGTCGATGCCGTACTTCTTTTCTCCCATCAGGCTTTCGCCGCTGAGCTTTAACAGGATGCGTTTGAATTTTGTCATGGCTGTAATCTTTTTAATGTTTGTCAACAAAGGTATGAATTTTTTCTTGTCTGAGCAATTTCCTGCTGAAGAAAGCTTGTGCCGCTCCCCGTAGCGCCAGATAAGCGATGAATGCCAGCCATAGGGCATGGTTCCCTAGACGGTGGTGCAGGCCGTAGTAGAGAAGGAAGAAGCAGACGGATGCGGTAAGTATGGCTTTCAGCATGATTCTTGTGGCGGTGGCACCGATGCAGATTCCGTCGAGCAGGAATGCGGAGAAACCGGCGGCGGGAATGGCCAGCGTCCAGAGGAAATAATCGCCGGAGGCCTGTATCACGTTGGTGTCGTTTGTCAACAGCCCGAGAAATTCCTTTCCTCCAAGTCCGTAAAGCAGGGTGAAGGCCGTGGCCGATGCGATGCCCCATCCGAAAAGGTGACGGACGGTGCGGTGGAATCCGGTCCGGTCGCCAGCCCCGATATGTTTGCCGGAAAGCGCTTCGCCGGCGTATGCGAATCCGTCCATAATGTAAGAGAACAGGGTGAACAGCTGCATCAGGAGTGTGTTGACGGCCAGAACCACGTCTCCGTATGCCGCTCCGGTGGAGGTGAAGAACACCGTGACCGCCACAATGCAGAGGGTACGGAAAAAGATGTCGCGGTTGACGCTGAAGAAGCGTGACATGGCCTCCTTCCCGAAAATCCGGCCTCGTCCGGCGTGCTGGCAGAGCGGACGGTATTTGTGCAGGCAGAGCAGGACCGCCATTGCCAGACCGGCGTATTGGGCGATGAGGGTGCCCAGGGCGACTCCCTCTACCTTCATGTGGAGCGCGAATACAAAAAACAGGCTTGCCGCGATGTTGACAATGTTCTGTGTGATGGCGATGTACATCGGGAAGCGTGAGTTCTGCATGCCGATGAACCAGCCGGTGAGGCTGTAGAGTCCCAATGTGGCCGGAGCGCCCCAGATGCAGATGTGGAAATAGGTGGCCGCCATGCTCCGCACTTCGGGACTCGCGTCGATGGCAAGGAAGGCCAGCGCGCGGATGGGATATTGCAGGGCAACCAGCAGAAGGGCCAGCAGCATGCCTGCGGCAAGCGAGCGCGACAGGATGCGGGCCGTCTCAACGTGGTCCTGCTGTCCGTAGGCCTGAGCCGTCAGTCCCCCTGTCCCCATGCGGAGGAATCCGAATATCCAATAGATCATGTTGAACAGCATGCCGCCTATGGCAATGGCGCCGATATAGGAGGCGGAGCCTAAATGGCCTACAATGGTCACGTCCACCAGTCCCAGCAGGGGCACCGTGATGTTTGAGATGATGGAGGGCAGGGCGATATGCAGAATCTGTCTGTCAGTCTTGTTCATGGGCGGGGCAAGATATATTCCACTTCTTTGAACAGATATTTCCTCATGTTTCCGGTCTCGTCCTCCAGAACAAGCTTCCCGTCGGGTTCGATGTCTTTGATATAGGCATTGAACGGTCCGTTGGAGTCTTTATACGGGTGGAGTCCGTGCTTCCGGTAAAGATTCTCTTTATACAGTGAGGCGATTCTTCCAGCGTGTCCTGCCTTTAGCCGCGTGTAATGGTCGGTGACGCGTTCAAGAATCTGGTGGAGGATTGTCTCCGGATTGTAGCTCCTTCCCGTAATCTGCTTCAGTGACACCGGGTTGGGCGCGTCGCTCAGAAACCGTTCCTGGTTCAGGTTGACTCCTGTTCCCGAGACGGAGCGGCCCAGACGGCATCCTGTCAGGTCGTTCTCAATCAGTGTGCCGCACAGTTTCCTGTCGTTCCAATAGATGTCGTTCGGCCATTTGATGCAGATTCCGTCAGCATATTGTGACAGTGTCTCCTTCAGTGCCAGGGCGGTGATTTGCGAGAGGATGAATTGGCGGCGCGCTTCCAGAAAGTCGGGGTAGACCACAAAGCTGAACAGAAGGTTCTTTCCCCTTTCCGACTCCCAGCTGTTCCCTCTCTGGCCTCTTCCGGCCGATTGGTAGGTGGTGTACACGCAGGTAAGATCGTCCTGCCTTTCGCGGTCACACAGCGTCTGCAGGTATGAGTTCGTGGAAGCCGTTTCTTCCAGAAATATGGGTTCGGGATAGTCCATTGTCTGTCTGTCGTTTAAGTGTTCAGTTCCATATAGGCGGAAAGAAGGCGTCCTCAATGTGCGCGATGTGGAAAGGAGGTTTCGTGCCGGTTACCGTCAGAATGTCGAACCTCACGGGCAGGTCTGTCTTGAAATGCTTGATATAAGCGTCCGTCGAGGCGATGATGTGGCGGATTTTCCGGTTGTCCACGGCTTCTTCGGGACTTCCGAACCTTCTGTCTCTCCGGGTCTTCACTTCCACGATGACGAGTGTTCCTTCTTTTTCCGCCACAATGTCGAGGTCCTTTTTCCCCGCGTGCCAGTCCCTGTGGCGGATGGTGTATCCGTGTTCCTCCAGATAGGCCGCGGCCGCTTCCTCGCCTTCTTTCCCAAGCTCATTGTGTGTTGCCATTTTTTTTCCTTTTTGGCAAAAATACGTATTTTTGCGCAATGGACCAAAATCAGAATTCATTCATTAAAAAGACCGGTGGAATGGCAGACGATACTTTTTATATGAGGCAGGCATTGCAGGAGGCGCGGAAGGCGGCCGAAAGGGGTGAGGTGCCCGTGGGGGCGGTGGTGGTGTGCCGTGACCGCATCATTGCCCGTGCCCATAACCTGACAGAGACATTGAACGATGTGACGGCGCATGCCGAGATGCAGGCCATTACGGCCGCGGCGAATGCGCTGGGGGCGAAATACCTGAAGGACTGTACCTTGTATGTGACGGTGGAACCCTGTGTCATGTGCGCCGGAGCGATAGCCTGGGCGCAGACGGGGAGACTTGTGTTCGGTGCGGGGGACGAGAAAAGGGGCTATCGGAAGTATGCACCGGACGCCCTGCATCCCAAGACGGAGGTTACGGACGGTCTGATGGCGGACGAGTGTGTCGGACTGATGAAGGATTTCTTCAGCAGCAGACGCTAGTCCTTTATTTCCTCAAAGTCCACGTACTCACCCTCGTCGTCATCGAACACTTTTTTCTTTCTGGGAGAGTGCGTGCGGGTCTCCGTGCCCGAAGAACGGGTGTTGTCCTGCCGGAAATCCTCCCGGCGATTGCCCGTGAAGTCCTTTCCCGTCATCTTCCGGCCCACATTGAAGATTCCTTTCACGATGCGGGAAACGATGACCAGTCCGATGACGAGTACGGCCAGGGCCACGAAGAACAGGATACCGAACAGATGTAACATGAGTGATGGCTTTAGTTTTTTTTACGTGTCAGCAGTGAGAGGATGATGTACCATACAATCACCGCGGCGAATCCGCCGAGGCGGAAAGCCAGCAGGAGGGGGACGCTTACAATCAGGAAGATGTAGCTTGTCTTGTTGTGCCCCCATGAGAGGTCCTTGAATTTCAGTGAGAACATGGGAAGTTCCGCCACCAGAAGCAGGGACATGACGGTTACCAGAATGAGCAGGTAGAGCGCGTTGAACGCCGGTGAGACAAGAAAGTCATGCGCGCCTGCCGCCAGTGAGCCCCAGAACAACGCGTTTGCCGGGGTGGGCATTCCGATGAAGGAACTCGTCTGCCGCGTGTCCAGATTGAATTTCGCCAGTCTCAGCGCCGAGAACACGGCAATCAGGAATGCGGCGTATGGCAGGATGTCCGACAACGGCTGCAGGAATTCCGGGCAGCGTGTCTCCTTGAACAGGGAAAACGCGATGGCGGCTGGAGCCAGACCGAATGTGATGTCGTCAGCCAGCGAGTCAAGCTCTTTCCCGATGGGCGACGACACATGCAGGAGGCGTGCCGTCATTCCGTCGAAGAAGTCGAAAACGGCCCCCAGCACGATGAACAGCAGGGCGGAATCATAGTCGCCCCGAAAGGCCATGTAGCTGGCCACGCATCCGCAAAACAGGTTGCAGCTGGTTATGGCGTTCGGAATGTTTCTGACAATTGCGTTCGGCATCTCTTTTCCCTTTCCTCAGTTAATAGGTCTCATTATAAGTTCTTTTCCCGTCATTTCAGTCTTGCGATGACGGTCTCGTTTCCCGTAGTGCTTTGCCCCATCTTCACGCAGACTTCCGTGCCGACGGGCAGATATACGTCCACACGCGACCCGAACTTGATGAATCCCATGTGCTCGTCGATGTAGCAGTCCTCTCCGGGTTCCGCGTACGTCACGATCCGGCGCGCCACCGCACCGGCTATCTGGCGTGCCATGACCGTATGTCCCTCGGGAGTCTCTATGATGATGGTGGAACGCTCGTTTTCCGTGCTGGCCTTGGGCAGCCATGCCTTCATGAAGCGTCCCTTCTGGTGGGTCACCTTTTTCACGATCCCGTCCACCGGGTACCAGTTGGCATGAACGTTCGTGATTCCCATGAAGATGGAGATCATCAGCCGTCTGTCGTGGAAATATTCATGCTCGTCCACTTCCTCGATGACCACAATCCGTCCGTCAGCCGGCGCCACCACAATCTTTTCCGTGTCTCCCTTGAATATCCGGATGGGACAGCGGAAAAAGTTCACCATCAGTCCGTACAGCACCAAGCTGATTGCCAGAGTGATATAAAAAGGCATCTTCCATTCCAGACACCAGTACATCACCCCATTGAGCAGGGACAGCAGCAGTGCGCCGACCAGCAGGATGTGGGCTCCTTCATTATGGATGCGGATTTTCTTCAGTTTCTTTATCTTGTTCATTCGGGTACTCAAATTATGACCAGTGTATAGGATATATGTCGGTGCAAAAATAGATTTAATTTGAAAATCCTGCAAATTATCCGTCAAGAAAACGCTTTCCTGTATAGGAAATGCATGTTTTTTTAATAGGAATGCATATTTATGGCTTTCCCCACACAAAAAGAAGAAAGGACAGTGGGAGGCCCTGCGGGTCAATGAAAAAGCTGTGGTGAGGCATATTCCGGGGCTCTTGTCTCCTCATATGAGACGATACCGAACGCAAAGATAGTGAATTAATTTATATAGAGGCCATTCCGGAATCTTTTTTTACCGTAAAGCTTTCAATTTTTTCCATTGTTGACCAAAGACGGCAGCCTTTATCAAACAGACATCAGTTTCCCAACGACATACATATGATTCTGTCTCATATGAGGAGACGGTATGCACAAAACTATGCTTGATGGGTTGTCATTAAGACACGGAGAAGGATTTCCGGGACGGTCTGCCAGGACCGTAATATTTGGGGGATTTGGATATAACTGCTTGTATATTAACTGATTTACTATACCTGCAGGATTAAAGGGTATATCCTTTATCGAATAGTCCCCTTGGTTGAGGGCAACCTTTACTTCATCTGTCTGAATCTTATTTTTTTATACGTTTTTTCCTTTTTCATTCCGAAAGGAATGGAAAAACCCTTGCGCCTGTCCGGGAGGATATGCGCAGGGCTTTTTATACCTTATTTAATAAGTAACAATCACGGACAGACAAGGGAAAAACGAAATCTGAATAAGTATATAATATTTTTTAATGGCAACAAAAATGGATAGGAGATATATAAAGCAAGAAAGAGAGTGACAAATTATTGCCGTCCGGGCAGTCGGAGACTGCCCCCGGTAGGATAGACAATTCAAATATTATTAACGTATAAAAAGGAAAGTTTATGAAAAAGAA
This sequence comes from Candidatus Phocaeicola excrementigallinarum, assembly GCA_019120125.1. Lineage (GTDB taxonomy): Bacteria > Bacteroidota > Bacteroidia > Bacteroidales > Bacteroidaceae > Phocaeicola > Phocaeicola excrementigallinarum. The sequence goes on along the minus strand of DWVR01000047.1, from coordinate 4,435 downwards.
GTACATTGCTCCACAGACCGAAATGGCGGAGGTGGAGCTGGAAAACGGGTTCATGAAAGCCTCGGTTTTTGAAGACGAAAAACAAGAAAAAGGCCTTAGCACGGAAGAGCATGGATTTGCCACCACTGGTGACTGGGAAGGTGATTATGACGGTCAAGGCTGGGATTAACAAAGAAAATTAAAGAATTGTTCTATGAAACGAAATTTAGTATTATTATCAGGAATGTTCCTTACAGCTTTGGTTGGCTGTACGGACGATGTGATTGACAATGACAAAACTGTAGATAATCCGGTTAAGGAAGGCACTGAAATTCTTTTCGGCTCTTCTGTGTCAACTGATGTTGACGACGTAATGGCGAAAAGTAGTGAAACGAGGACGGTTTACGGTGACCGTACAGGCACGGGTGTCCCTGTTTATTGGGACCCGAACGGCGATGAGGTCGCTATATTCTGTGCACAGGCTTCACAGCCTGCGAACCGTTTGGTTAACTATATTGTCAAGCCGGAAGCTGAAAATTCGTACAATTCAGGATCGGTGGAAAAGGTTAATCCTGAAGAAGCTGGTCTGCAATGGGGTTCTGCTGATGAGCACCGTTTTTATGCGTTCTATCCTGCTTCAGCCGTAAAAGCTGCCGACGAGGATGACCAGAACGGTGTGATAACTGCCAATATTCCCGAAAATCAGCGCCCTGTATCATGGCGTGAAGGCGAAATAGACGGCGTAAAGACATATTTCGGCCTGCCTGATATGAATAACGCATACATGTATGCTTTTACAACATGCAAGAGGTCGGAAGTGGCAGAGGGCTCAACCATCGACCTTCAATTCAAGAATCTTGTCACTGTGCTTGACATAACAGTGCAGGGCCCGAGCACAGGCGAACCCATCACGGTGACAAACATCAACGTTGACGCCGTTGACGGTAAAAACCTCATATTGACAGGCGATTTCAACTGCAATATCCGTACAGCCAAAGACAACTCTGACGAAGTCACAGCTGAATGCTCCGCTATCGGTGAAACCAGTCAGGTTCGCAATCGTATTTCTATACCTTGTTATGACAGTGCTAAGGATGATTTCATCAAATTGTCTGTCGGCGAGCAGCTTAATGTAAAGGCTTATCTGATTCCTGACGATGAAGAAGACCATCTCATACAACCTCTACAGCTTCAAATATCTGTGGCAACCTTGAACGGCGCTGCCAAGAAAAGGACACTGGCGAAGGCTCAAATTGAGCCACACAAAATCAACCGTGTACGTTTGGACCATCTCGTAGCTGGCGGTACTAACTACTGGATGTCGTCACTCGACAAGGATATTTATCTGTCAGAACTTTCAATCCCCGGCAGTAAGTTCTCTTATCTTACGTCAAAAAATAACGCTTTCCCCGTTTATCAGGGGGCTACCATTTCACAGCAGTTCCTTGACGGTGTGCGTGCGTTCATTGTGCAGGTAGGTGCAAGGGCGACATATAATGCTACGAGGAGTGGAGATAGGCCTTGGTATAATTATTCTTATGAGTATTCCGATGCGACATTGCCCATTGACGGTGGAAACGGCCAGACTCTGGTAAATGCGATTAATGACATAGCCGCAGGCTTGGCTCAAGCGGAAACCGAGCTTAAAGACAGAAACCTTGAATGCGCCGTTGTCATGTTGACATATTCAGGCGGTGGCAATGTACAAGTAAACTTTACGGGTAACCCGGAGAATCGTGCAGATGTAAATACGGTTGGTGGTGCTGACAATGTATGGATGGATGCCATCGAGCATGAGCTGAAGGACTTGAGTGGGGAGGCAGGCAATAGAATTTATAGGGGAACAATTGATGCCAACACTACGCTTGACGATGTTAAGGGCAAGATAATCTTCAAGGTTAATTACAATACTGACGCACAGGCCAACCACATGTCGGCAGATGCGGGTGTCCCCGCCTTGTTCTCTCGGTGGATGTCGAATAGTACGATGACCACAGTGCCTTTGCGTTACGGTTCTGCAAATCCGAATGTAACTGCAAATCTTAGCTGGATGTATCATGAGGCTACCCACGTAGGAAGTAACACCGAAATCACGCAGGCAAACAAACGGTCAGAGGTGACGTCAGTCCTTCAGAACAGTGTGGATGCGTATTTGAAAAACACAGACCATAACATTTGGTATATGGTTGACGCCGGCGGAACATTCTACGATGGTGCAGAGTCTAACGAGGGTGTTATCGAACTTACTGAATGGTTGAATCCTATTGTAAGGCAGACTTTGCAGAATCGTGGCCAAAACGCAGCAACAGGTCTTGTGTTCTTCAACTTTGCCGACAAGCGAACAGATTCAGGCGTGAAGTATGGAACGAACACGTTGATTCAGACCATTATCGACAACAACTTCAAGTTTGCTTTGCGTAAAAAATAATAACGCCAAGGTTGGGACGAATAAATATTTTTCTCCAAACTGAAAGGGTTGATATTGACTGCATTAACCGTGAACGGCCATTATACTCTTTACGGGCAACATTGACTATATTGCCGGAATGACGGATGCCTTTGCCATAGTCAAGTATGAGAAATATTTCAACATCTCATTCTCTAATATTAATGTGGCATAATAGTTTTTCGTTATTGACGGAAGAGAAGGAAATATTACCCAAAGGTGAATAGGAGTTTTTTGAAAACCCCAAGAAAAATTCTATAGTCCACCCGGTGAACCGTACGGTTCACCATGGCGGACTGTACGGTCCATATCGGTGGACTATACGGTTCACGGGGCGGACCATAGAACTTCTTCTGATGTTTCCGGAAAGTCATCGTGAATCTGCAACTTTTCCAGACGTGTGATGCGCTGTGCTGTGTGGGAAGTGTTCCGCCGGAGAAACGGGCACCCTACTCGGCATGGCAATCTGACTGAAAAATAAAAGTCGGCGACTGACGGTTGAGGACGGTTTGCCTCGCCACTGGATTTTGTAGATTAAATTGAAGGATAAAGGTTGTTGTTTTGCAGAAAAAACATATCTTTGCGAAAAGAGGATACTTTAAGGAAAATGATTGCTACAGTCGAAATAATAACATTGCTGAAGCGCTTCAAGGAAAAGGCCGCTTCGCGTTATGGCATCAGGCTGATGGGACTTTTTGGCTCGTATGCCCGGAACCAGCAGACCGAGAACAGCGATATCGATGTTTTCGTGGCATTGCAGGAGCCGGATTTCTTTGTATTGGAGAAAATCAAGGAAGAGCTTGAAAACCTTACCCATTCTTCGGTAGATGTAGTCAGTTTCCGGGATTCATTACGTCCTTCTTTCAAAAAGAACATTCTGAAAGATGCAATCCTTATCTAAAGATATATTGCTTGATTTGCTGGAACTGGTTGTTGAGAAGTCAACATTGGTTATCATGCGTAACCGACAGATCACTTCGGCAGACGATTTTCTTCTTTCACCGGAACGGATGGAGAAATTCGATGCGGCCTGTATGCTCATTCAGGTTGTGGGAGAGACGGCAAAGAAGATAAATGACAGGACTTCAGGCAGATTGTTCAATCAATATCCACAGGTGTATTGGCGTGGTGTGTTCGGATGTCGGAATATCATATCCCATGAATATGGAAATGTTGACCCCGATCAGATTTTCGGCATAATAAAGAAATATCTACCGGAACTCGTTGAATGCATCCGTCAGATTGTTGCAGATGTAAAGGCCGGGAAACACGATGATTTGTTTCTGGCGTGACAGACCGCCCTTGAAAGTCTGTCGTTATTTCGTAATCAAAAAAATTAACTCATAATTCTTATGAACAAGAAATGTTTTCTTGCGGCTGCCGTACTGGCGGTCGCGGGACCGGTGTGCGCGCAGGACGCCAACACCGTGAACAGTGACGGCTATACCGAGACAGTGGAGTATAGCAACGACAAGTATAAGGTGGAGACCAACCGCTTCTGGAGCAACTGGTTCATCTCCGTGGGCGCCGGTCCGCAGGTGCTGTTCAGCGACCACGACAGGCAGATGAAGTTCGGCGAGCGCATCTCTCCGGCCCTCGACATCTCCGTGGGCAAATGGTTCACCCCGGGCATCGGCGTGCGCTTCATGTACAGCGGCCTGTCCCTTGACGGGGCCACCCAGAACGGCTCTCATTCCGACGGCACCCACATCAGCGGAAAGCCCTGGGAAGGCTACTGGCTCACCGAACAGAACATCAACTTCTACCACTTCCACTTCGACGCGCTGTTCAACTTCTCGAACCTGCTTTTCGGGTACAACGAGAAGCGCATCTGGAACTGCATCCCCTACGGCGGTCTCGGCGTGATCAAGGCCACCAGCAGCCCCACGCATACCGACATCGCCGCCAGCTTCGGTATCCTGAACACCTTCCGCCTCAGCCCGGCATGGGACCTCAACCTCGACATCCGCGGTACCCTCGTGAGCGACGAGTTTGACGGCGAGGTGGGCA
>DWVR01000007.1 GCA_019120125.1 Candidatus Phocaeicola excrementigallinarum | reverse complement strand
AGCACCTGCGGACCGGCGCCCACCGAGATGAACCAGTTGCTCCAGAAGCGGTTGGTCTCCACCTTATACTTGTCGTTGCTATACTCCACTGTCTCGGTATAGCCGTCACTGTTCACGGTGTTGGCGTCCTGGGCGCACACCGGTCCCGCGACCGCCAGTACGGCAGCCGCAAGAAAACATTTCTTGTTCATAAGAATTATGAGTTAATTTTTTTGATTACGAAATGACGACAGACTTTTAAGGGCAGTCTGTCGGAATAGTTGCCTGTCATTCTGAGCGGAGCGAAGAATCTCTGCCGCTTCAGCTGTGGCAATCATACAGTTCATGAGAAAAATAATTCAAGAAATCATCCAATTTTATCACTTTCACTTCCGGGAAAGAGTCAATTCGTATCAATCACGACCAGATGACCGGAGGAGCGTCTCATTCTCTCCCCCCCCCCCTTATATGGAGTCCGAAAATGTCGTCCTCTGTATTCGTCAAGCTTTTTTTGATCGAATGTGCCGTCACTCCACAATGCCTCAAGTTCTTCATCAAGTTTCCGCGCATAAAAATCACGGATGACGCGGGACAGCTCGTCCGCTTCTTCCTGCGACTGCACGCCGGCGAAAGTCTCCAACAGGCAAAGCTGGGCCGGAGTCAATGATACTGATTTCATACTTCGTTCCTCCAATGACAGATTATTCACTTTCACAAAGTTACGAATTTACTCCCGATTTCCAAACATAATGTGCAAAAAACGATAGGCATCAATCCGTCGACATTCGTCCTTATGGGCGAAGCGGAGAATCTTAGCCGCCTGTGGCCGGACTTTCCTGTAGGACTATACGATGACTTTCCGGAAACATCAGGAGAAGTTCTATAGTCCGGCCCGTGAACCGTATAGTCCACCGATATGGACCATACAGTTCACCATGGTGAACCATACGGTCCACCTGGTGGACTATAGAATTTTTCTTGGGGTTTTCAAAGAAACTCCTGTTTATCTTTATCTTTCATTCATTTTGTTTTAATTGCGCTTGCGCAACATTGTGTAGCGGTAGTTGTTGTCGATGATGGTCTGCGTCAGCAGGTCGCAGTTGGTTGGCTGATTGCTTCCGCCAATGCCCAACCAGCCGCTGGCATCGCGCAAACCTGCAAAGTCCATCATGACCATTCCCAACGGACCGGGATTGGGTGTGCTGGCTATAGCTCGTTGTATGGGCAATGCCACCTGTTGTGCATTCCATATATACTCTTGCGTCCCGCCAATTCCAATTATCGTTGAATAACCCGATATGTGGTTCATCGCCCAAGGTCTGCTGTTAAGATAGCTTTGGCTGCTGAATTGCATAGTTGTGGCCATCAAATTTTCAAAAGCCTCAATCTTTACAGAGCCATCTCCCAAATTATAGGAGTACAAATCTTGTACATAATAATCTGTCGAGACGGCATCTCCTGTCGCAATGCTTGCCGTGCCTGAAGTATTCTCCGGCCAACCGGAAATCAATCCGGCCAATGAGCGGTTGTTGTAATCATCACGGGTCAGGACAATCATCTTGCCACGGCAGTCTCCAATCGTAAGGTCGGGTCTCCAAGCAATAATTTTGTCCAAATAAGGCGTAAACGAATTGTAGAGATCATCTACCCAACGGTCTGGGTCTTTACCTATAGCCCTTTCACTTTCATGTCGAAGTTGCAGGATGACAAACTCACCGGAAGCATTTTTCAATTTGTCTGAAAAAGACTGCAATGCGTCATCAAGGGAAAGCCCCGTGGCTGTTATGCCATGCCACAACCACATTTCCCCATACAAAGAACGCCATGCCGGACGTAAATCAAATGCCCGAATACCTAAATCAAATTGTTCCTGTATTGTCAGGCCTTGCGTAACGCCAATATCTAACAGCGTCGTCGAATTAGCAGCGGCATCATGTGCGCCCGGAATACTCAACTGCTGTACATAAATGTTATTATCTAGCGGAGTGATCCAGTTGTTTCCTGTAACCTCTTCAGTCGGCCATACAGGCAGAGTCAGCTTACCTTTTGAACTGGCATTGAAAACCAATGGTCCGTTATTTGTCTGTTGCCCCTCAACCGTTACCGTCAGTTCCGCATTACCGGCCACATTCGGACGAATAATAATCGGGTTGTTCGCATTGATGTCAAAGGGCGGCAGGAATACAGTAAATGTCATGGATTCACCGGGCTGCAGGTCGATGTATGCCTGTTGTTGACCTTCCGCATCCGTACGGCTCACGCCCACGAAGGTGGTCTGCGTAAACGGGGTGACGGAGCTTCCGGCGGCCATCTGTCCATTCTTAATGTCATATTGGAAATAGCCTTCTCGCTCCGTCTCTGCTACCTGCCGGATAATGGAAAGTCCCGTCACGGCGATGAAACTCTGGTTCTCATTAGGATTCTCACGGCCACGCAAAGTGATTTGCAGCGTGGTCATGATTGGCTTAAAGTTCAGGCTTACCATATCAGTAGGAGTTGTGGACATATTCGCTACCATGTAGGCATTCGTCATATCCGGACTTCCCATATAATTGCCGTCAGATGATGCCTCATTGGGGAATGTACAAATCTGATTCTGGTTGACACTGAGTGAAACAATACCATTCTCCACACCGCTTACCTTGCTGTCATCAGCCGGATAGACCGCATAAAAGTTATGCAAATCATCGCTTCCCCATGCCAATCCATTTGCGCTATACTCAAGCTTTGCCTTGGATTCATCAGTCTGGTCAATGCTTGTAACATTATAATCAGCCTGTTTCACATCTTCAGCCTCCGCACAATAAATGCGGACTTTATCACCATCAACCCAATTGATTTGATATGGATCCATATCGTCGTATACAGTACGTGAGGTTGTCTTGTCTATTGCAAAATTTACTTTAGAACCAGTTGATGCCTTTTGTTCTTCTCCAGTGACATCATCAGAACATCCACTGAAAACACCAGCAAAAACCAAACATAAGCTCAAGGCAAAAAAAGTCTTTTTCATACTTACATTCAATTTAAAGTTTAATTAAAAGTTACTTTCATTCCAAGTGTCAAGCTCGAAAGAACCACCGTCTTTTTGCTTGTCAATGCTGACATCCGTGTTATCTTCCGTAACCACTTTGTCTCGCGAGCCTGCCATGAACCCGCTTTCCAACTCCACCTCCGACATTTCTGTCTGTGGAGCGACGTACTTTTTTTTCATAAGCTTTTCTTTTTATATGTTAATAATGTTGGAATTGTCTATCTCACCGGGAACGGTTTCCGACTGTCTTTTGATGGGGTATAAAAAGCCTTACGCGTATCCTCCCGGACAGGCGCAAGGAGTTTCCATTCCATTGAGAATGGAAAAGGAAAAAAACGTATAAAAAAGAATAAGAATCAAACAGATAAGGTAAGGGTTGCCTTCAACCAGGGGACTATTTGATAAAGGATATACTCCTAAATCCTGCATGTATTGTTAAATTGTTAATATACATGTAGTTATGATTAAGTTCCCCAAATCTGACAGTATTGAAATACCGTTCCGGAAATTTCCCTTTGTGTCTTAAAGACAACCCATTGGGCATATTCTGTGCATACCGTCTCCTTGTATGAGACGGAATCACATGTATGTCATAGGAATACTGATGTTTGGATGGTGAAGGCCGCCGCCTTTGGTCAACACAGAGAAAAAAATTGAAAGCCTTGCGGTAAAAAAAGATTCCAGAATGGTCTCTATATAAATTTATTCACTATCTTTGCCTTTGGTATCGTCTCATACAAGGAGACAAGCGCGTTATAATGTAAAAAAGTCACAGTCTTTTCTTCTTTTTGTGAGGTAAGTGACAGCGCATAACAGACTGTAACGAATCAGAACTAATCAGGATCAGCTATAACGAAGAGAGGGGTGTGGCGAGACAGAGACCTGCTGTCAAAAATGTAAAGTCATTCTGTTATAATCATTCAAACGCCTTAAATACTTTAGTATATGAATGCGTTCCGTTTTCCTTTATTTCTCTGGTAAGACAGATTTTTGCCCTTTCTACAGCTTGTTCCAAACGGTTCTCGTCAAGCAGGCGTTTTACCCAGGTGGGATCTTTCAGATACTTGTCTTTCTTTATCAGATTCTTGAAAGGCACAATAGTATCTTCGAAATAAGGTTTGAGATAAGGAGCCAGTAAGTTTGATACTTGGGAATAATTCTTTAATAGTCCTTCATAGTCTGTGAAATGCAGTAACAGCCAGAACTCAAACGAAGGCATGCTTTCGCATATCACGACCTTGCCGCTGCTGATTTCGGACTTCAAGGCAGCCACGAAAGCTTCATGTTTGTCCTGCAACCCATCTTTCACCACGGTGTCCATGTCAAACACGCAGAAGATTCTGGCATCTGCATTCTTAGACAGTATTTCTGCAATTCTTTTCGGGAAGACTTCTGTATAAGCGGACTCATCTCCAAAATATTTGGGACGGATATTAAACTTGTATTTATCTGACACAGCACTGATATGAGTGAAATAATACCTTTCGGTATTCTTTCCGCCACTCACCACAAAAGGGGCCAAGGGAGACATTTCCCTTGTCCCTTCACCTGCATCATCCACCGGGGCGGCTGGTGCAAAATAACGCGCTTCCTTTGGATCTTTCAGTTCTCTACTTTCCATTTCCCATTGTCGCTCCAAAACGTTTGTTTCTATATGCCTCCCGTATGGATGCAATGCGGTTCACTCCCCTAAAATCAGTCAGTTTGTACAAGTCCGTTGCGCCTGCTTTGTCTTTTTCTGTAAACCAGATGGAATCTTTACGGATCAAGTCACTGACCAGATCCAACAGACCGTCGTTATGTGTGGTTACTATAACCTGGCTTCTTGAGGGGATCTTCAAATACTCATACAGTATTTTTTCAAGCAGCATAGGGTGCAGTGAGTTCTCAATCTCATCAATAGGCAGAAAAGCATTGTTTTGAACTGCCTGGTATAAAGCGGTCTCGATGCCAAAAGTCTTCAAGGTTCCAAGTGATTCTTCGCCCAATGAGAAATTATATGATTTTTTGCCTGATTCATCCTCTACGGTATGTTCAAAGGTTGTCATCGGTCTTTTGTATGATTTCTCGGAAATCAGGCGCTCACGTTTATCATCTGGAACGGCATTGTGGTCTATAATATATTTCACTACATCTTCTGGCAGCTTTTCAGTAATCATATCCGTAGTGATATTAGTCACGTTAAAGTCTGCCGCTTGCAGAAACTCCAGCAGGTATCTGACCAATGAGTCATCATTAGAAGTCTTTTTCTGGGCATACCACGTCAACTCTGTCCGGGGTTCAATTAAATTCATTATATGTTTCCTCAGCCATGTTTTTGCCGCATCTGTCAATGGAAGACTGGCGTTTGCTTTATCCCTTGCTACAAAAAACGATATGTTCTTCAAGCATTCCACTGTTATTTTGTCCTTGATGACAGCTGTGACTTTATCTCCATTCTGATTGTTGAACGTAATTTCCGACTGTCCGTTGCGCATCACTCTTTCAAATAGCATAATGGGCTGGGTGCTCTTATAATAAGAGAGTTTCTCAAAAATAACGTTCTTGGAATTCAGTTCCAGTTGATAATGATATTTTGTGTTTTCCACAAAAAAAATCAGTTCAAACCTAGTGGGTTCATTAAGGGAAGATGGATTGAGACGAAATGGGCGAACTTGGGTTCCCAGATCTGCAGAGTTCGGGTCATAATTCCAAAAGCGGCTGAGAAAGTCAAATGCGTTAAGCAGGTTGCTCTTCCCTGATGCATTGTAGCCATACACAATGCCAAGGCGTAGCAGACGGGTCTTGGCAGTATCGCCCAACGTCACCACTTGACAATCTTCTGCAAACATGTCATTTGAGGCCTCGAAGCTAAACACTGTCTCATCCCGGAAAGACAAGAAGTTCTTTATTTTAATTTCCTGTATCATGCCATATCGTATTTGTTGCACAAACATATAAAATAAAATCAGAATCGCATGATTCTATTAGAGAAAATTAGCGGAAATGTGCAATTTAAGGGAATAAAAACCATAATATTCTTTGTCTTACCAGGAGGTTTTCTTGTACATCCTTCATTGAAATGCCATGCCTTATGAACTCTCTCTTAGGGACAGATTTATCCCGCCACTTCTTGTTTTGCAGATCCGTCGGAAAAAGTCGGGGAAGATAGCGGGACAGACTTTGCCGGTTTAAAAAGGATGGTTTATATTTGTACACGGCAACGGGAATGGGAGGCGAAGGTTTCCGCCCTTTCCGTGTTGTCTTATGAAACCAATATAAATATTCTGAACCATGAACAAGAAAACATTGAGATTGCCGGGGGTCTTTTTATGCCTCTTCGGATTCCTGGCACCTGTGTCCGGACAAGTCACTCTGGTGGAAAACGGGAAACCGGCCGGACGTATCGTCATGCAGGATGATACGGAAAGTACAGAAACGGCCGCAAGGCTGTTGAATGATTTTATCCGGCGGATCAGCAAGGCTGATATGCCGGTCGTGTCGGGCGCGACGGTGAGAAAAGGGGATATTGTGCTGAAAGGTGATTCCGCTCTGAAAGAGGATGCTTTCCGCATACGGACTGCGGACGGTTGCCTTTATATCTCGGGAGGAGAGGGGAAAGGCACTGCCTACGGGGCGGTATCGTTGCTGGAACAGGATCTGGGAGTGTCGTATTATGCCGCGCATACCTGTACCTTCCCGTTGCGGAACACCATCAAGCTGCCTGCTGTCGACCGCACGGAAGTCCCGGCATTCCGCTACCGGCAGACTTTCAGTTATGGCAATGAAGATCCGCTCTACAAACTGTGGTTCCGGCTGGAAGAACCGGAGGAGATGTTCATTGACGGGATGTGGGTACACACGTTCAACCGGATCCTGCCGGCTTCTGTGTATGGAAAGGAGCATCCGGAATATTATTCGTTTATCAACGGCGAGCACCGTCCGGGAAGCAACAGCCAGTGGTGTCTCACGAATCCGGACTTGTTTGATGCGGTGGTGCATCAGCTGGACTCCATTTTCAAGGCAAATCCCGGCATGAGGATGATTTCTGTCAGTCAGAATGACGGGAACAACACCAACTGCTCTTGTCCGGAATGCAAGAAGGTGGATGAGTATGAAGGCTCGCCTTCGGGAAACATTATCCGTTTCCTGAACAAGCTGGCCGCGCATTATCCCGACAAGGAGTTCTCCACTCTGGCTTACCTGTATTCCATGCAGCCCCCGAAGCACGTGAAGCCTCTTCCGAATGTGAATATCATGCTGTGTGACATTGACTGCAAACGGGAGGTGCCGTTGACAGACAATGAGTCGGGACGTTATTTTGTGAAGGCTCTGGAAGGCTGGTCCCGTATCTCGGACAACATTTTCGTGTGGGACTACGGCATCAATTTCGACAATATCGTCTCGCCTTTCCCGAATTTCCATATTCTGCAGAAAAACATCCGGCTGTTCCGTGACAATCATGTGACCATGCATTTCTCGCAGGTGAACGGCATACGTGGCGGTGACTTTTCGGAGATGCGTGCCTATATGATTGCCAAACTGATGTGGAATCCGGATGCGGACGCCGATTCGTTGATGCAGACTTTCATGAAAGGATATTATGGTGCGGCTGCCCCGTATCTTTATCAGTATCAGAAAATCATGCAAGGGGCCTTGTTGGCAAGCGGACAGCCGCTGTGGATTTATGATTCGCCCATCTCGCACAAGAAGGGAATGCTGAATCCGATTCTGTTGAAAACCTACAATGAGTTGTTTGATAAGGCGGAATGTGCCGTGGCCGGCGATACGGTGTTGCTGGACCGGGTCCGTCTTTCGCGGTTGCCTTTGCAGTATTCCGAGTTGGAGATAGCCCGTACGGAAACGGACTCAGACAAGTCGTCTGTGAAAGAGTTGTTGGAACTGTTCGAGAAGCGTACGTCCCGGCTGGGGGTCACTTCATTGAACGAGCGGAACAACCGTCCGGATGAGTATTGCGTGTTGTATAGGGAACGTTTCCTTCCGCAGAAAGAGCGGAGCAAGGCTTTGGGGGCAAAGGTGACCTGGCTGGATCCGCCTCAGGAAAAATATCTGGCCTTGGGGGATACGGCACTTGTTGACGGACTTTTCGGAGGCACGACGTATGTGGAAAGTTGGGTCGGCTGGAACGGCACGGACGCTTCCTTCATTCTTGATCTGGGTGAGGAGAAAGAGTTTACCCGGATTGAGACGGATTTCCTGCATCAGTTGGGGGCGTGGATCCTTTTGCCTGCCGGAGGGTCTTATTCTGTATCGTCTGACAATAAGGAGTACCGTCCTTTCGGGACATTCCAGTTTGCAGAGGACAGAGACTTGCGAGTGAAGTTCGTGAAGGGAACGGCCTGTTCGGACAAGCCGGTCAAAGCCCGTTATATAAAAGTGGATGTGAAGGGAATCGGAATGTGCCCGTCATGGCATTATGGTGTGGGCTATCCGGCATGGTTCTTCATGGACGAGGTAAGTGTATATTGAAAAAGAAAAGTGTCAAGCATCATGCGTATGGAATGCAGGTGCTTGACACTTTTTTTATCGGGTTTGTATCTTCGTTTTATTTCGGCAATGTACCAGACCAGTCATTCTGTTCTACACCAAAACCTGAATTGACTTCTGCACTCGGAATCGGGAATACCAGGTCGGAAATTTTATAATTGGTGTATGTGAATGCAATGTTCGGTGCCTGAATGGCAAACACATCGGCAGCTTCATCCCAGCGGCGCAGGTCGTACAGGCGGTGTCCTTCCTGGAACAATTCACGGGCACGTTCGTCTTTGATGAACGACATCAGTGCGTCGGAAGTGGCAGGCAGGTCATTTACTGAAGTGATGTCTGCATTACGCTTTGCAACTGTAAGTAATGCATTGCTGGCATTGGCCAAGTCTCCGGTTTTCAAATTAGCTTCCGCAATGATCAGATACATCTCAGGAGCGTTTACCAGATAGTTGGTGGCGTATGCAGAGTTTCCGCTGGAATGTTGCGAGAGTTTTCCTCCGGTAAAGATAGGTACAGAGGGTGTTGATTTCTCGCTCCATCCAAAGATGGATGTACGGCAGTCGTTGGTTCCGTATATGGCCTGCAGTTTGGGGCTCGGGCTGTAGTTATATGTACTCCACAGCGTACCGTTGGAGTTTGCCGACCAGTTGTCAGTCTGTGTGATGGCCAATGACAGCATACTTTCAGTGTTGCTTTCATTCCCTGTGTACAAGGCGGCATAAGCCTTTGCGTCATACGTCAGTGTGGTGATGTCTTTTTCATCCAGAGCCATCTGCGCATATTTTTTCGCGTCGTTCCAGTTCTCCAGATACAGGTTGGTTCTTGCCAGCAGTCCGTAGACGGCAGCTTTGTTGAAATACAGGATGGAGCCGCGGTCACCGCCTGCCGCATCAAAGTGAGTCAGCGCATTGTTCAGATCCGACAGAATGGCTCTATAGCTTTCTCCTACAGTGGAACGGGTTACTTCGGCAAGTGCTTCAATCGGCTTCTGGTCTATCACCACGATGCCTGGCTGTGAAGAAAAGTCTGTCCCGTTCACTTTTACCTGATGGGCATAGATGTTTACCAGCATCAGTTCTGCATATCCTCTCAATCCGTATGCTTCGGCCATAATTTGGTCGAGTTGCGCCTTTTCTTCTGCCGTACATCCATCATACAATTCCTGCGCACCGTTGATGACACGGGTTGCGTTGTCAGCCACTTTATAGCCGTATTCCCAAATGTCGTTCAGATAGGTATCTGTATCGACGACCGTATAGGTGTAGATGTTGTTGAAGTGGTTGGTTTTTGAATTCCAATAGCTGATATCTGTCGGGATATCACCGATATTAATTGCGTAGTTTCCGGCAAAAGTATAATAAAAGAGGTTGTAGTATGTACCGTTCAATGCTGTTGAAATGTTGTTGACGGTCGACAGACCCCCTTCCGCTTCGATACCCTTGTAATAGTCGGTTTCGAGGAAGTTCTCACCGCAGCTGGAAATTCCGAGCCCGAAGGTCATCATTGCGAAAACTTTCAATATATTCTTTTTCATAAAATATTCTCTTTAAATGCTCTTTTATAAAATAAACTTAGAATGTAAGCTGGATGCCTCCGATGAAAGTGCATGTGGCGGGATATTGCCATGCAATCACGCCGTTGGCAGACGTTTCCGGATTATATCCGACAAAGTCGCTGGCAGTGAACGTATAGAGATTATCCACAGAGATGTATGCGCGCAGTTTCTGGATGAACGCCTTGGCTGTCCATTGTCTCGGCAGAGTATATCCCAAAGTAATGTTGCTGATACGCAGGTAGTTTCCGCTGTACAGGAATCGTGAAGAATCCTGTGTGGAATTATTGGGATCTCCGTAAATGTATTGCGGATATTTCGCGTCTTTATTTTCCGGAGTCCAGGAATTGAGTGCCACATCCTTCAAAGGAGTGCGCAAGGACATGCCGAAACCGGTGAACGACGCGCCTGAATCATATACTTTTCCGCCTAAACGATAGTTGAAGTTGATATTGAAGTCCAGATCCTTCCATGTCAGGCTTGTTCCGAAACCTCCCAGCACCTTCGGGTCAGCGTCTCCGACATAACGTTTTGATGCGGCATTGTAGTCGGAAGTGGTTTCATCGCCTGTCTCGTTCAGATACCACAAGGGCTTGCCTGTTTCGCGGTCGACACCTGCATATTCTTTCATATAGAATTGGGTGTAAGGGCGGCCTTCTTCAATAATCTGGAATGTGTATTCCAAAGGATCATCTGTAGAAAGTTTGACGACTTTGTTTTTGTTCCATGTCAGGTTGGCGAAAAGGTTCCAGTTGAAATCTTTGCTTTGAATCAACGATGCGTTCACAGAGAATTCCACACCACGGTTGCGGATTGAACCGATGTTTTGGTAAATCTCAGAGATACCTGTAGTCATGGACAAAGGCACCTGGAACAAGGCGTCGCTTGTCTTCGCATTGTAATAGTCGAACGTCAAGTGTACGCGGTTGGCCAGAGAAAGATCGAAACCGATGTCGAATTTCTTGGATACTTCCCAAGTCAGGTCCGGGTTGGCGATGCTGGTTGGAATCATACCCGGAATCTGGTTATAGTTGTAGCCTGAAGAATAGAATCCACGGGCTGCATACCAGTCGATGTCCTGATTACCTACCGTACCGTAGGAAACGCGGAGCGTGGCATTTGTGATTACACTGTTGTCTTTCAGGAAGTATTCTCCCGACATACGCCATTTGGCGCCTACAGACCAGAAGTCACCCCAACGGTGGTTCGCGCCGAACACGGATGAACCGTCGCGGCGGTAGGAACCTGACACATAATACTTATCGGCATAAGAATAATGTGCGTCCATGAAATACGAGGCCAGACGCGCTTCCTGTTTGTAGTATTCAGAACCTTGGTCGGTTCCGGCGGTTGTCAGATCGCGCATGCCGTCGGCAGAGAAAGGAAAGTCGGATTTTGCAAAAAATTCATAATGATAGCTCTTTTTCTGCATCTCCTGTCCTACCATGACGCTTACATTGTGGATGTCGTCGAACACATAGTTCCAACCCAGAATGTTGTTCCAGGTGATGACGGCGCTTTTGGAGTTGTATAACTGTCCCAGACCGTTGTAGTCCATACCTTGTGGATTGTATTGCGCACTCCAGTATTGGTATTGGGTCTGTTCGTTAAGGTTCACACCCAACGTAGTCTTGGCATAGATACCTTTCCCGAAATCAACCTGGAAATAAGGGTTGAGATTGATGGTGGTGAGCTTGTTTTCATTGAGTTCACCGCTCGTTTCATCCATCAATGCCATCGGATTGTAGTTCTGGATGTTGGCATAGTTGCCTTCGCTGTCATAAACCGGATCCATCGGGGTCATGCTGGTGATAGCCGCAGTGATCGGACTGCTCATCGAACCGTTTGTTGACAAAGAGAAGCCATTCTGTACTGAATAGCTGTAAGAAGTATTCACTCCGACTGTGGCCCATTTAAATTTGCTGTCCAGGTTGACACGTCCTGAGAAGCGTTCAAAATCGGCACTTTTTATCAGACCTTCTGTGTTCAGATATCCTAAGCTGACATAATATCCGGTAGCACCGGTACGTCCCTGCATGTTCAGGTTATAATCTTGATAATGACCTTTGTGTGTGACTTCATCCATCCAGTCGGTTGATGTTTTGCGGTCCCATCCGAAATAGTCGTCTGCTAGGTAGTCATAATTTTCCTGCCAGTCGCCTCCCTGTGCTGCGGTCAGACCGTCGGCGAACAGTTTCATTGTCTGTTCGGCGTTGGCAAAATCCATGTTGTTGTTTGCCATGGTCACGAAACCCTGTTTCACGTCAAGGTTAATGTTGAATTTGCCTTCTGAACCTTTTTTGGTAGTGACAACGATGACACCGTTGGCGGCACGCGAACCGTAGATAGCGGTTGCGGCGGCATCTTTCAGCACGGTGATGCTTTCAATGTCGGCCGGATTGAGTGTAGACATCGGGTCAACGGAATTGTTGGATTCGTAAGTCAAAGAGTTTTTGTCGGTATCGGAATCTATCGGCATGCCGTCGATGACATACAATGGTTGGGTACCCGAATTCAGTGAGCCGCGTCCACGGATATAAATGGAACCCCATACACCCGGCATGCTGGTTGAGTTGTTCATCTGCACGCCCGGCACAGCACCTTCCAATGCTTTCACGAAGTTGGCGTCGCTTTTTTTGGCGATCACGTCTTCTCCTACAATCGTGGCTGCACCGGTGAAGGATGCCTTGCGCTGCACACCGTAGCCGGTAACGACTACTTCATCCAGAATCTCCGAATCCGATTTCAATACCACCTTTACAACCGGTTGAATCTTAACCTCTTGTGTCTCATATCCGATGAATGAGATCATCAGAGTTCCCGCCGAACTGTGGTATCTTTACAAAAAGCTCGTAATCAATTGTCTGCCTATACATCTTATGATGCCTGAACTTTTAGTGATGGCGTTAGGACAATGCTGCAACACGGTTTCCTGTGAGAAAATTCTACCTGAAAAGAGACTGGAATATAAAAAAATCAAAGTTTTTTATATCTTTGTCCATCATGTTAATATAATTCTGTTATGAACGATAAATATAAGATTCCTTATATGAATGCGTGTATACGTGCTTTTGCCAGACGCTTTCATCTTCCGATAAAGAACGCTTTTCTTTATCTTTATCGGTTTAAGGGGGTGGATTTTCTGAATGAATTCTATGAATCGGAACATTTACAGTCGATAGATGATGCGGTAGACGACCTTGTTATTGTTTGCCAAAAGAATGGAGGGCTGTTGACATGATACTTTATCATGGGACTAATATTGATTTTCAGGAAATCAATATTAAAAAATCTAATCCATGACAAATAATCGACAGGAATATCTGATTTCGCATATAGTAGATGAAATGGCAGCCTATCTGGTTTCGGATTTCAAATTGGATATACCTTCTGCATTGAATATTATTTATACATCTGACACTTATAGAATCTTGTCGGATAAAATGTCTGATTTATATACTCAAAGTCCATCGTATGTATACGAATGGTTGAAAAAAGAATTTCTGACAGGAAATCTCCTGAATATTTAAGCATAGTCATAGGAAAAAGCAGATCCAAATGAATGTCGTACAGAGAATCGGGGAAATTGTTTTATAATAAAAATACCCATAAGAACGTTGCCATATCACGATGTCATAATGATTGCATTTTATGTGTTATCGCATTAAAATGAATCGATATTCGGGATATCGCTAACCGGATATTCGGAAAATCCTTCCCATCTGGAGATGATTTCATAATAAAAGTTAACGAATACCCCCTCTGCAGATACCTGTAGAAGGGGTATGATGGAAATTATTCCGGCATTGGTGCCCTGATTTTTCCTGAAAAATGTCCTGACATTTCAAGGAAAACGCCTGGACATTCCGGTGAAAACGTTTCGCCGTTTGATGTTAAACGTCTAAGTCTTTCTCGAAGGACTGTAAAATATGGATTTCCTGCTCCGGATGATTGCTCTTGGGAAAGTTTTTTTCTTTTGTCATATTGGTTTAATAATATTTATTCTAGTGATATATACACAGTAAAAAAACTGATGAAAGTCGTATTATTCTGCGTTTTTATTCTTATTGGTGATAATGTGTTTTTGACAACTTCGCTCTCCTTGCGATTTTTTTCATCACCTTTCCTATGGTCCGGAATATCCGATTCTCAGCGGTCCGGAATGTCATTATGTCAATCTGTCAACCCGTAAATTCAGAACCTGCATTTCTTCAGGTCCTTGACTATCGTTCCGGAAAACACCTCGCTATATCCTTGGGTTGTCTTGACATTCCGGTGCCCGAGCAATTTCTGTACGGTCGTTATCTGCACACCCATATATATTAATAAGGTAGCGTTGGTATGCCTTGCGGTGTGAAACGAAATGTGCTTTTTCAGACGGGCCGTTTCTCCAAGAATTTTCAGATCTTTGTTGACAGAAGAGTTCGACCTGATATGGAAAAAGTCATCCGGACGGTCCTTGTAGCGGTGAAGGATGGAGACGGCTTTCCCATGGAACAGCAGGTATAGCGGTACGCTTACGTCCACGCCGGTTTTCACCGTTCTGTATTTCAGCCAAAGTTTCCCGCCCAGTCTCATGACATTTTTTGAGGATAGCTGCGTGAAGTCGGAATACCGTAGCCCTGTATAACAACAGAAAAGAAATGCGTCCAGGGTGTGGGCAAGCTCTTTCCGGCTTTCCTGCAACTGGAGTGCCTCCAGTTTTTTCAGTTCGTCCGGCAAAAGGAAAGAATGTCTGCTTTCCGTAGTCTTTATTCTGTATTTCCTGAAAGGATAGTTGCCGGTTTCCATATAATTCTGCCTGATGGCCTCGTTGACCATTGTCCTCAATTGGCGCATATGCTTGGCGATGGTGTTGACGGAAAGGTTTTTCCGGCACTTCATGAAATTCTCAAAACGGGTCAGCAGAACATAGTCTATGTCTCCGAACCTGAGAGAAGGATTGAATTCCTCCATCAGCAGGATTGTTGACATCAGATTCCGTTTCGTGCTTTCTTTCCGGGAAGAGTTTTCTACCCATTTTCTACCGAATGTGATGAACCCGTCCGGACTCTCCTTCCCGGACGAGATTTCATGCTTGAAACAGTCCAGTGAGACATCAGCCCCTTTTTTCCACATCTCAAGTTCTCTCCATTGCAGCTTCAGGAGCAGCTCATCCAAGAGCCGGTTCAGTTCTTCCATTTGCGGATGATCTATTATTCTCCTCTTTTTGTTGTCCCATTGATACGGATAAAGATAAATCCGTGTTGAGATGTAGACTTTCCTTCCGTTTTGATACAATTCCACCTGGACCAACGCCTTTCCTTGGTTGTTTAACTTCTTTTTGCGATTGAACACTAAACGATAATTAATTTTATCCATTGCATGATAGTTTTAGAAAATTGCCGATAAATCTATGGAAATGAGTGGGATATTACATTCTTCGCTGCATGTCCGAAAAACAGAGTGTTAACAACCTTAAATGTTGAAAATAGTTCCACAGCCTCTCAGGACCGGGAATCATTGTTATGTATGCAAGAAATATACGTTCACAAAACATACATTTGGTATAAAACCCCTATGAAAAATGTTAAAAAGCAGCTTTTGACGTACTTTTCTTGAAAATCCGTTCAACCATTAAAAAAATAAATGCTATTTTTGCGCCTCGTTAGAGTGAATAAAATTTTATTAATGTAAAGTTAAACTTTAAGAGAGAATTTTTATGAAAAGAAAATTGATGCTGTTAATGACCTGCCTGATGATAGGTATAGGTCTGGTAAACGCTCAGACCTCTAAAGTGACAGGTAATGTCATTTCAGACGAAGACGGTTTGCCTGTCGTAGGCGCATCAGTATTGGTAGAGGGTACTACAATCGGTACCGTTACTGACATTGATGGTAATTTCACGTTGAGCAATGTGCCAAGTTCGGCGGGAACTCTGATGATCTCGTTCATCGGATACGAGACACAACTCGTTAAGGTGCAGCCTGTTATGAAGGTTGTGCTTCAGGCCAGCACACACGAGCTGGACGAGGTGATGGTGGTGGCTTTCGGTACTGCGAAGAAGTCACAGTTCACCGGTTCCGCCTCTACTATCAAGGCTGACAAGATTGCGGTCAGACAGACTTCAAACGTAACGAACGCGTTGAGCGGACAGGTGGCCGGCGTGCAGATTACCAGCAGCAACGGTGAGCCGGGCTCGAAAGCTACCGTACGTATCCGTGGTATCGGGTCTATGTCGGCAAGCAACGACCCGTTGTACGTAGTGGACGGCGTGCCGTTTGATGGTGGCATAGAGACAATCAACCCTCAGGATATCGAGTCGATGACCGTTCTGAAGGATGCGGCCTCAAACGCTCTGTATGGTGCGCGTGGCGCGAACGGTGTCATTCTGATCACTACCAAGAAAGGTCAGATGGGATCCAAGACACGTGTGGATGTGGACGCCAAGTGGGGTACCAACCGCCGTGCCATTCCGAACTACGACGTGATGACCGATCCGAACATGTACTACGAGACTTTCTATCAGGGTGTCAACAATGCGCTGGGTGGTGCTGATGCTGCGACAGTGGGCTCGTATGTGCAAAGTTTCCTGGCATATCCGATTTATAATGTGCCTGAAGGACAGAATCTGTTTACAGAAGAGGGTAAGATCAATCCGAACGCTACGTTGGGTGCGGTATATAACAATGATTATTATCTGAGACCGGATGACTGGTATAATGAACTGTTCGACAAGGGCAATCTCCGTCAGGAATACAACGTCCGTGTAAGCGGTGCTTCCCAGAAGTCTACTTACTATCTGTCTGCGGGTTATCTGGATGACAGCGGTATTATCCCGAACTCAGGATTCCAGCGTTTCACTTTGCGTACAAACGCTGATTATCAGGTGACTGACCGTATCAAGGTGGGTACAAACCTGTCGTACAGCAATTCTATCAACAAGACTCCGCGTGAGCAGGAAGGTTCTTCAAGCGGAAACATGTTCTACATCTCGAACATGATTGCGCCGATTTATCCGCTGTATGTGCGTGACGCGCAGGGTAATATCATGACAGACAGCCATGGATATACCGTTTATGACTTCGGTGCCGGCGAATATCCCGGTCTGGGCCGTCCGTTCATGGGTAACTCCAATCCGGCCTCAATGATTGCCCTGGACAAGCAGGAATATAACTACGACGTGTTCAGCGCACGCGGTTTCGTGAACGTGGACATCTATAAAGGTCTGAAGGCTACAGCCAACTGGGGTGTGGACCTGGACAATACCCGTTATACAAACCTTTATAACGCTTATTATGGTCAGTACTCCACTACCGGCGGTATCATTTATGTAGGCGCCACACGTACATTCAGCATCAACCAGCAGTATCTGTTGACGTATGCGAATACGTTTGGTGAACACAGCATCGATGTGTTGGCCGGATTCGAGTCCTATAAATATAAGTACAGCTACCTGCAGGGAAACAAGGAAAATCTGTATAATCCGAACATTACGGAAATCAGCAACGCGATCTCTAATCCCCAGGTTTCATCCTATACGGACAACTATGCTACACAGGGTATTCTTGCCCGTGCGCAGTATAACTATGCCAACAAGTATTTTCTGTCGGCTTCTTACCGTCGCGACGCCTCTTCGCGTTTTGCTCCGGAGAACCGCTGGGGTAACTTCTGGTCGGTAGGCGGCGGATGGTTGCTGAACAAGGAAGACTTCCTGAGCGATGCCAAATGGATTGACATGTTGAAATACAAGATCAGCTACGGTGTGCAGGGTAACGACAACCTGAACTGGACAGGCTCAGACAACTACAATTATTATTCTGACCACTATACGGTGGCTGACTCAAACGGCGATTTTGCCTTGACCATGACTCAGAAAGGTAATTATGACATTACTTGGGAGACTTCGCACAGCTTCAACACCGGTTTCGACTTTGAGTTCTTCAAGGGCCGTCTGGGCGGTACGGTAGAGTACTTCCAGCGCAAGACCACAAACATGCTGTACAACCGTCCGGTCGCTTCCGCCATCGGTTATTCTTCATTCCCGATGAACGTAGGCTCGATGATGAACCGTGGTTTTGAAATGGATCTTTACGGCGACATCATCCGTACGAAGAACGTGACCTGGAGCGCGAACTTCAACCTGACTTACTTCAAGAACAAGATTCTGGAACTGCATCCGGACTTGAACGGAGAGATGATTGACGGCTCCTACATCTATCGTGAGGGCGAGTCAAGCTACCAGATGTATCTGCGCAAATATGCCGGTGTGGACAAGGAAACCGGTGAGGCGTTGTATTGGACGAATGTGACAGATGACAAGGGTAATGTGATCGGTCAGGAAACCACGACCAACGCTCCGAACGCCACCCGTTATGCTACAGGCGATATCCTGCCGAAAGTGTACGGAGGTTTCGGCACGACTTTGAACGTGTATGGCTTCGATTTGTCAATCGCTCTGTCTTATCAGCTGGGTGGCCGCGTATACGACAACACGTATGCGGCATTGATGCACGGTGGCTCAAGCTCCAACCGTGGTACAAACTGGCATAAGGATGTGCTGAACGCATGGACTCCGGATAACACAAATACCGATGTGCCTCGTGTCAACTACAACGACCAGTACACCAACTATCTGTCAGACCGATTCCTGACAAGCTCCGACTATCTGAGCATCAACAACATCACGTTCGGATATACATTGCCCAAGAAGTTCACGACCAAGTTCGGCATCTCTAATCTGCGCCTGTATATGGCTGCGGACAATGTGGCTGTGTTCTCCGCCCGCAAGGGACTGGATCCGCGACAGGGTTATGCGACTTCTGAGAACTCCAATTATTCACCGATCCGTTCTATCTCAGGCGGTATCTCATTGTCATTCTAATTTGTAGAGATTATAATATATGAAAAAGCTATACATTACAATGCTCGCGTCGGCTGCCTTGTTGACAGCCTGCGATATGGATCAGCTTCCTGAGGGCGGAATGCTGACCGAGGACCAAAAGAACGAAGTCGTGGCGGACAATGCCGAAAAAATTGCCGGTGACTTGAACGCGTTGAAGGACAAACTGATACAGTATGGTATCGTATCTACCAGTGCATCCACATACCATTTCGATTATGGATTCCCGTCAATCTGTCTGATGTATGACCAGGCAGGACAGGATATGGTTTCTGAAAATGACGGTTACAACTGGTTCTCCGGTGCCCTGACTCTTTCTGACCGTATCCCGACGGATACGGACAATGAGCTGATCTGGAAACTCCACTATCAGCATATCATGACCGCCAACAGCATCCTGACAAAGATGTATGCGGACTATACGGAAGAGGAGAGAGTGGACGAAATCGCCAACTATATCGGTCAGGCACTGGCTTCACGCGCTTTCGACTATCTGCAGCTGATCCAGACTTACCAGTTCACCTATCAGGGTCACGAGCAGTCACTGGGATTGCCGATCATTACGGAAAAGACTACAGTGGATGAGGCCAACAACAATCCGCGTGCCACAGTGCAGGCTGTGTACGATCTGATCATGGCCGACCTGAACCAGGCTGTGGAATATCTGGAGGCTTATCCGATTTCCCGTCAGGATGCGGCCCAGATTACGGCTGAAGTGGCTCATGGCCTGCGTGCCCGCGCCAATATGCTGTTGGGCAACTATGCCGAGGCTGCGGCCGACGCGGATGCGGCTATGGAGGGTTACGCACCGTATTCCATGGATGAAGTGTCTGTGCCTTCATTCAATGACGCCAGCGCCTCTTCGTGGATCTGGGGATCGGTCATCACAAGCAACAACGATGTGGTTACGACCGGTATCATCAACTGGCCGTCGCACCTCTGCTCGCTGACCGGAAACGGTTATACTACGGGTACCGGAACGAACACAGTCTACAAGCGTCTTAACGTCAACCTGTGGAACCGCATTCCCGCTTCAGACGTGCGCAAGACCTGGTGGGTGGATGAAGACCTTCAGTCGGAGGCGTTGAACAAGGCATACGGCAGCGACGGTCCGATTCTCGGTGAATATCTGGGTTATCTGCCTTATACCAATGTGAAATTCGGTCCGGAAGCAGGTGTGGTGCTGAACACCGAGAACTCTCAGGACTGGCCGCTGATGCGTGTGGAAGAGATGTTGCTTATCAAGGCTGAGGCTTTGGCACGTTCTCAGGGCGTAGCGGCAGGAAAAAGTGTATTGGAAAGCTTCTTGAAAACTTACCGTGACCCGAACTACACTTGTGCCGCTTCCTCGTTGGAGGACTTCATTGATGAAGTGTGGTTCCAGCGCCGTATAGAACTTTGGGGTGAAGGTTTCTCCATGTTCGATATTCTTCGCCTGAAGAAGCCGATCGTGCGTAAGGGAGCCAACTTCTCTGCAAACGTGACTTACGAGGACATTGCTCCGGAATCAGGAATCATGATTTTCTGTATCCCTGAATGTGAGACATCCGCGAACAAGGGTATTTCTGCAGATCAGATCAATGAAGTGGCCACTCCGCCGGTTCCTATGATGTAATTTGTTTAAAGAGTTTCTTCCTGTAATGGGGAGAGGACCTTATATATTGCCGCCTCAAGATGCAGTGCCGGATTCCGGCCTCATTTTGAGGCGGTTTTTTATGTGATATTGTCCGTTTTCCGAAAAAACGGTTTTTTGCAGGCCGGAGGATTCCCTTGTTTTGTTTTTCAGGAAAAAACTGTTTATATTTGCGTGGTTTCGAAATACAACTATACAGAATGAAGGAATTTGTCATATCTGACGCGCAGACTGAAAAGGCTGTGCTGGTGGGTCTGATTACCCAGACCCAGAATGAACGCAAGACTAACGAGTATCTTGACGAACTGGCTTTCCTGGCGGAGACGGCGGGAGCGGAAGTGGTGAAGCGGTTTACACAGAAACTGGATTCGCCCAATTCGGTTACGTATGTCGGCAAAGGGAAACTGCAGGAAATAAAGGAATATCTGGAAATGCAGAACGAAAGTGAGGAAACCGAGATCGGGATGGTGATTTTCGATGACGAGCTTTCTGCCAAACAGATACGGAATATCGAAAAGGAACTGAGTGTGAAGATTCTGGACCGTACCTCACTGATTCTTGATATTTTTGCGATGCGGGCACAGACTGCCAATGCGAAGACTCAGGTGGAACTGGCACAATATAAATATATGCTGCCTCGTCTGCAACGGTTGTGGACCCACCTGGAACGTCAGGGAGGTGGATCCGGTGCCGGAGGAGGAAAAGGTTCGGTGGGACTCCGCGGACCGGGTGAGACGCAGTTGGAGATGGACCGCCGTATCATCCTGAACCGTATGTCGTTGCTGAAACAGCGTCTGGCCGAGATTGATACGCAGAAATCAACACAACGCAAGAACCGTGGCCGTCTGATCCGTGTGGCGCTTGTGGGGTATACCAATGTGGGAAAATCCACGTTGATGAATCTGCTGGCCAAGAGTGACGTGTTTGCGGAAAACAAGCTTTTCGCCACTCTTGATACGACCGTGCGTAAGGTGATTATCGAGAACCTGCCTTTCCTGTTGTCGGATACGGTCGGATTTATCCGGAAACTGCCTACCGATCTGGTCGATTCGTTCAAGTCGACATTGGACGAGGTGCGTGAGGCGGACCTGTTGGTGCATGTGGTGGACATTTCCCATCCGGACTTTGAGGAACAGATCCAGGTGGTCGACAAGACCGTTGCGGATATAGGGGCAGGCGGAAAGCCGACCATGATTGTATTCAATAAGATCGACGCGTATACTTATGTGGAAAAGGCGGAAGACGATCTGACCCCCAGGACGAAGGAAAACATTACGCTTGAAGAGCTGATGCACACGTGGATGGCGAAGCTCAATGACAACTGCATCTTCATTTCCGCACGCGAGAAGACCAATCTGGAGGAGTTCCGTTCCTTATTATATAAAAAGGTAAGGCAGCTGCATGTGCAGAAGTATCCTTATAATGATTTTCTGTATCAGACTTATGACGAAGAATAAAGCTATGAGACAATATCGTTCACTTACGGCTGAAGAGATATTCCGGTTGGAATCGCAGCATTGCATCGCATCCGACTGGAATGATGTGAAGGTGACAGACGGTTTCCGTACCGATTATATTCATCATATCCGTTTTTCGGGGCCGGTCTGGCTGGGACGTTTTGATGAAGAGTTCAAGCTGGCAGGAGGAATCACGAAACATTCGGGGTTGTATTATGCTACATTATATAATATAGTGGTAGGGGACAACTGTTATATTGAGAATGTAAAGAACTATCTTGCGAATTATGAAATCGGTGACCATACTTTCATCGAGAATGTCGACATCATTCTGGTGGACGGGCGGAGCCGCTTCGGAAACGGAGTGGAGGTGTCTGTGTTGAACGAGACCGGTGGGCGTGAGGTCTATATTCACGACCGTCTGTCGGCGCATCAGGCATATATCATGGCGTTATACCGTCATCGTCCGGCATTGATTGAGAGGATGAAGCGGATTGTGGAGGATTATGCGGAGGAAAACGCTTCGGAGATGGGGTCCATCGGAAGTCACGTGACGATTGTCAATTCGGGATATATAAAGAATGTGCGGATCGGCGATTATTGTCAGATAGAAGGAGCGGGCCGGTTGAAGAACGGAAGCGTGAACAGCAATCGGCATGCGCCGGTGCATATCGGTTATGGAGTGATCTGTGACGATTTCATTATCTCCAGCGGCTCGCATGTGGAGGACGGCACCATGCTGACACGTTGTTTTGTGGGGCAGGCATGTCATTTGGGGCATACCTATTCAGCCTCCGATTCGTTGTTCTTCAGCAACTGTCAGGAAGAGAACGGTGAGGCTTGTGCCATCTTTGCGGGTCCGTTTACGGTGACACACCACAAGTCCACTTTGCTGATTGCCGGAATGTTCTCGTTCATGAACGCCGGGTCCGGTTCAAACCAGAGCAACCACATGTATAAGTTGGGACCTATCCATCAGGGGGCTTTGGAGCGTGGAGCCAAGACCACTTCCGACTCTTATATCCTGTGGCCTGCCCGTATCGGAGCCTTTTCACTGGTGATGGGGCGTCATGTGGCTCATCCTGACACGTCCAATCTTCCTTTTTCCTATCTGATAGAGGACAAGAATACGACATATCTTGTGCCTGGAGTGAATCTGAGGAGTGTCGGCACCATCCGCGACGCGCAGAAATGGCCGAAGCGTGACTTGCGCAAGGATCCCCACCGTCTGGACCAGATCAATTACAACCTGCTCAGTCCGTATACGATTCAGAAAATGATGAAGGGGCGGAATATCCTGAAGGAACTGGCAAGAGTCTCCGGCGAGACATCTGAGATCTATTCTTATCAGAGTGCCAAGATCAAGAACTCATCCCTGAACAACGGTATCCGTTTCTATGAGACGGCCATTCATAAGTTTTTGGGGAATTCCATCATCAAGCGCCTGGAGGTGACAGAGTTCAAGACGGATGAGGAAATCCGCCGCCGTCTGCTGCCCGATACAGCTGTCGGAACGGGCGAATGGGTGGATATCTCAGGACTGATTGCTCCGAAAAGTGAGATCGAACGTCTGATGGATGAAATCGAGAAGGGAACACTGACTACGGTCGACGAGATTCATTCACGGTTTGCCGAGATGCACGCCAATTATTACACGTATGAATGGACGTGGGCCTACGGGAAGATTCTGGAATATTATCATCTGAATCCGGAAACCATTACCGCAAAGGACGTGGTCTCTATTGTAAGGCAATGGCAGGAAGCCGTGGTGGGACTTGACCGGCTGGTGTATGAGGATGCGAAGAAAGAGTTCTCGCTGACTTCCATGACCGGATTCGGCGCGGACGGAAGCCGGGAAGAACAGAAGCGTGATTTTGAGGAAGTGCGTGGTGCGTTCGAGAGCAATCCTTTCGTAACAGCGGTGCTTGAGCACATTAAAGTGAAGACCGAGCTTGGCAACGAACTGATAGGACGTTTGCAAGGCTTGCTTTGATTTGGATAAAGAAGATATGATGGATATGTCAAAATATTATATATGGAGTGTCTGTCTGTTCTGTCTGCTG
Source organism: Candidatus Phocaeicola excrementigallinarum (assembly GCA_019120125.1). Classification (GTDB taxonomy): domain Bacteria; phylum Bacteroidota; class Bacteroidia; order Bacteroidales; family Bacteroidaceae; genus Phocaeicola; species Phocaeicola excrementigallinarum. Next base: position 13,068 of record DWVR01000007.1, on the reverse strand, counting down.
ACTTTGACGGCAGAGGCTCAGAACAGCAGAAAGAGGGTGGTGGATTGTCCTGGTTTCGTCACAGCCAATACCGCCGCGATAGAAATCAGGAAAATCATACTTACGGATGAGCAGACCCAGGTGGATGCTGTGATGTATGGCGATCCCGGTACTCCGGCTGTGATCTCGTCGGAAACCTGTCTGAATACGGACAAGGGAGCTGTACGCCTGAGGGAGGCTGGAGTCGTTTCGATTGACGGCATTACGGAGCCGGAACTGATTCCTGAAAGCGGGCGACTGAATGTAGTGCTTTCGTTCGCTCCTGTCCCTTCCGACGTGCATGAAGTGGATTTTGTGGAACCGGAGACAGGGTGGCGTATCTGGGGGATACAGCTGAGTCGGAAAGAACCCTACGTGTATGTGCCTGCGTTTCTGACGATGGACAAGCCTGTCAGGGATAACGAACTGCCGGAACCCGGTTTCTCGGTGGGAAAGTCCATCGTCAACGGATACATGCTGGGATATGAACCCGATATGGAACTTTCCGCGTTTGTGGAGTTCAGTGATGGAATATTCCCTACGCCGTGGAAAGAGAATGTGCATGTACATCAGGACGGTTCTTTTCATTTTGAGGCGGATCTGCTTCAGCCTACTCTGGCCGTTCTTCACGTCAATGAAGCCTCACAATGCGTCATGCTGGTTCCCGGCGAGGAATTTACCATGTATGTCAGTCTGCCGCGCTTGAGCATGTCCGCCTCGCGTCTGCTGAAAAGTCATTACCGCAAGAGGCAGAAAGCCTGGTTCGACGGGGCGGCGGAGCTTATCAATACGGAGATGGCTTCCGGCAGGAATTCTCCTGCGCTGAAGGCTTATCAGGTTGTGGAGAATGGTTTGATGCACAACGAGGCGATAGCGGATAAGGTGAAGGCTGACGTGGAACTGGTCAGACCTGTATGTGAGCGGCTGGCGAATACGGCTTCGTTGACTTCCGATGACAGAAAACAGCTGGAGAAGGTACAGATTGGGGAAATCCGTGACTATATTCTGCTGAAGGAGAAGGATATGCGTGTGAGTGTGGCCCGGAGTGAATCGATGAAGGAAGCCGTGGTGGCCGGGATTGACGCATCGGTTGCCGGTGCGGATATTCTGCCGGCAATCATTTCCTCACAGAAAGGACATGCCGTCCTGATAGATTTCTGGGCCACCTGGTGCGGACCCTGCAAGAAAAGCATGAAAGCCATCCAGCCTTTGAAGAAAAACCTTGAGGGCAAGGATGTGGTGTATGTGTATATTACGGGACCTTCTTCTCCGGAGCATTTGTGGAAAGCCGATCTGGCGGAAATGACCGGCGTGCATTACCGTCTTACGGAAAACCAGTGGAAATACCTCTGTGCCGCGTATGGCATTACTGCCATTCCGGCCTATCTGGTTATCAGTCATGACGGAAAGCTGCAGCGGAGATATGTGGGTTTTCCGGGAGTGGACGAATTGCAGAAAGAGCTGCTCCGTGCCTTGGGCGAATGATTTTCGGAAAAGAATCATAAATAATCGGTTCAGCGACAATCTTTTCATCAGGATTAAGGGGAGAATCCGATAATATTTGTAACTTTGTCTCACGATAACTAACATTTAATTCGATTTATTATGGCAACACCCGAATTCAAGTATCAGCCGATGTTCGAGCATGGAGAGGATACGACTGAATACTATCTGCTTACAAAAGACTATGTGTCTGTCAGCGAGTTTGAAGGAAAACCTGTCCTGAAAGTTGAAAAGGAAGGTCTTACCGCAATGGCCAACGCCGCATTCCATGATGTCTCGTTCATGTTGCGCCGTTCGCACAATGAACAAGTGGCTAAGATTCTGCATGATCCTGAAGCCAGCGAGAACGACAAGTATGTAGCTCTTACTTTCTTGCGTAATGCGGAAGTGGCGGCCAAAGGTGTACTTCCATTCTGTCAGGACACCGGTACGGCAATCATTCATGGCGAAAAGGGACAACAGGTATGGACTGGCTATTGCGATGAAGAGGCCTTGTCGCTGGGTGTTTACAAAACATATACAGAAAATAATCTCCGCTATTCGCAGAACGCTCCGCTAAGCATGTATGAAGAAGTGAATACCCGTTGTAATCTTCCGGCTCAGATTGATCTGGAAGCGACAGAAGGTATGGAATACAATTTCTTGTGCGTGACGAAGGGTGGTGGCTCTGCCAACAAGACATATCTGTATCAGGAGACAAAGGCCATCCTGAATCCGGCCACATTGGTGCCTTTCCTTGTAGAAAAGATGAAGACTCTTGGTACGGCCGCTTGTCCGCCCTATCACATCGCTTTCGTAATCGGTGGCACCTCCGCAGAAAAGAATCTGTTGACCGTGAAGCTGGCTTCGACTCACTATTATGACAATTTGCCGACTACAGGTAATGAATACGGCCGTGCGTTCCGTGATGTTGAACTGGAAAAGCAAGTGCTCGAAGAAGCGCATAAGATAGGTCTGGGCGCACAGTTCGGCGGCAAGTATTATGCGCACGACGTGCGTATCATCCGCTTGCCTCGTCATGGCGCTTCTTGTCCGGTAGGATTAGGCGTCTCTTGTTCTGCAGACCGTAATATCAAGTGCAAGATCAATAAAGACGGTATCTGGATTGAAAAGCTGGATTCAAATCCGGGTGAACTGATTCCGGAAGAATTGCGTCAGGCAGGTGAAGGCAATGCTGTGAAGATTGATCTGAACCGTCCGATGAAAGAAATTCTGGCTGAACTTGACAAATATCCGGTAGCGACCCGTCTGTCACTGAACGGAACAATTATTGTAGGACGTGACATCGCTCATGCCAAACTGAAAGAGCGTCTGGACCGTGGTGAGGATCTGCCGCAGTATATCAAGGATCATCCGATCTATTACGCGGGTCCTGCCAAGACGCCGAAAGGAATGGCCTGCGGTTCGATGGGCCCGACCACTGCCGGACGTATGGACCCGTATGTGGACCTGTTCCAGAGTCATGGAGGCAGCATGATCATGCTGGCTAAGGGTAACCGTAGTCAGGCTGTGACGGATGCCTGCAAGAAGCATGGAGGATTCTATCTGGGCTCTATCGGCGGACCGGCTGCCATTCTGGCACAGAACAACATCAAGAGCATTGAATGCGTGGAATATCCGGAACTGGGCATGGAAGCCATCTGGAAGATTGAAGTGGAGGACTTCCCGGCATTCATTCTGGTGGACAACAAGGGCAATGACTTCTTCAAGCAGATCAAGCCTCGTTGCGCCGGTAACTGCAAATGACATTCATTTCCAACTATAATTCAGGAAGGGCGGACTGGAAAGTCCGCCTTTTTTGTGTCGGTCAACGGATCAAAAAACAGGGGTGTTTGGAGCATTGTATCTTGAAAAGTTATACCTTTGCAGCACTTTGTAAAGCTGAAGGGCATTTTTTATGATTTCAATAGAAGGACTGAAAGTAGAATTCGGAGCGACGCCTTTGTTTCAGGACGTCTCGTTTGTGATAAACAAGAAAGACCGTATTGCCTTGGTAGGGAAAAACGGTGCCGGAAAATCGACCATGCTGAAGATTCTTGCTGGGATCCAGCATCCTACCGAAGGGACTGTAGCCGTCCAGCGTGGTGTTACTGTGGGTTATCTGCCTCAGGTGATGGTGCTCAGTGACACGCGTACCGTGATGGCAGAGGCGGAGACCGCTTTCAGCCACATATTCGAGATGCAGAAGAATCTGGAGCGGATGAACCAGGAGTTGGCGGAACGCACGGATTATGAATCTGAGGAATATCATGCCCTGATTGACCGTTTCACTCATGAGAACGACCGTTTTCTGATGATGGGAGGAACGAACTATAAAGGGGAGATCGAGCGGACGTTGATGGGACTGGGCTTTTCAAGAGCTGATTTCGACCGTCCTACCTCAGAGTTCAGCGGAGGCTGGCGTATGCGTATCGAGCTGGCGAAGATACTGTTGGGCCGTCCCGATGTGCTGTTGCTTGACGAGCCTACCAACCATCTGGACATTGAAAGTATCCAATGGTTGGAGAATTTCCTGAAAACAAGTCCCGGAGCAGTCGTGCTGGTGAGCCATGACCGGGCGTTCATCAATAATGTCACCAACCGTACCATCGAGATCTCATGCGGGCGTATCTATGACTATAAGGTTCCCTACGATGAATATGTAGTGTTGCGCAAGGAACGCCGTGAACAGCAGTTGCGTGCGTATGAGAACCAGCAGAAAGAGATAAAGGATACGGAAGATTTCATCGAGCGTTTCCGTTACAAGGCCACGAAGGCCGTGCAGGTGCAGAGCCGCATCAAGCAGCTGGAGAAGATTGTTCCCATAGAGATTGATGAGGAGGACAATTCCAGCCTGCGTCTGAAATTCCCTCCCGCTGTCCGTTCGGGCAATTATCCTGTGATTTGTGAGAATGTGAAGAAGGCATACGGCAGTCATGTCGTGTTCCACGATGTGGACCTGACCATCCGGCGCGGGGAGAAGGTGGCCTTTGTGGGCAGGAACGGTGAGGGTAAGTCCACGCTGGTGAAATGTATCATGGGAGAGATACCCTATGAGGGGAAGCTCACCATCGGGCATAACGTTCAGATCGGTTATTTCGCGCAGAACCAGGCGCAGCTGCTGGATGAGAGTATAACGGTGTTCGATACCATCGACCGGGTGGCGAAAGGGGATATCCGGTTGAAGATCCGTGACATACTTGGTGCCTTCATGTTCGGAGGAGAGGCTTCCGAGAAGAAGGTGAAGGTGCTTTCCGGCGGAGAGCGGAGCCGTCTGGCGATGATCCGCCTGCTTCTGGAGCCGGTCAACCTGCTGATACTTGACGAGCCGACCAACCATCTGGACATGCGCTCGAAGGATGTGCTGAAGGAGGCCATCCGGGAATTTGACGGGACGGCCATTGTGGTGTCGCACGACCGTGAGTTCCTCGACGGACTGGTGACGAAAGTGTATGAGTTCGGTGGCGGTGTGGTGAAGGAGCATATCGGCGGCATCTATGATTTTCTGGAGAAAAAGAAGATGGAGAGCCTGGACGAGCTGCAGCTGGCCAAATCGCCCGCGGCGGTGGAGGACAAGAACAAGGAAGGGGCAACCAGCGACAACAAGCTTTCGTACGAGGCACGCAAGGAACAGAACAAGAAGATCCGTAGACTGGAGAAGCTGGTGGCCGACTGTGAGGAGAAAATCGGAAAGCTGGAAGCACAGGTCGCTGAGCTGGAAGGCCGTATGGCCACTCCGGAAGGCGCGTCCGACATGAAGCTCTACGAGCGGCACCAGCAGTTGAAGAGGGAGATTGCCGCGATAGAGGAAGAGTGGGAGAACGCTTCTATCGGACTGGAAGAACTGAAAGAATGATCACTTTAAATATTAAAGACTTATGGACAAGAAAAATTATTTGGCCGTGGCTGCCTTGGCATTTTCCGTGCTGACAAGCTGCGGCGGACAGAAAGAAGCCGGGAATACTTCCGGAATCGATCTGGCGAACATGGACACTACCGTATCCGCCGGTCAGGATTTTTTCCGTTACGCGTGTGGCGGATGGAACGACGCGCATCCTCTGACAGCCGAATATTCCCGTTTTGGCACGTTCGACCTGTTGGCCGAGAACAACCAGAAGCAGTTGCGTGAGCTGATAGAGAGTCTTGCGGCACAGCAGAACGAGGCCGGTACCGCGGCGCAGAAAATCGGCGACCTTTATAATATGGCAATGGACAGCGTGACGCTCAATGAGCAGGGCGCGGCTCCTGTCAAGCCGTTGCTCGACAGGATCGCGGCCTTGAGCGACAAGAACCAGATTATCCCGATGTCAGCCGAGATGTACCGCCGGAACGGAATCGGCACTTATTTTTCAAGCTATGTGTATGCCGATCCGAAAAACAGCGCCGTCAACATTTTCCAGATGCATCAGGGCGGCATCAATTTGGGACAGAAGGAATATTATCTGGATACGGACAGCATTACGGAGAATGTCCGCAAGGAGTACAGGAAATATATCGCGAAACTGTTCACGCTGGCCGGATTCTCTGAGGCCGACGCACAGCGGAAGACGGATGACGTGATGGAAATAGAGACCGCCATCGCCAAGGCCTCCAAGAATGTTGTCGAGCTCCGTGATCCGGAAGCGAACTATCACAAGATGACTTTCGCCGAGCTCAAGAAGCAGATTCCGGGCATCGACTGGGACGCGTATGTGAAGGCATTGGGCATCGAGGCTCCCGCCGAACTGAATGTGGAGCAGGTTGAGCCGGTCAAGGAAGTGGCCAGACTGGTCAATGCGCTTCCTGTGTCGAAACATGTCTCTTATCTGGAATACAACCTGCTCGACGCGGCTGCCTCTTGCCTGAGCGATGATTTTGTGGCCGCACGTTTCGATTTCTACGGCAAGGTGATGTCCGGACGTCAGGTGAACCAGCCGCGCTGGAAGCGTGCCGTGAATTCCGTAAACGGTATGTTGGGTGAGCTTGTCGGCGAGATGTATGTGGAGAAATATTTCCCTGCGGCTGCCAAGGAACGCATGGTGAAGCTGGTGAAGAACCTGCAGGTGGCTTTGGGTGAGCGCATCGACGCGCAGGAGTGGATGAGCGACAGCACCAAGGTGAGAGCTCACGAGAAGCTGGACGCTTTCCATGTGAAAGTAGGTTATCCGGACAAGTGGAAGGATTATTCCAACCTTGAGGTCAAGAACGATTCCTATTGGGCGAATGTCTGCCGTGCCTCTGAATGGGGATATAACGACATGATGGGCCGTATCGGAAAGCCGGTGGACAAGGACGAGTGGCTGATGACTCCGCAGACCGTCAACGCATACTACAATCCGTCGACCAACGAGATCTGCTTCCCGGCAGCCATTCTCCAGCCGCCGTTCTTCAATATGGATGCGGACGACGCGGCCAATTACGGTGCCATTGGTGTGGTGATCGGCCACGAGATGACTCACGGGTTCGACGACCAGGGCCGCCAGTTCGACAAGAACGGTAACCTGACCGACTGGTGGGCGGAAGGCGACGCGGACCGCTTCAAGGAACGTGCGCAGGTGATGGTCGACTTCTTCAACAACATCGAGGTGCTTCCGGGCCTGAAGGCGAACGGACAGCTCACCTTGGGCGAGAACATCGCCGACCACGGAGGACTGAACGTGGCATACCTGGCCTTCCGGAACGCCACGAAGGACGCCCCGCTGGAAGTGAAGGACGGATTCACTCCCGAACAGCGTTTCTTCCTTGCCTACGCTACCCTCTGGGCCGGAAATATCCGCGACGAGCAGATCCGCGTATATACCAAGTCCGACCCTCACTCTCTCGGCAGATGGCGTGTGAACGGCGCGTTGCCGCACATCCAGGCATGGTATGACGCGTTCCACATCACTCCTGACGATTCCCTGTATGTGGCTCCCGAGAACCGGGTGGACATCTGGTAAGCCAGCATAGGACATTCAGCCGGAGAGATCCGGACTGCCCTGGAACGCGGGGACACAAAGACACACAGAGCCTTTATTTTATCGCTTTAAGATAAAGGCTCTCTCTCTGTCTTTGTGTCCCCGCGTTTTCTTTTTTTAATCCGACATGCCCTCTTTTTCCGGTCCTGTTGTCTTTTTCCGGTGCTTTCCTGTCACAATATCCGCATATTGTGCATGAAAAGTTTGTCTTGTTGTCTTAAATTGGTTACATTTGTCGTCAGAATTTAAAATTTAATATTATGAACTGGCTTCAAGATTTATTGACGAATCCCGACTCCATTGCCCATATCGTGGTGCTGTATGCGTTTGTCATCTCGCTGGGAGTGTTGTTGGGAAAGATTAAGATCTTCGGCGTCTCGCTCGGAGTGACTTTTGTGCTGTTCGCGGGAATCTTGGTCGGACACTTAGGGTTTACCGGAAATCCGGCCATTCTTTCGTTCCTGCAGGATTTCGGACTTATCCTGTTCGTCTACTGCATCGGTCTGCAGGTAGGTCCCTCTTTCTTCTCATCCTTCAAGGAAGGCGGTGTCAGGCTCAACCTGCTTGCCATGGGTATTGTGGCGATGAACATTGTGGTGGCGCTGGTCTGCTACTACGGGCTTCAGGGCCGCGTGGAGCTTCCGATGATGGTGGGTATCCTTTGCGGGGCCGTGACCAACACCCCGGGACTCGGTGCCGCCAACGAGGCTTTGCAGCAGCTGAGCTACGACGGTCCTGAAATCGCCCTCGGCTATGCCTGCGCCTACCCGTTGGGTGTGATGGGTATCATCCTTTCCATGATCCTTATCCGCTACATCTGCCGCATCGACACCGACCGTGAGGCGGAAGAGATCCAGCAGCGTGAGGAGGCGAATCCGCATCTCAAACCGTTCTCCCTTTCGTTGGAAATGCACAACGAGGCGTTGCCCGGAAAGACTTTCGCACAGGTGCAGCGCTTCCTGGCGCGCGACTTTGTCTGCTCTCGCATCATCCGTAAAGGCCATATGTTCATCCCGGACTATAAGACGGAACTTCAGATGGGAGACCGCATGTACATCATTTGCGCGGAGGACGACGCGGAGGCGATTGTCGCGTTCATCGGTCCGAAAGTAGATCAGGAGTGGGACATCTCCAACCAGCAGGACAAGACGATGGTGTCACGCCGTATCCTGGTGACACAGCCCAGCATAAACGGAAAGACGCTGGGAGAGATCCACTTCAGCAGTATGTATGGCGTGAACGTCACCCGTGTCAACCGTTCGGGTATGGACCTTTTCGCCTCGCGTCAGCTGCGCCTGCAGGTGGGCGACCGCGTGATGGTGGTCGGTCCTCAGGATGCCATCGAGCGTGTGGCCGGACTGCTGGGTAACCAGTTGAAGCGTCTGGACCATCCGAACATCGTGACCATTTTCGCCGGAATCCTTTGCGGTATTCTTTTCGGAAGCCTGCCTATCGCCATTCCGGGCATACCTACACCGGTGAAGCTGGGTCTGGCCGGCGGTCCGCTGATCATCTCTATCCTGATAGGCCGTTTCGGCTACAAGGTGAAGCTGGTCACCTACACCACCATGAGCGCCAACCTGATGCTGCGTGAGGTGGGACTTGTGCTCTTCCTGGCGAGTGTGGGAATCAAGGCGGGCGCGAACTTCGTGCAGACGGTGGTCGAAGGCGACGGTCTGCTGTATGTGCTCATCGGTTTCCTCATCACGTTTATTCCGCTGATAGTCATCGGTGCCATCGCGCGGTGGCATTATCGTGTCAACTACTTCACGCTGATGGGTCTTATCGCCGGTAGCAACACCGACCCTCCCGCGCTGGCGTATGCCAACCAGACATCGGGCAACGATGCTCCGGCGGTAGGTTACTCTACGGTCTATCCGTTGACAATGTTCTTGCGAATCCTTACGGCGCAGCTGCTTATCCTGTTGCTGGCCGCCTAGATCCGGATATTTTCCGCGCAGGGGTACAGGGGTGATGAAAGCCTCCTGTATCCCTGCGCTTTTTGTCTGACGATAAATGTTTACTTTTATGAAGATGCTTGATTTGGTCAAGGCGCGCCATTCGGTGCGCCGTTATCTCACGGATCCGGTGGAACAGTCCAAGCTGGATTACGTGATGGAGTGTGTGAGACTGGCCCCGTCGGCGGTCAATTTCCAGCCGTGGCGTTTTGCCGTCGTGACGGACAGCGGCAGACTTGCGGAACTGAAAAAGGCCTATCCGCGCGAATGGATGGCGGATGTGCCGTGTATCATTGTGGCCTGTGCCGACCATCGGGAGTCGTGGCACCGTCCGGCCGACGGCAAGGACCATGCAGACATTGATGTGGCCATCGCGGTGGAACATCTGTGTCTGGCGGCCACGGAAGTGGGCCTGGGCACCTGCTGGGTATGCAATTTCGATGTGGCGCTTTGCCGTGGGGCGCTCGGCCTGCCTTCCGGGGTGGAGCCGGTGGTAATGGTTCCGGTGGGCTATGCCGCGGATGCGGCTGTCCCGGAAAAGAAGCGTAAGCCGCTGGAGGATATTCTCCTGTAGCCTGTGGCTGAGGGGGAGAATGGGAATTTGCATTGTAACAGAAATTTCGCTAATTTTGCCCCCTCAAAAATCAAAAGATATAACTGACTGGTATTTGATTGGCAAAAGAAAAGAAACATATCGCTTTTTTCCGGTTTTTCTTTCTACTGGTATTTGTCGTACATTTAGGAAGCGTTACTCTATTCAGTCACACCCATGTGATAAACGGGGTGATTATCGTGCATTCCCATATCAGTACGGGCGAACATACCCATTCCAGACAAAGTCTTGAAACAATATTCTTTTTATCAAACATACTGACATCCGGTGACCTTCAGTCACCGTTCATGCCGGTACTATGGCTTTTTCTTGTCAGGATAATACTTCTTCCGGCATTGTCCGACATTATAGCCATGACGCGTGGAACTCTTTCCCTGCGTGCTCCTCCCGCCTTGTCTTGATGCAATTAAGTGAATATGACTTCCCCGTCGTTCGGCAGGGAAAGAGCCATTATATGCTTTTTCAAATCAAGACAACCTTATAAGACAAATGAAACCATTATATATTATATTGTTGGGGGCAATGCTCACATTGTTCCCCCGGCTATCTTATTCATACGAATATCCAGTAAAAGATTCAGACGCGAACATCGTAGGGCATGTGGTAAACAAACACACGGACGAACACCTTCCCTACATCACAGTCATGCTGCAAGGGACCACCATAGGCACCACAACGGATGCGACCGGGCACTACCATCTGATCAACCTTCCTGAAGGGAATTTCACAATAAAAGTTTCCGCCATAGGATATAAGACCATAACCCGCGAAGTGAGCCTGAAGAAAGGAAAAACCCTGGAAATAAACTTCGAGATTGAAGAGGATATGATTTCCTTGGAGGGAGTGGTGGTTTCGGCCAATAGAAGCGAGACCACGCGCCGCATGGCCCCTACTCTCGTGAATGTGATGAACATGAAGACTTTTGAATACACGAATTCTTGCAACCTGGCACAGGGACTGAACTTCCAACCCGGTGTGAGGGTAGAGAACAACTGTCAGAATTGTGGCTTTCAGCAAGTGCGGATAAACGGCCTTGACGGTCCGTATACTCAGATTCTCATTGACTCACGTCCTATTTTCACCGCACTCTCAGGCGTGTACGGTCTTGAGCAGCTTCCCGCCAATATGATTGAACGCGTGGAAGTGATGAGGGGAGGAGGCTCCGCCCTTTTCGGCTCGTCTGCCATTGCCGGAACGATAAACATCATCACCAAGGAGCCGACGAGGAATTCCGCCCAGATATCACATACCCTGACCGGCGTTGGCGACGGGGCGGCTTTTGACAACAACACGACGCTCAATGCGTCGCTGGTCACTGATGACCGCAAAATGGGCATTGCCGTGTTCGGACAAAACAGGGAAAGGGCCGGGTATGACCACGACGGTGACGGATTCACCGAACTTCCCGAGCTCAAAAGCCAGACATTGGGCATGCGTTCGTACATCAAGACGGGCACCTATTCAAAACTGACCCTTGAATACCATCATCTTCAAGAATACAGAAGGGGCGGCGACTTGCTCGACCGTCCGGCGCACGAGGCGAACATAGCGGAACAGGTACGGCACAGCATCAATACCGGAGGCGTCAAGTACGACTATTTCAGTCCTGATGAAAAGCACCGTATGAGTGTGTTCGCATCGGCGCAACACATTGACAGGGAAAGTTATTACGGAGGAGGACAAGACCCTAACGCGTACGGGGCGACGAAGGACCTGACCTTTGTGGTCGGCTCCCAATATGTATATCATGCCGCCAGGTGCCTGTTTATGCCTGCCGACTTTACCGCCGGAGCGGAATACAATCAGGAAAACCTTGAGGACTCACAATGGGGATATGACAGGTTCATATCGCAGAAAGCGAAGATAGGAAGCGTATTCGCGCAAAACGAATGGAAGAACGACAGGTGGGGGATTCTGGTCGGCGGTCGTCTTGACTGGCACAGCATGCTCGAAAAGCCGGTGTTCAGTCCCCGTGCGAACATCCGTTTCAACCCGAACGAGAATATCAACCTGCGCGCAAGCTACTCGTTCGGATTCCGTGCCCCGCAAGTCTTTGACGAGGACCTTCATATCGAGAATGTGGGCGGAACGGTATCCATAATCCGGCTGGCCGACAATCTTGAAGAGGAAAAGTCGCAAAGCCTGAGTGTATCGGCGGATATGTACCACAGTTGGGGTGACTGGCAGGGAAATCTTCTCATAGAGGGCTTTTTCACCGATATAGACGACGTGTTCGCCCTCACTGAGATCGGCAAGGAAAACGGTGTCATCATACTGGAACGGGGCAATGAGGATGGAGCAAACGTATATGGCATGACGTTGGAAGGGAAACTTGCCTGGCGTAACAAATGGCAACTGCAGGCCGGATTCACCCTTCAGAACGCCGAATACAAGAAAGCCCGTTCATGGGACGACGGAGGAGTGGCGGAAGAGAAAAGAATGTTCCGCACCCCTGACACTTATGGTTATTTCACCATGATTTATACGCCCATAAAGCCGTTGAATGTCGCACTGTCCGGAACATACACAGGCTCCATGCTCGTGGAACACCATTCCGGCTATATTGAAGCGAACCGGACGGAAAAGACCTGTGCTTTCATGGACCTGGGATTCAAGGTGTCGTATGACTTCGACCTGTACAAGGGCACGACCCTTCAACTCAATGCGGGAGTCCAGAATCTGTTCAACTCTTATCAGAACGACTTTGACAAAGGAGCTGACAGGGATTCGGGATATATATACGGTCCCGGTATGCCCCGCTCGTTTTTCGCAGGGGTGAAATTGAGCTATTGACAGTCCATTACCTCTCCCAAAAAAAAACGTCAGGGCGTTTCATCCAAAACGCCTTGACGTTTCACTTAAAACGCCTTGACGTTTTGATCAAAACGCCTAGGCGTTTTTTTCATGCCCTTCCGCGACCGTGAAATTTTCTTTTCTTACGGCCTGTTTTCCTTAAAATCCTTTTCCGGACAGGCCCGTTTCATTAAAAATCATTATCAGAAAACCGTTCCCGATTTGTCAAATCGTCCGCGAACCGTTGTCGATTCGTATAAAAAACACC